>JAFZQY010000066.1 GCA_017620155.1 Lachnospiraceae bacterium | reverse complement strand
GAAACGATAACAGAGGAGATTGCAAAATGATACTTAACGAACTTGTCGGATCTGTTGTCCAGTTACTGCTTTTTACGCTGCTGCCTTTTATCATATGGCTGATCTTTGCGCGGAAACTTGAGAATTTCTTCTCATGGATAGGCCTGAAGAAACCGAAGTGTGATAACGTGCCTAAGCTCATCGCGATTTCCGCAGCGGTTGCAGTAGTCTATATCGTAGCAATGATGCTGGTTACGAAGAACCTTCCCGAAGGCGTGACGACTGCCGGTTCTGAATTTGCCGGAAAAGGAATTGCGGCGCTTCCTGCAGTCATCTTCTATGCAGTGATCCGTACCGCTCTGTCCGAGGAAATCCTTTTCAGGGGATTCATCCTGAAAGTCATCCAGAGAAAAGCCGGATTCATGGTCGGAAATACGGTTCAGGCAGTTCTGTTCGGACTCATGCACGGCATTCCGTTCGGACTTGTAACGAAGAGCGTGGTCGCATGTATCCTGCTCACTCTGCTTCCCGGTCTTATCGGATGGTATGAGGGCTGGATGAATGAAAAAAGGTGCGGCGGATCGATCGTACCCGGCTGGATACTTCACAGCTGCTTCAATCTCGCAACGAGCATATTGACGCTGTTCTGAATTCTGGGTGGAATCCCGGTCATTCAGCCATTGACATATATCGAACACATGTTCTATACTAGAAGATACCCTCAGAGCCAAGGTGGTATTGCTGCTTAACGGTTGTGGCGCGATGCAGATTCGCTGCGGCGGAGGCAGGGAGAGAAGGTATGGAACACAGTGTTGCCGAACCGGTGGACGTGATCTGCCAGTTCAATAAAGACGGCGGGATAATCCCGCTCAGGGTCCGTATCGTGGAAGATGACGGCGAGTATCATGCGTACACGATACAGTCATACCGTGATATGTCGTACAGAGGTGCCTACACTACCTCCGGCGGAGTCTTTGTGAGCAACAGCACTCTTTATTTCGAATGCAACATCGCGGTCCTGGGCATGCTGCGGACCATACAGCTTTACTACGATACCGGCAGCAGGCAGTGGAAGATAACCGTGTGACTTTTGTAAGATCAAGATGAATCAGATTTGCAAGGAGAAGGATATGTACAAGACAACTGTTAAGATCGAAGGAATGATGTGCGGCAACTGCGAGAAGCATACCGTGGAAGCAATCACGGGTGCATTTCCCGGTGCGAAAAAAGTGTCTGCATCGCACACCGACAACGAGGCGGTTTTCGTTACGCCTGATGAGCCGTCTGCGGAAAAGATCAAAGAGGTCATCACTGAGACGGGATACACATATGTATCCTCGGAGACAGAGCCTTATTCGGGCGGATTTTTATCGGGGTTATTTAAGAAATAATGAAATGGACAGTCAAGTATACGCTGCTTAACGTTGCGTATTTTGCGGCGTTTTGCACCATACATGCCTATGCGGCTGTATACCTTCTCGCAAACGGCTTCAACAACACCGAGGTAGGTGTATTGCTCGCGCTTGCGAATATCGTGTCGGCCGTACTTCAACCGGTCATAGCGGGCATCATTGATAAACCGGGTTATCTTACGAACAGGCGCTTCATCATGATCGCTGTTCTGATCATTCTCGGCGGTTCGCTGATCCTGATGTTTGCACACGGCAACAAGCCGGTGATATTTGCGGTGTATGCGCTCATCTATATGATCCAGTTCGCATACCAGCCTGTCATGACCGCGCTTTGCTTCGAGTATCAGAAGGCCGGATGCAACATCTTCTACGGACTGGCCAG
Source organism: Lachnospiraceae bacterium (assembly GCA_017620155.1). Lineage (GTDB taxonomy): Bacteria > Bacillota > Clostridia > Lachnospirales > Lachnospiraceae > XBB2008. The sequence continues at coordinate 3,532 of JAFZQY010000066.1, read as the reverse complement.
AGGACTCGGATCCGCGGGATTTGCGGTTACCTCGCTTTTCATCGGAAGGATAGTCGAGAACAACGGAGTGAAGGTCCTGCTGTGGGGCAACCTGATCACGATGGCCGTCTCCGTCGTGCTCATACTGATGTTTAAGAAGCCCGAATCCACAGCAGATCAGGAAGCCGAAGAAGAAACCGAAGTCAAAGGAACCGCGCACAATTCTCTTCCGGAATTTGCGCGCACATACCCTGCGTTCGTTTTGTTCCTGATCGGTGCGATATGCTTTTTCTTCGCGCACAACATGATCAATGACTTCATGATCCAGATCATCAGACATCTGGGAGGCAACGAAACGGAACTCGGATTTGCCAATTTCCTTCAGGCCATCCTTGAGCTTCCCGTCATGGCGCTCATCGGAATCGTATTAAAAAAGATCAGAGCACATAAGCTTCTGATCATTTCGGGAATAGCATTCTTTATCAAGATCCTGATCCTTGTTTTTGCAAAAGGATTGCCGGAAATGTACATAAGCCAGTCGTTCCAGCTTTTTGCATATGCGGTATTCATTCCGGCTGGCGCGTATTATGTCAGCGAGACGATGGAAGAACTCGATCAGGTGAAGGGACAGGCGTTCATCACGAGCGCCATCACCATCGGCGGTGTCTTCTCCAATCTGATCAGCGGAGTGATCCTCGATCACTCGAGCATAACGGTCATGCTTCTTACCGGAAGCGCGGTCTGTGCGGTCGGCGTTGCGATCACGATATTTGCCTTTTCCAGACTTCCTCATCATGTAAATACAAACGGCCCGGACTGATGTCCGAGCCGCTTTTTTATCCGGATTGATGACCGGACTGTTTTCTTTTTTCTCGAGCGCTATCGCAACATGTTCGATACCCGGTTCTCATTCTTGCCGTATGTGTTCCAGTGATCGAGCAGCGCTTCTGCGTTCGGCCCGAAAGCATCGCGCAGATCCTTGTAGTTGTAGTAATAGCACAGAGCATTGAATTCGGCAGTGTTGCCTGAGAATGTCCTGAGCTTCTCGACAGCCGCCTTGTTCTGGTCGAGTTTTGCTACCGCTTCGGGATCGATGTTCTGAACATATACTTCGATGCAATCATGCACGTCGAGGTTGTCCCCGACTCTCTTATCATCCAGATAGAAGTGGAAGAATATGTTCTTGACGGTCTCATCCGGACCGATGTGAAGCCGGACTGTTTCGGTTCCCGATTTGAACGAGCACTCCATATAAGTGGCGGAACTTGTATGCGGACCTACATAATATGTGTAGTCGTAATAGGAGATGATCCTGAGATCGAGTGTGCTGCCCGCATCCATCTTTACCACGGTCTGCTCGAAATCAAAGTAGTCGAGTCTTTCGCTGTAGGCATCGGCCTTGGCGCTGAATGAAAAAACGAGAACAACTGTCAGCATGAAGAGACCGATCGTACGTCTGATAATATTTTTCATGATCCTGTAACCTGTCCGAAATAGTCTTTCGGACTTCCCCTTTCCCCCGATAACGGGATTATGTAATCCATAACCTTATAATACTCACATAATCTGCGATATACAAGCAAAAACATGAGTATTTGAAGCAGGAGATTAGTGTGGTAAAATATATTTGTGTTTATGCTTACGCACATGGGCTCCCATTCGGTCTCGTACCGGTGGGAGTCCAAACAATCTTATCTGAACATTCTGCATAACACGAGTTCCGTTAATTCCGTTTAAATACTTATAGGGGGAAAACAAAATGAGCATTGATTTAAGTGTTATGCCGAAACTTGGATTTGGTCTGATGAGGCTGCCCGAAAAGGACGGAGTTATCGATCATGAGCATGTCTGCCGCATGGTGGATAAGTATATGGAGGCGGGGATGAACTACTTCGATACCGCTTACGTATACCACGGAGGAAAAAGTGAGGTTGCCGCAAGGGAGGCGCTCGTTAAGCGTTATCCCAGAGAGAGTTTCATGATCGCGACCAAGCTTCCCGCATGGGAGATCAGAAAGCCCGAGGATGTGGACAGGCTTTTTAACGAGCAGCTTGAAAGAGCGGGGGTAGATTATTTCGATCTCTATCTCCTCCACTCGATCGAGGATGGATCCAATTACGATACCTATGTAAAATATGATTGCTTCAGCTGGGGAATGAAGATGAAGGAAGAAGGGAAGATCAGACACTTCGGCTTCTCATTCCACGGAAGTCCCGAGCTTCTCGTCGAGATCCTGGATAAGCATCCGGAAGTTGAATTCGTTCAGATCCAGCTTAATTATTTAGACAGGACCAATCCCGTGGTCCGCTCGCAGAGACTCTACGAGATCCTTCGCGACCGTAACATCCCGATCATCGTAATGGAACCCGTGCGCGGCGGAATGCTGGCCAGCATGGCACCCGAGATCGAGGCTAAGTTTAAGTCCGCGCGCCCGGATAAATCCGTGGCTTCATGGGCACTTCGTTTCGTGGGTTCGCTGCCCGGCGTCATGACGATCCTTTCGGGCATGTCGAACGAAGAACAGATGGAAGACAATATAGGCACATTTAAGAACTTTGAGCCCATGAGCGACGAGGAACTTAAGATCGTTGACGAAGTTACCGAAGAGATCCTGGGAATACCCCAGATAGGATGCACGGCCTGCAAATACTGTTGCGACGGCTGCCCGATGAAGATCAGCATCCCCGATGTGTTCAGGACTATCAATACGCTGCGCCGTTATCCCGATGACTGGAGATCCAAGAACTTCTATTCGGGACTGACCCAGAGGAGCGGCAAGGCGTCCGACTGCATCGCATGCGGACAGTGCGAGAGGGTATGTCCTCAGCATCTGCCGATCATCGAACTCATGAAGGAAGCAGCCGAGATCCTGGATTGATCATAATGACGGTCCGCGATACCGGACCACGTATTTGAAGGTGGAATAGTCATGGAAAATGTAAAATGGGGTGTTCTCGGAACCGCCAATATCGCACGCGGATGTACGATCCCGGGTATGAAGATCGCCGAGCACTGCGAGCTTTATGCGATAGCGGGAAGAAATAAAGACAAAGCCGAAGCATTCAAAGAAGAATTCGGTTTTGAAAAAGCATACGGAAGCTATGATGAACTGATAGCCGATCCCGAGGTGGAGGCTGTATATATCCCGCTTCCCAACGACCTTCATCTTAAATGGGTCCTGGCCGCGCTTGAGAACAAAAAGCATGTCCTGTGCGAGAAGCCGCTGGCCCTGAATGCCGATGAAGCCCGGAAGATGTACGAGACCGCCGAGAAGAACGGCGTCTATCTCATGGAGGCATATGCATATCTTCACAGTCCTTATGTCGAAAGTCTTCTTAATGACGTAAAAAGCGGTATAATAGGTGATGTGGATTATATCGAATCCGCATTCATAACGCAGGGTTATAAAGAGGATTTCCGTCTGCATAAGGAGTTCGGCGGCGGAGCGATGTACGATCTGGGATGCTATTGCACGACCATGATCCTCACGCTCACCGGTTCGAAACCCGAATTCGTAAAAGCCGTAGCTGAGTTCACCGATCTCGGAGTCGAT
>JAFZQY010000065.1 GCA_017620155.1 Lachnospiraceae bacterium | reverse complement strand
CATATCCAAACTTGTAGATGCATCGATTGTCGATGCGGATCCAGATAATGAACCATCTTCTTTGTAGATTTCCATGGAATAATGATGTGCATTGGGTACTGCATCCCATGCAAGAGTAGCGGTAGTGCCATCTATCCAACGAACATTGGTAGGTGTGGCTAATTTTGTTCTGGTATCTGCATTTGCTGTTATTGAAGGGATAATGCTGGTAGCCAGAAATATAGTTATCATCAGAACACTAATCAGGCTATTAATTCTACGCTTCATGTCTGTCTCCTCGTGTCAAAATTTATGCCCCTCCAAAAGAGAGACTCACCTTCTAATATACTACTACGGTCAATAATTTACCGTCAACAATGCCGTATTTACGCGGTTTTTCCCAATCGTCTAATCGTACATTTGTATCATCTATGTCATTGCCACCAATCCTTGCCCGTGCGGTTACTCACCCATCACGAGCAAGATTTGCCATTTTCTATTAGAGCGATAGACGGGATCATTGTATGACCACCATAGCCTAATAACACAAGTATCATCTAAGCCATCTTGTCCATCCTAAACATCAATAAAGCATGATAAACATGCGGTTTTATCGCATTTCCTGAGTTTTCCTCTTTTATCCATATATCCAAACCCAAAAAGGGATTGTGAAGGTTTATACGAAAAAAGTTAAAAAATATACGCAAAAATGACATAATAAAAGAGCCTTGAAACTTAGTGTTTTCAAGGCTCTTGCCAATTTAGCTTTAGAGCGATAGACGGGACTCGAACCCGCGATCTTCGCCTTGGCAAGGCGACGTACTACCAGCTGTACCACTATCGCATTTTACATTGGCTTATGCACAACGCAATAAATATATTATCAAACACCCCTATCCGTGTCAACAATTATTTGTCCGAACAGAGGATTTTTTTAATCGATGTAAACGGACAGTTTTACGCGGAAGATACGGTCAAGCGATTCATCTATCCTGCTCTCGGGTATGGTTCCGTTTGATACGGCTTCCAACAGGCCGTTATATGCCTCTTCGAAGTTATCGGGCATATACAGGATGTCCGCGCCCGCAGTCAGTGCATATACAGCCGCCTCGGCTGATGTATAGTTCTCGGTTATGGCCTTTTCATTAAGGGGTGCAGTAACTACCACTCCGTCAAAAGCCATATCCCCGCGCAGAAGCTTTCCTATCACATATTCGGAGAGCGATGCGGGCATGCCGCTTGCATCGGCTGCTGTATATGTAACGTTGTTGATGCGTACTAAGCGTGCGCCTGCTGCCGTACCGGTTATGTAAGGAAGCATCTGCGCAGATAACTCGTCCGCGCTGAGCTCCGATTCAACTTTTCCGTCTGCAGTCTTTTCCGTAATGGTTCCTGTGCCGGGGAAGTCAGTGATGCAGGCGTTAACCTTGCCTGTCTGAAGTCCGCTAATCATCTGGCTGATCATATCTGTCGCCACGGCTTCATCTGCTCCGTAGCTTACCGCAGCTGATACCGACGCTTCATCGGTGGTCATAGATCCGTTAGGCGCCATATCAAGATTGAATCCGAAGTATGACATATAACTGGAGATCGTGACACCTGCATTATATGCATTAGATGTATCTCCGCCAGCTGCTATATCGGCCGGTGAATCCACTGCAGGTATATCCCCTAAGGAACTGCCGGATAATACGCTGTACTCTCCTCCTGCCTCCGTTATGGCCAGGAAAAGATCGTACTTACTCATGTTACGGGTATTCTCTATGAGTTCTGTAAGCTGGTCTTCTGACTCAATATTCTTTCTGTCATATACGAGTCCGCCTACCGCATACTGACCCAGAGCATCTCTGGTACCTTCGCCTGCCTTGGTCGCAGCGGCTACACCGGTAAGCGACTCGGGAGTGATCATGAAGAGCTGTGCGACTTTATCCTCGATGGTCATCTGGCTTATGGTATCAACGACCATCTCCTCGAGGTAATCGACTTCCTCTTCGACCACTTCCTCTTCTTCAAAAGCCTCTTCGGGCTCGGTCTGTTCCACTACGGATTCAGGAGGCTCTATTACGATTTCCTGCTGTGTCTGCGCCTCTGCCTCTGCCTGAAGTCTGGCAGCCTCTTCTTCTGCTTTCCTGGAATCCAGTACGCCTTTAAGAGTATATGCTCCGTATGCTATGCCTCCGCCTATAATGAGCAGGATAAGGAGCATGCTTATATAAGCCAGGATCTGGTTGCGCACACGTCTCTTGTGTCTAAGCGTGCGCTTATACTCGGGAGAGTTTATGTCGATCTCTTCCTCGTCATCCTCGTCCTCTTCCATCAGTTCGTCAGCCTCGGTAAGTTCAACCTGCTCAGACCTGATATTTTCAAACGGAACATGATCCGGAGCAGTCTCGCCGGCAGCCTCAGCGCCATCAACGGCTTCCTCAGCATCTACAGCGGCCTCAGCAGCCTTTCCGGCAGTCTCGGCAACTTCCGCCGTCTCTTCGACGGACTCCTCCGCAGTCTCCTCCACGGGCGAAGTTGCCTCAGCCTCTTCAACAGCCTTTGCGTATTCTTCTATGAAGTCAAATTTAGATTCGTCAACCTTTCGGGATTTTCTCATCTCTACATGGTCTCCTAAATGCGTTACTCTTCTTCTGCTTCAGTGAACATCTCGGTTATAGTACGCCATCCGAGCACTGCACACTTAACTCTCGCAGGCATATGGGATACGCTTTCCAGGATCCCGGCCTCCTCGAGTTCGTCTTTTTCCTCATCGGTGATGCCTTCCTTGATCATGCGCATGAATATATCCGCGAGCCTTAAGGCTTCTTCCTTGCTCTTACCTATGACCAGGTCGAGCATGATATCAGCCGATGCCTGAGAGATCGCACAGCCTTCTCCCTCATATGCGCCATCTTTAATGATGCCGTCATCATCTACCACCAGATTAAGGATTATATCATCACCGCAGGAAGGATTGACTCCCTCAAGCGTAAAGTTCGCGCCCTCTATACTGTGTTTATGATATGGACGCAGATTATGCTCATTTATGATCTCATTATAGAATGTCTCAGACAATTCCCATCCTCCCGCGGATAGAGCTCAGTACATTAAGGAACCTGTCAGCTTCTTCCAAAGTATTATAAAAAGCAAAGCTGACTCTCGTACTGGACATTATCCCGATATGTTTATGCAGCGGCTGCGCACAATGATGTCCCGCACGCACGGCGATCCCCTCTTCGGAGAAAATGGCCGTCACGTCATGCGGATGAACGCCCTCTACCTTGAATGCTATGATGCCCACATGCTCTTCGCTCTTTTGAGAGCCGATGATCGTTACATAAGGCATATCGGACATAGCGTCAAACACATGCTTCGTAAGTTCTCTTTCGCGGCTTTCCATAAGATCGTACCCGTATCTGTTCACGAGATCTATGGCCGCGGATAATCCTACTGCTCCGCCGGCATTAACGGTGCCTGCTTCAAACTTATGGGGCACCTCGGCGTAAGTTATTCTTTCTTTGGTGACGCTCTCTATCATCTCCCCGCCGTAGAGGAAGGGCGGCATTGCATCGAGCAGTTTCTTTCGTCCGTATAACACACCTATGCCCATGGGGGCATACATCTTGTGCCCGGAAAAAGCGAAGAAATCCACATCAAGATCCTTCACATCGGTCTTTATGTGGGGAACGGACTGAGATCCGTCCGCTACTATCACGGCGCCTGCCGAATGAACCATATCTGCGATGGTCCTTATGTCGTTAATGCGGCCCAGCACATTGGATACATGCGTGATCGCAACAAGCTTCGTATGTTCGTTAAGAAGACCGGCAAGCTTATCCGTATCAAACGATCCGTCAGGCTCGCAGTCAAAGTAGACTACTTTCGCACCTGTCCTGTCCGCAACATTTCTCCAGGGCAGGAAATTGGAATGATGCTCGGCGACGCTCACTATGATCTCATCGCTGGCTTTGATATTATGTAAACCATAGCTGTACGCGACCAGATTAAGGCTCTCCGTTGCATTCCTGGTAAAGATGATCTCCTCAGGCTGCGCTGCGCCTATCAGCTCGGCAGTCTTAAGTCTGGCATCTTCATAAGCTGCGGTAGCCTCCATGCTTAGCTCATATAAGCCTCTCATGGGATTGGCATTATGCCTTTCGTAATAATCCCTGACTGCATCGAGTACGCACGCAGGTTTCTGCGTGGTGGCCGCATTATCCAGATATATGGTTCTGTTCTCCTGTATCAGAGGAAACTCGCTTCTGATACGGATATCTGTATCCGTCATATCAATCTTCATCCCGGCCGGTCAGTTCATGTATCCGCTCGCGCGTCTTCTCATCATCTATAAGTTCCGCTACGGCATCGACCCTGGCCTGCGCCATCATGGCATATATATCCTTCTCCTCTATTCCTCTGGACTTCATATAGAAAAGCAGATTCTCGTCCAGCTGGCCTATCGTAGCGCCGTGCGAGCCTTCCACATCTTCTTCGTCGCAAAGGATCAGCGGAACAGTCTTATTGACTATATCATCACTAAGAAGCAGCACTTCTTCAAGCTCTGCGCCCCTGGCTCCCGCACATCCCTTATGGAAATCTATGGTTCCCCTGAATGTCTTCGCGGACTTATCGGACATAACGCCCAGAACATTGATATCACTCTCGCTGAGCCGTCCGTTATGATCAGCCACATAATTCATGTCCAGCTTGTGGCTTCCTTCTATCCTGTATCCCAAGTCGCACTTATAAGTGCTCTTATCTCCGTCAAGCGAGCAGAACTCGCCCATATATGTCGTTCCGCCGCCTAAGACGATCTGAATCCTGTGAAAATGCGCTCCGGCCTCACATACGCCGCCGCAGTCGTTTATGAATGCGCTGTCACCGCCCAGGTTCTGTACCTGGACAAGCGTCAGGCTTCCTTTCTCGGATATATGATACTTATTCTGCAAAATGAAGCTGCTTTCGCCTTCTTTTTTCTGTGAACTTATGAACTGGATCACGGTGCATGAAGCACCTTTTCCTATCTCGTAATTGATCAGGCTGGCTGCTTTATCTCCAGACTTGATATCAAAATCCAGATAAAGAGGTTTTCCGGCTGCTGTGCCGTCATCTACGGAATATGAATTAACCGTAAGGCCGGCGCTTTTTACCGCTTCATTAAACTCATCTCCGAGGCCTGTCCTAAGCTCAGCAAAGACACCGGCCTCGCGTCTTATATCATCCGGTCTTTCTTCCCTGTATTCAAAAGTTGTGACCGCAGGCGCTTCTTCAAGCTTACTTTCATTTACTCTAAGCCACTCCCATGTTCTGGCAGGGAGTCTGTTTATGTTCATCATCCTATGCTCCCTTTCATTTCCAGACTTATGAGATTGTTCATCTCTACCGCATATTCGAGCGGAAGTTCCTTGCTTACGTTATCCGCAAAGCCTCTGACTATGAGCGCTTTGGCATCTTCCTCTGATAAGCCTCTGCTCATCAGATAGAATACCGTATCATCGCTGATGCGGCCTATACGCGCCTCGTGTCCCACATCGGCGTCGGCGCATCTGACATCCATGGAGGGTATCGTATCCGACCTGCTGATATCATCGACCATCAAAGATTCGCATGATACCGCAGATTTGGAGCCGTGAGCATTCTTTCCGATAACTACAGCGCTGCGGAAGGTATTGATGCCTCCGCTCTTGCTGATCGATCTCGTATTTACATATGAAGATGTTTCAGGTGCGTTATGAACGACCTTGGTACCGGTGTCAAGGTCCTGTCCTTCTCCAGCAAAAGTAACGCCGGTAAACTCACTCCGTGCGCCTTTTCCGTTAAGAACGCTCATGGGATAAAGGTATGAAACATGCGATCCGAACGAACCCGATACCCATTCTATCTTCGCATCCTCTCCGACGGTAGCACGTTTGGTATTCAGGTTATACATGTTCTTGGACCAGTTCTCGATCGTGGAATAGCGAAGCGTCGCTCTGTCGCCGACATAGAGTTCCACACATCCGGCATGGAGATTGGCAACATTGTACTTGGGTGCCGAACACCCTTCTATGAAGTGAAGATATGCATCTTCTTCTACTATGATCAGGGTATGCTCGAACTGCCCCGCGCCCTTAGCATTAAGTCTGAAATATGACTGAAGCGGGATGTCTAAGTGCACGCCCTTAGGTACATACACAAAAGATCCGCCGCTCCATACGGCACCGTGAAGAGCAGCGAATTTATGATCGGACGGAGGTACCAGTTTCATGAAATGGCTCTGTATCATGTCGGCATATTCGCCGTGAAGAGCACTTTCGATATCGGTATATACTACGCCCTGTGCGGCAACCTCCTCACGCACATTGTGATATACGACTTCGGAATCATACTGTGCGCCCACACCTGCAAGAGACTTCCGCTCCGCCTCGGGGATTCCCAGACGGTCGAATGTCTCCTTGATATCGGAGGGCACATCTTCCCAGCTTGTGTGCATACGCTCGGTATTGGGCCGGACATATGTCACGATATTATCCATATCCAGTCCGTCTATAGACGGTCCCCACTCGGGAACGGATATCTCATTATACAGTTTGAGAGACTTCAGCCTGAAATCGCGCATCCATTCAGGATCGCCTTTTTCTTCGGAGATCTGAAGCACTATATCCTCGGTCAGGCCTTCGCTGACCTTATAGGAATCCGCATCTTCAAATCTGAAGTCATACAGACTGCTGTCTATATCTTCAACCTGTGTCTTTTCTTTCATGCTTTTAACTTCTTCTTAACTTCGCAGTCTTCGTTCTTGCAGTCTTCACAGCACATGAAGCGTTCGAAGCCCTTATCATTTATCTCATCAACCAGGGATGCGTCGCCGTCATCAACTATCTTTCCGTCGACAAGCACATGAGTCTTGTCAACTTTTAAAGCCTCCAGTATGCGTGTGGAATGGGTTATGATGATGAGCGCTCCGCCCACCTGCTTCTTATACTCTTCCACGCCCTTGGATACGATGTGAACGGCATCGACATCGAGTCCCGAATCGGTCTCGTCCAGGATCGCCAGATCGGGCTTAAGCATGAGAAGCTGCAGGATCTCGGCTTTCTTTTTCTCACCGCCGGAAAAACCGACATTTAAGTCTCTGTCGGCATACGCCGTATCCATGTTAAGGAGCTTCATGGTCTTCTCCAGTTCCTTGCGGAAATCCCACATGCGGATACGTTCGCCTGTCTTAAGTTCCAGTGCGGTACGTATGAAATTGGCAAGCGTGATACCCGGAACCTCGATCGGATTCTGGAAAGAAAGAAACAGGCCCATCCTGGATATCTTATCCGTAGCCTCGTCGGTTATATCCTCACCCTTAAAAAGGATCTGCCCGCCGGTCTTGATATATCTGGGATCGCCTATTATGCAGGAGCCGAGCGTCGATTTGCCGGCGCCGTTGGGTCCCATTATGACATGTACTTCTCCTTTGCCTATCGTAAGATCGATACCGTTTAATATCTCGGTATCCTCGACTTTGGCGTGGAGCTGCCTGATCTCAAGTAAAGCGGACATAAAACTACCTCCTTAGAATTGCCATGTGCAGTTAACGGATTAACGGAGCACATGTTTGGCGGTCCACGGATGGACCACCATGTGCAGTTAACGGATTAACGGAGCACATGTCCGGCAATCCATGGACGGATTGCCATGTGCCATTTTATCATAAAACGCGCACAAAAAGAAGTGGCGGGCATCGATTCTATCTGATCGACACCCGCTACTTAAATGACGTATCCAATGGACTTATCCTCCGTCTGCTGATCCTGTACCCTCTCGCATGAATTTGATATTCAGATATCTGTGGCGGCTTATACTCTGTAAGCTTCTTTACCACTTTTATTCATTATGCACTCGATACATTTTGGATGTTAGCGTTCCATATTCAATTGATCTATGTCATAAATCCCATTGGACTTTACCTCTTTCTTAGAGTCCTATTTTTTGTTTTTTTATCTCCTCTCTGCTTCTTTATGAGTTAATTATATCATCTTAATTCTAATTGTCAACACATTTTTATAAAAAATATATAAATTATCTGAAAATATGAATTCCCGGCATTTAGCCGGGAATCCGCTGTTATTTCTCGTATTGAACAGCTCTTATACTGCTGCCGTTACAAAGATATCGTAAATGGCTTTGATGGCAGCCTCAAAATCCTGATTGGCCACGCCGATGATGATATTAAGCTCGGACGAACCCTGATCTATCATCTTGACATTGACATTGGCATGAGCCAGCGCAGAAAAGATGCGCCCCGCAGTACCTCTCGTGGACTTCATTCCGCGTCCCACTACCGCTATCAGAGCTATATCGGATTCGATATCTATGGTATCGGGATCTGCAAGTCTGTGGATCGCGCTTACTACCTGCTGCTCCTTATCCATGAACTCATCCTGATGAACGAATACGGTGAGTGTATCGATTCCCGAAGGAACATGCTCAAATGAAAGTCCGTAATCCTCAAATGCCTGAAGGACCTTGCGGCCGAATCCGATCTCGGAGTTCATCAGATCTTTTTCGATATTGACCGAGCAGAAACCTTTCTTACCTGCGATACCGGTGATGACATACTTGGATTTCTGGCAGGTGCTCTCCACGATCCATGTGCCTGATGCCTTCGGATCGTTGGTGTTTCTTATATTGATCGGAATGCCTTCTTTACGAACGGGGAAGATAACATCCTCATGAAGAACGCTCGCGCCCATATATGCAAGCTCGCGAAGTTCTCTGTAAGTGATGGTATCTATGCTTTCGGGATTATCGATGATCCTGGGATCCGCAACCATGAATCCGCTCACATCGGTCCAGTTCTCATATACATCTGCCTTGATGGCTCCGGCAACTATCGAACCTGTTATATCGGATCCGCCTCTTGAGAAGGTCTTGACCCGTCCGTCAGCATATGCGCCGTAGAATCCGGGAATAACTGCATTATCTGTCTTATCCAGACGCTTCTTCATCAATTTGGCGGTAGTATCAGGATCAAAAGTACCGTCCTCATCGAATCTGATGACTTCTGCGGCATCAACGAACTCATAATCAAGGTATGCTGCCATGATACGGCCGTTTAAATATTCGCCTCTGGAAGCCGCATAGTCTCTTCCTGCCTTGTTCTTGAAGTTCTCCTTAATGGTCCTGAACTCGTAATCCAGTGAAAAATCAAGACCGAGCCCAAAGACTATCTCATCGTATCTTGCCTTGATGGCAAGGAGTTCTTTATCAAAGTTCTGATCCGATTCTGCCAGATCATATGTCTGATAGAGCATATCGGTAACCTTGGTATCGCCCGATGTTCTTTTGCCCGGAGCAGACGGAACTACATAACGTCTCTCCTTCTCTTCTTTGATAATGGCGGCGGCTTTTTTTACCTGATCCGCATCCGCCAGTGAACTTCCTCCGAATTTGACTACTTTTACCATGACCGTTATCTCTTCTCTGATTATTTATACAAGTCTGATCCTGCTGATCACACTGCCCGCCTTCCTGGCGGCTTCTTCATATTCATCGTGGTCGATCTCTTCTGTGACAAACGCGAACTCATTCGCAAAACCTGCATCCACCACTTCGCTTATCTTAAATGCGCTCTCAGCTGCTGCCTTCTCCGAAGCAGGTACCCTGACAAGATACTGGCTTCTGAGCTTATTGGCATCGGTGAGCTCTACTTTTTCATCATCCCAAAGGATGGTGATGCACTTGCCTATATGTCTCGCACAATCCACCACATCGGCAACTACGGCACTTGCGGTCGGAAGCTTGCCTGCTCCGCGTCCGTAATACATCGTATCGTCAAGGGTATTACCATGGATGAATATGGCATTGAATGAATCCTTGACCATATACAGGGGATGATCCCTGCTTACCATGAAAGGCGCTACCATAACGAACAGTTTTCCTTTGATCTCACGGCTTACAGCGAGCAGTTTGATGACTCTGTTCATCGCTTTCGCATATTTGATGTCATCAGCTGTGATCTTCGTTATACCTTCAGTATATACATCTTCGTAATTTACATAGTGACCGCAGACGAGCGATGAAAGGATCGCAATCTTACGGCTGATATCATATCCTTCGATGTCGGCAGTGGGATCTTTTTCCGCATAACCGAGCTCCTGAGCCTCTTTCAGGGCGTCACGGAAATCGGCGCCGTCCTCATCCATACGAGTAAGGATATAGTTGGTGGTGCCGTTTAATATGCCCATCATGAAATCTATATGCTCTGCTGTAAGAGCACTGTTCATGGGTCTGATGATCGGGATGCCGCCGCCTACGCTGGCTTCGAACATGTAATTGCACTTATTTGACTGTGCCAGATGTATGAGTTCGGGACCGTGAGCAGCCACAAGTTCCTTATTGGAAGTACATACACTTATACCTTTCGACAGTGCCTTCTTGGTAAAAGCATATGCAGGCTCCATTCCGCCCATGGTCTCACATATAATGCTGACTTCCGGATCGTTTACGATCTCCTCGTAATCATGAACGACCTTATCCTCATAAGGGTCGCCCGGAAAATCACGCAGATCGAGTATGTATTTTACCTGAATGGATGCGCCGATCTTACGCTCTATGTCCTTTTTGTTGGTTTCGATCACTTCTACGACGCCGCTTCCTACGGTGCCATATCCAAGTACAGCAACATTGATCATGTCTACGTCCTTTCAAATCTGCAGTGGGTGTACAACTGATCCCAAATGAAAAATATAACATATAATAAGAAAAAATGCTAATCCGGTAAACTAAGAATAATAAGAAACATAATTCCCCTCATGCTCCTTGCTTTCGTAAGTGCATCTGTCAGCCCGTTTATAGAGTTCTTCAAACGAGATATCATCATCGGGAGCGAAGAACGATACACCCGCGCTGATGCATACTTTCTTCCCCGCAAGTTCGGAGATAGCCAGCGAATCAATATTCTTAAGAAGACGGTCTATGACATCCGCCGCAGCTTCTCTGCTTAAGATTCCCCTCGCATATGCAGCGAATTCGTCGCCGCCAAGACGCATCACGGTGTCGGAACTTCTGAAAGCATTCTTTAATGCATTGGCCACAGCAATGATGACTATGTCTCCGACATCATGGCCGTATGTGTCATTGATACACTTGAACTTGTCGATATCGATCAGGACGAACATGCCGCCGATGCCGTTACTCATCTGTTCTCTTATCTTGCGCTCGCCGCATCCGCGGTTATTGATGCCGGTCATGCTGTCGGTCTGAGACATGTACAGAAGCTTATCGCGGCTGCGTTTCTCCGCATCGATCTTCTCGAACAGGAGAAGCACATCTATGATCCTGCCGTTTTTATCTTTTTCGGATACTATGAACCTCGCACGGCACCATTTATTCTTATGATTAAGGAACTCCGCCGTGATCGTCTTCTGTCCGTGCATGCGTTCATCCAACGTACTTAAGTTAACGAAATCAAGCATGAGCGGTTTGGACATCTCATCAACCAGGATATCCATCGCAGTATTCAGATCAGCCTGTGCATGTTCACGTATCTTATCTTTTACTTTCTTCTCTTCTTCCGTATCCGTCTTTATCGCATATATCAGGTCATTCTCAATATCTATGTCATGCATGGACATATAGATATCAGCTGCTGTAGACAGACGCAGGTTAAGCAGATCCGTATTCTGCTTTCCGTGAGAAAGGTTCATGAACAGCATCGCACATATGAGCAGTGTCGTGATCACGAGTATGGCTGTTACAGCCAGAAGTATCCTGAGAATGCTGAAGTTATCACGCGCTTCTGTCACGGATATACAATACCAGTACCCGGCCAGTTTCTCCGAATAAACCATATACTGCTCTCCTGCATACATGGTCTCAAAGTAACCGTCATTTCCGTGAAGGACCATATTGATGATGAATCCGGTCAGTTCGTTGGGCATATCCAGATAACTCATTCCGATCATCGCACGGTCGGGATGGGCTACTACGGAGCCCGAACTGTCAACCAGGAAAAGTGTCTGATCATCATCGCTGCCCGCCAGCTCATCCGTGATTTCCTGAAGCTCCGTAAGGCTCATGTCCAGTGCTATGACATTGGAAGAATCACCGAGTGTCTTGGCCATGGTCATCATGACATTTCCGGTTTGTGCATCCACATAAGGATCGACAAAAGTTAATCTCCCGCGATGCGTCATGGCGGCCTGATACCAGGGTCTCGTTGTAGGATCATACCCTTCCTCGGGTACCCATCCCGCTCCGTCGATATATTCTCCGCCTATATAAGCGTACAATCCGGTGGAGTCTCCGTCCACGGATTCGATTATGATGTTTGTTGAATATGTCACATGATCCTTGATCGCAGAAGCGGATTCCCCGGCCTGCACCATATCTTCTATCTGATAAGATTCATACTCAACGATATCCATTCCTCTGACCAGATAGTTCTCATATAATGATGCGGACTGCTTGGCTGTGATCTTGTCTTCGTTTATTATGTTTTCTTTTATGGAATTATATAGAAAATAATAGAAAATTATGCTCAGCGAAACAAAGAACAGCGTCATGAGCAATGACGCGGCCAGATTTCCGCTGCCGTTCTTTTTAATTTTCGAGATTATGACATCAATCGCCTTTTTCATCCGATGCCCTGTTGCCGGATCTTATCCCGTCAAAAGTCAAATCCAGATAAATCTTATGCGCTGCGGTTATCATCATGTTCTGAGCCAGGGTCTTTACGAGCGTTTCTTTTCCGGACACATCGATCGCGCCTGATGTAAATACCGCCTCAAGTATCTCCATAAACCTGGTCCTGAAGTACTCATAGGCTGTCTCCACATCACAGTTCTCTCTCTGGAGCTCTATCATAGTGGTGATATCCTCCAGCGAAAGCACCGTTTTGGCTATGGCTATATATATAAGGTAAGCGATCTGTTCCCTGCCGTACTGCTTCTTGACAGGGTTGTCGATTATCCCCTTTTTGACATAGTTGCTGATCATGGACCCGGTGAGTTCCGGCTCTCCTAAAGGCGAGAGATACTCGTTGATATACTTTGAAACCTGCTCGAGAAAAAGACCTACTCCGGGGATCTCGGAATACCCGGGGAGCACGAATTCCTTCGAGATGTACTCGGTTTTGATGACCATATGATCTCCTATGCTTTCAAAAAAGGGTGAAAAGTATATTAATTTTACCACTGAAAACGACGTTTCGCAATAATAATCTTTTGACAGGTTTTCGAAAAACTCTTGACAGGGATATTGCATGCGGATAATATATACTTATAATAGGTTTTTTAATAACCGCTTAGATGTTTGGAGGTAACTTTTGTTATGGTAAGCGCAACTGCATCATCGAATATCGTAAGTTTTTCAGGGGAAAATCTAAATCTCATAAACGGCCGTCAGCAATTCAGAGCCAAGGATCCCGTGAGCGCACTGACTCATTTCATCGGATGTGTCTGTGCGATACTGTTCACTCCCGTTCTGCTGATACATGCTTCGGCATCGGGCGCAACGATGACGGATCTGATCGCATTGTCCGTATTCATGCTCAGCATGATATCCCTGTACGGTGCGAGCGCATCTTATCACTGCTTTGATCTGGCCGGAGAAGCCGGAATGCGCCTCAAACGCCTCGATCATATGATGATATTCGTATTGATCGCCGGAACTTATACGCCGATATGCGTATGTGCGATGGGAAAAGAAGGGACCGTACTCTTAAGCGTTGTCTGGGGCATAGCTTTTGCAGGTATGATGTTTAAGCTTGTGTGGGTAACCTGTCCTAAATGGGTATCTTCCATCATGTACATAGCCATGGGCTGGGTAGTTGTATTTGCGATGCCCTCTCTCATCCCCCATGTATCGACATCCACTCTCGTATGGCTCTATACGGGCGGCGTGATCTACACGGTCGGCGGGATCATATATGCGCTCAAGCTGATCCGCTTTAACAGCAGAAAGAGCATGTGGGGATCGCATGAAATCTTCCATCTGTTCGTTATGGCCGGAAGCATCTGCCACTTCATCAGCATATACAACGTATTCATGCACTAAACTTTTGGCCGTCAGGCAGATCACATATGAATATAAAAAGGCACCGCGCCGCAAAAAGCGCGATGCCTTAATCTTTGTTTTAGATATGCTCATCTGAGCAGCATCAGTTTGTTCGGAAGAGTCTCGACCGTAAAGTCCTTACTCTTTCTGTGAACCTCTCCGTCTGTATGTACCCATAGCGGTCCGCTCGTTCTGATCCTTACCTTCGAAGCACGCTTGCATTCGATTCCCTTGATGATCGTATGCTTACCCTTGAAAGCAAGCGGTATGCCAAGCAGGACCTTTGCTCTGCTATTCACACTCACTACGCACAGGTCAAGGAGCCCGTCAGTGGAATCTGCGTCGGGACAGAACATGAAACCTCCGCCCTCGTATTTGTTCTGCATCACAGCGATGAACAGAAAATGCGAAAGTTTGACCGGATCCTGCGAATCTATCGTGTAGGTCACGCTCACTCCGGTCTTCGCCAGCAGATGCTTGAGCGCTATGGCCAGGTAAGTCAGCTTACCGAGCTTCAGCTTATTGAGCATCCCCTTGATGCCGTCGGTATGCATTGCTTCTTCGCATACAGCCGCATCGAATCCGATTCCGCAGCTTACATCGAAGCGCCTATTAATCGTCACGGGATTGCCCGCATCATCAACCGCATCCAGATATGTGAGTAATCCTATATCTACCGGAAAGGGTTCCGTACAATCGAAGATGCTCTCCAACTGCTTGACCGGATCTTTGGGATATTTCAGGGCTCTCGCAAAATCGTTGCTGGAGCCGGTGGGGATATATCCGATCCTGATATTATCAAAATCGATGATTCCCTGAAGCACCTCATTCATGGTGCCGTCACCGCCGACAACGATGAGATTGATCCGCCCGTATCCTTCAAGAGGATCCGTAAGCTTGGCTACTATCTTCACGATATGTCCGGGATATTCGGAATATATCATCTTATATTTGATATCCCGCTCCGTGAAGATGGGTTCGAGCATTTTCCAGAGTTTGATGCCCTTGCCGGATTTGGATGTCGGATTGATCAGAACATGGTACATGATCATTCTTACTGATTATTTGAGGAATCCAAAGCTCTTGATGATAGGCAGATCTTTGGACTTGCCCTGGAATGCCCAAACGATAGCGATGATCTCTACTATGAAAAGGATGAAGAGGAAGATACCGCCTACGATCCATCCAAGTATAGGGATGATCATTACTACACATGCAAGAATCTCTGCCACGCTGAGTCTTAAGGACTGCTTTACGTGGAACTTGATGTACCCGGAATCCTTGGCAAATAAAGCAGCAACGATGATTCCGATGAATCCGAAGAGATAGCAGCTGACAGCCAGGATCTTATTATCGGCTACATCTGCTGCATCGAACTCAGCTGTATGATCTGCAGGATCTGCATAAGAATACTGCTGGCCGTAAGGCTGCTGAT
>JAFZQY010000064.1 GCA_017620155.1 Lachnospiraceae bacterium | reverse complement strand
ATCGCACGGGTGTTGACGACGTAACTTACGTATCCCGAACGGATCGAGCTGAGCATCTCGTCGGATCCTTCCGAGAGTTTATGAAGGAGTCTGGTCTTGATGCCGCGTTTCTTGAAATACTGAGCGGTGACGGTGGTAGCCTCGATGTTGAAGCCCATCTCGAGGAATCTCTTTGCAAGAGGAACTCCCTCCTCCTTGTCTTCATCGGCCAGCGTAAAGAGCACCGTTCCGTAATTCGGAAGATCAAGTCCCGAAGCGATCAGGGCCTTATACATCGCTCTGTGAAGCGTCTCGTCATATCCGATGGCTTCTCCCGTAGACTTCATCTCCGGGCTAAGGTACGAATCCATACCCTTTAATTTTGAGAAAGAGAATGCAGGCGCTTTTACATACCAGGTCTTCCTCTCCTCGGGATAGAGTTCGAATATGCCCTGCTCTTTTAAGCTTATGCCGAGCATCACGCGGGTGGCGATATCGGCCAGCATGTATCCGGTTGCTTTTGACAGGAAAGGCACCGTACGCGACGATCTGGGATTCACTTCTATGATGTATACATTATCATCATCGTCGACTATGAACTGGATATTGAAAAGTCCGACTATGCCGATCCCGATTCCGAGTTTCTTTGCATAAGTAAGGATCGTACCCCTGACCTTGTCGGAGATGCTGAAAGGCGGGTACACGCTCATGGAATCGCCCGAATGTACGCCGGTCCTCTCTACGAGTTCCATGATACCGGGCACGAATACATCCCGTCCGTCGCAGACGGCGTCGACTTCCACTTCGCGGCCCTTGATGTACTTATCTACGAGCACGGGCTTATCGACATCCACTTCTACCGCGGTCTTTAAGTAGTGACGCATATCGGCTTCCTTGGATACGATCTGCATCGCTCTTCCGCCCAGCACGAAGGAAGGACGAACGAGTACCGGATAACCTATTTTCTCTGCAGCGGCTACTCCGGCTTCGATGTCGGTCACGGCCATTCCGGGAGGCTGGGGTATGCCCAGATCCAGCAGCAGTTTTTCAAAAAGATCACGGTTCTCAGCTCTGTCTATCGCATCGCAGTCAGTACCTATGACCGGAGCGCCGTATTCCTTCAGGGAATCAGCGAGGTTCACCGCCGTCTGACCGCCGAGCGTCACGATAACGCCCTTGGGATTTTCATGCTCGATGACATTCATTACATCCTCGATGCACAGAGGTTCGAAATAGAGTTTATCGGATGTCGTATAATCCGTTGATACCGTCTCGGGGTTGTTATTGATGATGATCGCCTGGTATCCGGCTTCCCTGATCGTGCCTACTGCGTGTACGGTCGAGTAGTCGAACTCCACGCCCTGTCCGATCCTTATGGGACCCGAGCCCAGCACTATGATCTTTTCCCTGTCATCCGATATTGATTCGTTCTCGGATTCGTATGTCGAATAGAAATAGGGAATGTAGCTGTCAAACTCGGATGCGCAGCTATCTATCATCTTATATGTAGGGAAGATTCCGTATTCCTTCCTCATGTCATATATCTCATGAGGAGTCTTTCCCCAAAGCATCGCAATCTCCTTATCGGAAAAACCTGTCTTCTTGGCCAGATACAACGCGTCGCGCGTGGGAGCCGATGCTGCCTCAAGCACTTCTTTTTCCGCCTGAACGATGTGCTCGAAGACACGGATGAAGAGCATGTCGATGCCCGTATAGTCGTGGATGAGTTCCAGGTCCGTGCCGCGTCTGATAAGTTCCGCGATCGCGTAGATGCGGTCGTCCCTGCCCTCACGGATGTACTCGAGCATTTCGGAAGTATCCATCTCATCGAACCTGCTGCTGTAGAGATGGAATACGCCGGTCTCAAGAGACCTGATGCCCTTTAGGAGGCTCTCCTCCATCGTACGGCCGACGCTCATGACCTCGCCGGTAGCCTTCATCTGGGTACCCAGAGTGTTGCTCGCATCGGTAAAC
This sequence comes from Lachnospiraceae bacterium, assembly GCA_017620155.1. Lineage (GTDB taxonomy): Bacteria > Bacillota > Clostridia > Lachnospirales > Lachnospiraceae > XBB2008. The sequence goes on along the minus strand of JAFZQY010000064.1, from coordinate 14,589 downwards.
TTATCGAACGGGAACCTCGGAAGCTTCGATACGACATAGTCAAGTGATGGCTCAAAAGATGCCGGTGTATTGGCAAGCTGAATCTCCTCGAGGCTGTATCCCACTGCGATCTTCGCGGACACTCTGGCTATCGGGTAACCTGATGCCTTGGAAGCAAGTGCGGATGATCTGGATACGCGGGGATTGACCTCGATCAGATAATAGTCAAAAGAATTAGGATCTAAAGCAAACTGAACGTTGCATCCGCCTTCTATCTTAAGAGCTCTGATGATCTTGAGCGCCGAATCGCGGAGCATGTGATACTCCCTGTTCGTCAGGGTCTGTGAAGGACATACGACTATCGAGTCACCGGTATGGACTCCGACGGGGTCGATGTTCTCCATGTTGCAGACGGTGATCGCGGTATCGTTTCCGTCGCGGATCACCTCATACTCGATCTCCTTGTATCCGCGGACGGACTTTTCTATGAGTACCTGTCCTACGGGAGAAAGCTCAAGCGCGTTCTTAAGTATCGCGGTAAGTTCATCATCGTTGTCGGCAAAGCCGCCTCCGGTTCCGCCCAAGGTAAAAGCGGGACGCGCAACGACCGGATATCCGATCTTTGCGGCAGCGTCCAATCCTTCTTCGATAGACTGAATGGTAATGGACGGGAGCACAGGCTCGCCCAGTTCTATACAGAGTTCCTTGAACAGTTCGCGGTCCTCGGCACGGTCTATACTGTCAAAATCCGTTCCGAGAAGTTCGCAGCGGCATTCGTGCAAAACTCCCTTGGAAGAAAGCTTCATGGCCAGGTTAAGACCTGTCTGTCCGCCTATTCCGGGAAGTATCGCATCAGGTCTCTCAGACCTTACTATCTTGGCCAAATACTCAAGAGTAAGTGGCTCCATGTAAACCTTATCCGCAACCGAAGGATCCGTCATTATCGTAGCCGGATTGGAATTGCAGAGGATGACTTCGTAGCCTTCCTCCTTCAGTGCCAGGCACGCCTGAGTGCCCGCATAGTCAAATTCCGCAGCCTGACCGATGACGATGGGGCCGGATCCGATGACGAGTATCTTGTGTAAATCCTGTCTCTTAGGCATCAGTTTTTCCTCCCGTTCATCATCTCCATGAATCCGCTGAACAGATAGTGGCTGTCGTTCGGTCCGGGCGCACTCTCGGGATGGTACTGGATTCCGAATGCCGGATCCGACTCATGTCTGATACCTTCTATCGTATCGTCGAGCAGATTGATATGTGTTGCGATAAGCCCGGTTCCTGTCAGGCTGTCTGAATCAACTGCATAGGAATGGTTCTGTGAAGTGATATCCACTCGTCCGTTCTCAAGTGTCTTGACCGGATGGTTTCCTCCTCTGTGTCCGAACTTGAGCTTATATGTCTTTGCGCCGTAAGAAAGCGCCAGAATCTGATGTCCGAGACATATTCCGAATATGGGATATTTTCCGTGAAGTCTTCTTATGGTGTCTATGGTCTGCTTAACATCCTCGGGATCGCCGGGGCCGTTTGATATGAACACGCCGGCCGGCTTTAATGACTCTATGGTCTGAGCGTTGGTATCGTAAGGTACCACGCTCACCTTGCATCCGCGGGCGGTAAAGCATCTGAGTATGTTCTTTTTGATCCCGCAGTCGATGGCCACGACATGGCAGAGTTCTTCGTTGTCTGCGGGAAGTGTATAGATCGAAGGCGTGCTTACGCGGCTCACCTGATCTGTTCTGTAAGTCCAGTCACGGAGGATCGCTGCTCCTTCTTCGGCAGATGTATCTGCGCCGGTTATCATGACCTTGCAGCTTCCGTAGTCCCTGATCCTTCTGGTCAGTTCGCGTGTATCTATTCCGTATACCCCGGCTATGTCAGATTTTTTCATGCGCTCTGACAGGGTCTGCGAGCAGCGGAAATTGGAAGGCTCGTCGGTATAGTCGCGGACTATGAGAGCTCCTATCGAAGGGTTGTCAGTCTCGTAGTCGTCATCATTTATCCCGTAGTTTCCTATGATCGGATAAGTCATGACCACGGCCTGATCCGTATAGGAAGGATCGGATATGATCTCCTGATAACCGACCATCGATGTGTTGAATACGAGCTCGAGTTTCTTGTCTTCTTCCGAACCGAACCCGAATCCGGTATACATCGTACCGTCCTCTAATATGATCCTGCGCTCATGCGCAGTTCCAGATAAACTCATTTCGTACCTCCGGTGGGATATGTTCCGTCAAAACATGCCTTGCATATCGGAGCGCCTTCGACCATGGTGCTCAAGTCCTCCAGGCGCATGTAGGCGAGTGAGTCGGCGCCGATCCTGCTCCTGATCTCCTCTATCGAATATTTGTTGGCGATCAGCTGCGAATTATCGGGGACATCTGTACCATAATAACACGGATGAAGAAAAGGTGGTGAACTAATCCTCACATGTACCTCGGTCGCTCCCGCTTTTCTAAGCATCGTGATCAGATTGGATATCGTGGTTCCCCTGACTATGGAATCGTCTATCAGTACCACGCGCTTCCCGCTGACCGAGCCGGGGATGACTCCCAGCTTCATATGTACGGCGGAGTGTCTCTCCTTATCCGTGGGCTTGATGAAGGTCCTTCCGATATAACTGTTCTTGTGAAAAGCGCGTACGAAAGGCAGTCCGCTCGCATGCGCGAAACCTTCGGCAGCCGTAAGGCCCGATTCCGGAACTCCGGTCACTATATCCGCGTCCGCGGGATGCGCCTGAGCAAGCGCCATGCCTCCCCGAAATCTTGCGTCATATATGCCCACTCCGTCCATGCTCGAATCGAGTCTTGCGAAGTAGATATATTCAAAAATGCAATGGGCGTGGGATGTTTTTTCGGTGCACATCGAAGTATCCGAAGCCATTCCGTTCTTGGACAGAGTCACTATCTCGCCGGGACGGATATCACGGATGAACTCGGCCTCGACGCTCGTAAGAGCGCAGCTTTCGGATGCTACCACATATCCGTCTTCGACCTTGCCAAGGCATAATGGTTTGATCCCCCACGGATCCCTGACTGCGATTATCTTGCGGGGGCTCATGATGATCAGAGCATATCCGCCCTGAAGTTTGGGAATGATCTCTCTTACCGCTTCCTCGATGGAACCCGTATGGGCTCTGATCTTGGCGATCAGCGTTGCGATCACTTCAGAGTCCGAGGTTGCGTGAAAGACGCTTCCGTCTTTTAACAGTTCCGATTTGATGTCGGAGGCGTTCACTATGTTTCCGTTGTGGACGAGGGCGAGCGTGCCCTTCAGATACTGGAATGCGATGGGCTGTGCATTCCTGATGGTGCTGTCGCCGGTGGTAGAATACCTGACATGGCCGACACCGATGTTTCCCTGCAGGTCGTTTAGCATTGCTTCATCAAACACTTCGGTCACGAGTCCCATATCCTTGTGGATACAGATGTTTCCGCGTTCACCGTACGTGTTGCAGACCGCTATGCCTGCTGCCTCCTGGCCTCTGTGCTGCAATGAGAGCAGGCCGTTGTATATGTCCAAAGAAGCGTCCTGTCCGTTCTTTTTCCATATGCCGAAGACGCCGCATTCCTCGTGAAGTTTGTCTGTCATGTCCATCCTCCAAACAGGCGTTACCGCAAAAAAGGGCACTCCGACCATGGGTCGAAGCGCCTTTGCTTCTTACAGATATAAATATATTCTCATCAGGATTGATTGTCAATCGCTGTCGCGCGATCTTATCCACGGTCCGGCGCGGTGAGTTTCCCGACAAAATCTTTGATCAGTTCGTTTATCTTATCCGGTGCATCCGTATTTGAATTATGTCCTGCTCCCGGTATCCACTCTATCGGGATCCCGGTATTCTTATGCCATGCTTTGTTATATCTGATGCATGAGCCTGCATGATCTTTCTCACCGCAGATGAGAAGCGCCGGGCAGTCGATCCTGTACGGAAGATCAGCATCCATGGCCTCGGCCAGTATCCTGTATCCGCCTCCCGCGAGCGCGGCGTAGCGTTCCTGATCTCCGTCGTAGACCATCATCATGTCATGCATTAGCGCCCTTCCGTATTCGGAAGTCGCTACCCCGTTGCATCCTGTTTTCAAAAGTGATTTCCAGGGATAGTGAAGATATACGGGACCCATGCGTTTAAGCAGCCATATCTCGATGCCGGTGACATACTGACGCTGCAGAGGCGCTGAGTCGATCGATATGAAGCCTGCCATTTTTCCGGGGAAAACTTCGGCATACATCTGGCCGACATATCCGCCCATCGACTGACCGATGATGACCGGCTTGTCATACCCTTCCGTACGCAGGATCTCATCGAGCCACACCGCTTTATCTTTAAGTGAAAAATCTAAATCGAAAGGCCATGAAGAAGTATGTCCGGGAGCATCCCAGACAAATATCGGATACTTGCCTTCGAAGACTTCTATCTGTTTGGCAAAAAGTCTGTGGTCTGCGGTAAGTCCCGGAAGAAAAACAAGCTGAGGTGTGGTCGCTTGCGCGCTCTCACTCACCCAGTAATGGATGATACCTTTCGGAGTTTCATATGTTTTTTCCAGCATAAAGAACTTCCCTCTCTTTCATTTATTATGAATGAAAAGTGTAGGTTCCCTTTCCGCTTTTCTTGGATTCATACATGGCTGCATCCGTATTCTCAAGTTCAGCATTTATCTGCCCTATCTTGGACTCAATAAGCCTGTGCCGGATGTTTCCGGAATGCACCATGAACACGACAAATTCATCGCCTCCGATACGGCATATGCAGTCATCGTCACGGAAGACTCTTTTCAGTACTTCCACAAGTTTTATCAGGACCATATCGCCGGTCTCGTGACCGTACGTATCGTTAATGGTCTTAAAATTGTCCACGTCAAAAAGCATCATGTACGTGGTATTAAGATCGATGCTTGTAAGCAGAAGATCATAACCTGCCCGGTCAGATAATCCGAAGCATTCATGAGCTCATGAGCCGCTTTCTGCAATTCGGAATTCTGCCTGGCGGCAGCGGTAATATCCAAAAAAGTATCCGTCAGACGAAACGATGCAAATACCACCGTTCCCGAGAATATCAGTATGATCATCACAAGCCACAGATGAACTATGCGGTGTGATATGCCGTTTTTCAAAAATCTTATCATCCGGTAAAAGTCTTATTGTGTCTGGTCTTATTACCGTTATTCTGCAGCTGCGGAATACTTTAATATCTGGCCGGGGAAGATCAGATTCGGATCACTGATGCCGTTCCACGATACCAGATAGTCAAGCGTAACCTTGAAACGTTTAGCCAGGGCGTAGAGTGTATCGCCTTTCACTATTACATATTCCGAATCAGGGTCTGCGGTGGCGGTCTGGTCGGTTGCTGATGTATTTGCGTCAGCCGCTGTGGTGGATGCAGTATCAGTCGCAGTGGTGGATGCGGCCTGCATATCGTATGCGTAAGGCTCGCCCTTTGAGTTTGTCATTGTAGCAAGCTGGTTATATACCTTATCAGGATCAGTTCCGTATCCGATGATCGAACTGCTGGGTATGATACGTCCGGTCTTAAGTCCGCGCATCACGGCGCGCGAAAGGCTCTCGTTTACCTTCGCCTCTACAAGCACGACCTTTACATTGTAACCGGCCTTCTCAAAAGGCTCGATATAACGGGATTTCATCGATTCAAGATCATTACCGATCGTCTGGATGACTACATTGCAGCCTTTTCTGTCGCCCTCGATAAAACGCTTAACAACCTGGTTAAGAATCTCGCGGCTTTCCTGATGTACGGACTGAGCTGCAGCACCATGTGATTCCTGGAATTCCGGCAGCATCTCCTTGATGATATCGCTGTCAAAATTATATGCCCCAAGTGATTCGCTGATCGGATCGGCACATCTGGTTGATTTTCCCGAAGCGGGAAGACCCATGACTATTACGGCCTGATATTCATATCTGAGCGGTCCGTCATATGCATATACATGTGAACCGTCTGCGCGTACCTGAGTTGTACGTGCGGAGCCTCTTTCGAGGAACTTCTTCAGAATGTTCTCACGAAGCTGGTCTCTCTCCGGAGTGTTGATCTTGGAAGTGTCTCCGTACAGCTCCGAATAGTATGCAGACAGCTGATCCAGCTCTTTTACTATCGGATTAGCCTTAAGTTCTTCAAGTGAGGGATAGTCACCCGAAACAATGCGGTTATAAAGTGCACGGGCCTCTTCGCCCTCGATCATCAGATGATCCTCGGAAACCTCCCATGTGACGGGGGTTATGCCCTCGGGAACAGGTACGGTCGCTGCGTAAATGTCAGGTGCGCTGAAGCTGCTTACCATCAGTGCGCATACAGCAAGCGCGATCCCTCTTTTTATTCTGCTTAAAATCTTGTTAGTCGGTATCATGTCTTATCTCCTTTGATATATGGTAATCGACAACCATACCGGTATTATATTATAAAATTCCTTTTGCAAACAGATTGTCTTTACCCATTCCGCAAACATAAGGATTACTGTCATACATATGGCAAAACTCCAGAAAAGCCTCTCTCTGTTCAGGATCATTCATGATCTTCACAAGTAATTCGTTTGGTATCGTTCTGGCGAAGGCCCCGGGCCCGGCCATTTTAATATCCTTTACTCCGAACTTTTTAAGTATCGATTCCAGCTCATCGGGCATGAAATGATAAGAAATGCACCAGGGAGCATCTCCCTGGTCGTAAGCCTTCTTCGTATCCTCAATATTATCGAGCAGTCCTGAATCATAAGCTTTCAGGAGGTTATCTTTGTTGAACGCAAATCCCTCTATCATCTGCTCGCGGGCGGTGAGACACCACTGTACCCACGGATCCTTGCTGTTCTTATCCAGGATGAACTGATTCTTCTGGATCGGATTAGCAAGATAAGGCAGTGAACCGAGTCTGCTTGAAACACTTATCAGGATGCGTTTCCTTGCGATCCTGACCAGTTCTCCGATGACCTTTTCCTGATTCGGATAGGTATAGGAGATCGGGGAGTCAAAAGACATGACCAGGTCAAATGAATCATCGGAATATGCGGAAAGATCCTCAAGCGCTCCTTTTACGAAGGTGATCTTATCGGTCACGCCCTCTCTCTCGGCAATCTCTTTTGCCTTATCGATCATGGGCTGTGAGATATCGAAGTGGGTAACCCGGATTCCTTTCTTAGCCAGAAGAACAGAGAAACGGCCGCATCCTGCGCCGCCGTCAAAAGCAGTCTCTACGCCATCCAGGGACTGAAGCAGTTCCCGTTCGATGTGCGCTTTCTGCACTATGTCATCTATGAAAGTCTGCTCCCGTTCAGCCTCGAGTTCTCCCTTGTCAGGCTGATTCCACATCCGTTCCGATATTTTTTTGCTGTAATCGTCCATTTTTCCACATCCTTTTATCTATCTTAGTCCGTTACCGGCTTACGTCCTAATCCGTTACCGGTTTGCATTTGGGCAAACCTCTGATACACACGCCTATCATGTATTTCTTAGTGCTGTTCTTTTCCCGGAAATGAAGAGTATAGGAAAACTCCGGCCCGTCATTTATCAGGAGTTCCCGCAGATAGCTGAGGCTTTTGGGGTCCGGGTCCAAAATAATGCTGCCTTCGCTTTCCATGACAAGCAGACTCTCATAAATAGAATTATACAGTTCGTGATATCTGTCACGGGCTGTATAATTGGCGTTTACGTTGATCTTATTCAGTTGCTCGATTTTCTGTTCCAGTATCTCAAAATCAGTATCAGGCTGCAAACTCATCACCTCACCAGAATCCCGCTGAAAAACTGCTCCTGAAAAGCTATCCGGCCATAGATCTCATCATTGTCCGGAATCTCAATATCGCTGCTTATATTACCGTTCTCATCGCAGGGAAGAACTACCCACTTGGTTTCGTTATCGTCATATCTATGATAAACGGCGATCACCTTCCCGGTAAACTCGTTGACCGGTTCGGTCACACCAAGAAGATATATGTCCTGTTCCTTTCCGTCGCCGCCGGTCACTCCCGTAACATAGCCGTAATTAACCGGATAATACAGATTCGGATGACGCGGATGATAGGTTCCCATCGGACGGTCTATAACTCCCTTTACCGTCTGTCCGATGATATCGCCGTATCTGTCGGCGGGCACCGGATTTAATTCGAATCCGTAAAGATCACCCATATTCATGCAGCAATCTCCACGCTCGTACATCTCCCTGATCTCCGCAAAAGTAAGCCATTTTGTCTGAATGACTTCTTCGGTCGGTGCTTTGTCCAGATCGGGTTCGTCGGTTGTTTCAAAGTAAAAAGAGTCGCGTATCCAGTTATGCCGCTGCCCATCATATGAGGTTGCCACCTTGGTCGCTAAAATAGTCGCATCCTTAGGATCCAGTCTGATCCCGACTTCTTCATACGCTTCTCTAACAGCTGCGTCAACGCTCGTATCACCGGATACCGAATGACCCGCTACAGTTTCCCACTTAAGCGGGTCGGTATCCTTATCTGCCGCACGCTGAGATACGAGATACTTCCCGGTCCTGGGATTCTTGATCCATACCATGACCCACAGATGAAACTCATCCTCGGCCAGGTTTCCCTGTTCTCCCCGGATGCATTTCTTCCCGGTCAGTTTTCTATCGATTGTGTATACGTCCCATATCTCAGCCATTACTTATCCTTTTTTCCGGACGGGAATGCATATCTCGCTCACATAGTCATCCGCGGTCGGATCGCCGGGAAGGTAATTCTCGATATCATAGTCGGGTATCATCTCGTAATCCGATACGGGGAGCCATTCTTTGTATATCCTCTCCCACATTTCCTGTATAGCATCGGGCGACGGTCCTACACACGTAAATACTGCCCACGTGTACTCCGGGATGTGAATGATCTTAAATCCTTCGGGTACCCCCTCGACATCCGCCGCCTTACATCCGATGCCGTAATCAAACTCATCGCCGTCTGTTTTCGTCTGCGCACAGACGCCTAAATAGCCGGGAATCTTACGGTATTCTTCATTTGAGTAATACTCATCCCAGAACTTCGGTATCTCAGTTTCGCTTGTTTCGGTATGAAAACTCTTTGCGTGAACAAGCAGGTCCATTGCTTCCCATTTTTCAATTTTGTATTCCATGATCTGTCCTCCTTCGATTGCAATTCTGACGGTATACCTGCTCATGAATTGAATCGGACTTCCCTTTTTTGCCTGCATGGGCGAAACGCCATGGAATCTGGTAAATGCTTTGGTGAAGCTTTCGGGTGTTTCATATCCGTACTTAAGCGCGATATCGATGACCTTATCATCTCCGTTCACAAGTTCCGAAGCGGCCTGCGAAAGGCGCCTTTTTCGCAGATATTCTGCCGGTGACAGTCCTGTCAGCATCGAAAACGCTCTGTGAAAATGAAACACCGAAAGGTTTACGTTTGCAGCGATGTCGTTGACCGTTATCTGCTCCGTAAGGTGATCTTCCATATACTCTATGGCGTTGTTGATCGTCTTTATCCAATCCATCGGTATCCCTCCTTTCACTAGCGATTATATGATCATGTGCCGGCTAAATCCTGTCACGGTTTGCTTTGTTTTGTCATTTTCTTTTTGCATCCCGATGAAAGAAATACCCGAGATTAAACCGGATTTCTCTCCTGCCGATATCGTTATTCGTATAACAGCATGTATCAAAGCCAATGAGTTCGAACCCCTGATGAAGATAAAAACCTATCGCGTTGGTATTGCACGACTGTGTCTCAAGGATTATGGCACGGCGGTCCTGAGCCTGCGCAACCTCTTTTGCCTTATCCATAAGTCTCTTTCCGAGACCGATCCCCCGGAGTTCATCACAGATCCACAGTTCGGTCACGATCAGTCTGTTCGACCATACCTCGGGACATACTTCAATGCAGGCGAGAAGTTTGCCTTCTTCGCTCACGACTCCGTAAGCCTCCGCGTTCTCCCAATGCGCCGCATACAGGCCGTCGGGAAAATCATATTCTTCGGGAGTATGAACGATCTCCTGCTCTGAAGGTTTTCTCACGATCCGGACCGTACATCCGTCTTTATCGAGAGGATCGATCTCCATATCATAAAAACTGTCGCTCCGCGTAACAAGCGGGATAGGCGTACCCTCCCATTTTTCTTTCGGTAATGCTGTTATCTCTATTTCTTCATTGCTCATCTGTCTGTTTCCTTACTAAAGCGCCATCACATAAACCTGGCAGGGGTTCGCCTCGTCCCACAAAGTCGGGAATACTTCAAATTCTTTAAAGCCAACGGAAAGGTAAAACCTGTTGGTGGCGTCATAATCGTCATACATTCCCATCTGAACGGTTTTTACCTGCAGGAAAGAATATCCTTCGCGTATTGCAGCCTTCTTAATCTCATCAAAAAGCAGCCTGCCTATTCCGTGTCTGTGATAGTCCTTAAGCACGCCCATCACACAGATTTCCGTTGTGTCTTTTCCGGTTTCCTTAAGGCAGATAAACCCTACCGGCTTGTCATCGTCAAACGCGGCATAGTAGATCAGGTCCGCACTCTTCTCTATATAGTCTTCTCTTGATTCTTCTACTTCAAACCACTCGGGCAATGCCTCAAGTATTTCCCTTGTTATTTTCTGTTTTTCACCAGCTGCTGAAACTTCCTTTATTTCCATTTTTTCTCCATTGTTATCTCTCTATATGACCGAATGCCTCCGGGAGTCGTGATATGCTCTCAACCCCTTCAGGAATATCCCTGCCGAAACGGTTCAGCCACAGAGCTCTGATTCCCACTTTTTCCGCGCCCTGTACATCGCTGCTTACGGAATCTCCAATGTGCATCACTTCATCCGGCATAAGGCCTGTGGACTTAAGTGCCAGCTCAAACAATTCCTTCCCGGGTTTATAACTCCTCGCATCTTCCGAAGTAAATATCCCTGCCGGATGCAGACCGTGATAGCCGACAGCCTGTAAGATATCTGCCGTATCTATATTGGACACTATAAAGACAGGCAGGGGGCTCTTTTCAAAGAACTCCCCGGCGTCGTCAAATATGGGCGGTTTGACCCAATGCTCGAACATCATATTGCTAAGTTCTTTCACATCCGCATCAGAGCCAAACCGTTCCAAAGTATGTACTAAAGATTTTTCTTCCAGTGCTCTTTGTGTTTCAAATGTATCGCCACCGGAATTCATGAACATGGTCCGAAAATCCTCCCACCAGAATGCTCCGACTTTAGAAGGATCTTCCACCTTTCCCGTATCACATATAATCTTTGTTATTCTTTGTATTACTTCACCGTCTTCATGAACGATCGTCCCGTAAAAATCCACAAAGAAGGCTTTTATGATCATTTATCTTTCTTCCTCGTATCCTGCAGTAAAATTGTCAAAATGATACCCAATAACAGGACGCCTGCGGTCAGCGGCATCCATGACATATCCTATGTCTTGTTCATAATCTTCAGCTCCTTATAGTAATTCTACTATGATGTTATCAATTATCTCACTTTCTTATTTCATATTCTACCAGTGTCATGTTTTCATTTATCACATGCTCCTCACCGACGCGAACGAACCCGCATTTTTCATACAGATGACAGTTCCCCGCCTCCTGAAGAATGGTATCAAGTTTCCAGACATTAACATCCGGATGCATTGCAAAGGCTTTTTGAATGGTCACATATCCGATTCCCTGATTCTGATATTTGGGAAGAATAAAAACCGGAGATATGTAGAGGCAGGATTCCTCAGGATCAGAAGCTTTTCTTCCGATATTGACAGCGCCGACTCTTGCCCCGTCCTTAACGATGAAGTAATACTTTCTGCTCTCCTGCATGAACCTGCTTCTTACTCTTTCCATGGTTTCCATTGCAGGCGAACCCTCGTCATGATACTTCTCATACAGAGGCATGAAGCTTTGGATCTGCATATCATAAAGCTGCGGGATTTCATCCTCCCGAACCTCTTCCAGTTTGATGCGGTCCATCATTTCTAAATATTCCTTACATTTTCATGTTTACTCAAAGTCCGGTGAGCATATACTCCCATATAATTCCGGTCTTCGGTTCCTGAATCCCCATACTTCTCTTTTCCGATAATCGCGAAGCATGTCCACATCCAGTTCAGCGATATAGACGCCCGCCTCTTCACCGGCTTCAAATATGCAGGTATCTCTTGAACCGTGCATTTCAGGTATATACACAACTCCGTCAAAAAGTGTGGAATGTCCGTTACAGTCCGGATGGGGCGCCGGATAGTTGCACGTTGCGATGGCGAACATATTCTCATATGCCCTGCCTCTTAGCTGAGACAATCGGTTTATTTCCATCGGACAGGCGTTGGGGACAAGAACCAGCTCCGCTCCTTTAAGCATCAGTATACGGGCGCTTTCAGGAAACTCCCGGTCATAGCAGATCATTGATCCGATGCGGATAGTTCCCTTACCCGTATCAAGGTCTTCTACAAAAAACTCATCGCCCGCATCAAGAACGCCCTCATCATCTTCTTCGCCGAAATCACATATATGGACCTTGGAATATCTGAATTTAAGATTACCGTGACGGTCGAAAAGGCATACCGTATTCCTCGGTTTCGGCTCATGCGCTTCCAGAAATGTTATGGCTATGGCCATACCTAGATCTTTGGCAAGTCCCGAGTATCTCTTCACATATGCGCTGTCTAAAGGAAGTGCCTGTTCCCTCAGCTTATCTTCATCGTGGGAGAACCGGTATCCGACACTCCACATCTCCGGGAATAAAGCGATATCTGCGCCTTCATATGTCTATCAAAAACCTTTGAAAAAGCTTACATGTTTGGAGACTTCTTTAAACCCGTTTTTCTGATAAAACTTATATGCCGGTTTGTCGCTGTCCGTCTGTAAAAAGATTCCTTTTACATCCTGCTTCTTAAGATCCGCTTCGATCAATGCCATAAATCTTGTTCCGATACCGGTTCCCTGGTACTCCGGAGAGACGCACAGTTCTTCCAGAACATAATTCGTTCCTTCCCACCAGTGAGTGATCTGTCCGAGCGATAAGGCAACGAGCTTTCCGTCCAGGCGCAAACCATAATTGATTGCCCTGAAACCTCCTGACTTTTCCTTTATATACTCTGTCAGCTGTTCTTCATCACTCCAGTCATCATTCCACGGTTCCCCGAAAAATGCCGACTTATAAAGACTCGCCATTTCCTCTAAATATGACTGATCGAGTATTACAAATTCTTCCATGATCCCGTCCTGTTTCTTTTCCAAGTATTCAACATTTCACGGCTTTAGTTGCCATGGAAGTGTTGATGTATTTATCCAGTAATGCGCAGCCTCTGTCTTCGTAAAATCCGGCGATCACGAATCCGGCAGAGATCTGTCCCTGTATCTGTTCCTCAAGTGTATGTCCCCAGCTGTATCCTTCCGCCTCCGCTATCTCCTTAACCTTCGGATCGTCAAGATGATCGATGTCGGCATAAGGAATTGAATATTTGAGTTCCAATCGTCCCTTTTCAAACTGCTCGATATCGAAGATATATTCAAGCGGACTTCCGAAGCCGGCCATAAGCACGCTGCCCTTCTTAAGCACGCGTGCGCACTCTCTCCATACAGGCTGGATGTCATCCACATAATTGTTCGACCAGGGATGCACGATAACATCAAATGAACTGTCTTCGAACATGGACAGGTCCTGCATGTTCCCCTGTACTGTCCTGATCTTAAGTCCGTCGCGTTTTGCTACGAAGGCGTCCTTTTCAAGCTGTCCGTTACTGTTATCAAACACGGTAACATCCGCTCCGGTCGCCGCCAGGATAGGGCCCTGCTGACCGCCTCCGCTTGCAAGGCAGAGGATCTTCTTCCCCGCCATATCATCCGGGAACCAATTCCTCGGAACAGGCTTTACAGGCGTAAGGATGATGGACCAGTTTCCTTTGCGCGCCTCGTTTACCTCCTCCGATGACACGGGTATCGACCACTGGTCCGCATTTGCGGATCTCTCATCCCATATATGACTGTTGTCTTCAACAAAATTAATCTTCAATCAGAATACTCCTTCTGCTCTTCCGGCTTATCTCAACTCAGGAAGCACGAAATTGGGTTTGGCCGGCAAATCTATAATATATAAATTCCTTCGTTAAACTCTTGCTCTACCGACTTAAGTTCTTCCTCGGAATAGACGCCTTTTTCCCTGATCTCGTTCAGATACTTATCCCGAACCTCTTCGGCTTTCTTATTTTGACCTGCACGTACATATGCGCTCATTTTACTGAAGTTAAGTTTCCTGAGAACCCACTTATAGTTTTCTTCTACCTTATATTCAGGCTTCGATGCATATGTGTTTATGACAGAATCGCACCAGTCGCATATTTCGATCGCATCCTCAAGGGGGCCGAAATAACAGTAAAATGTTGTCAGTTTCTCAGCCTGACTCGTGATAAGTTCAAAGACGCGAGTGCCAAGTTCTACCGCATTGTCCTTCATCGCATCATATCCCTTCTCGAAGAAAACAAGAGAAAGGTTCATATCTTCGCGAATACAATGCCCCTTAAGGCTCGGAAGAACGTTTACATGCTCTCTGGCATTGTCATAATCCTTCATATGGATGTATATCCAGGCGAGCGCATGGTGCGCTTTATTGATCTTCACCGGCTCATTGCAATATCTGATTATGTTCAGTCCTTTACGTATCGCATCCGTAAGTAT
>JAFZQY010000063.1 GCA_017620155.1 Lachnospiraceae bacterium | reverse complement strand
GTATATATGCCCGCCGGTCTTTCTCCGGGGATATTTAAGGCTCCTCTTGCTCTTTCCCTGCATCCCATGGCGAGGACTACGGCGTCGGCATCGTATATCGTAAGTCCGCCTGTTTCATCCATAGTGGTCACAAGCTTGGTCTTTCCGTCTTCAGAAAGATTAAGGTCCGTAACTATGGTTGCCAGCCTGTAAGGAATCTTCAGCTCTTCGACCTGCCTTATATATCTGTCGGCATATTCGGGACCGGTCAGTTCCTCCTTGAAAGTGTGGAGGCCGAATCCGTTATGGATGCACTGGTTAAGGATCCCGCCCAGTCTTACATCCCTCTCAATGATTAGGATGTCTTCCACACCTGCCTTATGCGCAGATACGGCAGCGGCCAGTCCTGCGGGACCTCCGCCTATTATGAGGATCTTCACATGTTTATTCATGAGCTTCACCTCCTTTTGTCTCTTCTTTCGGGAAGCCGGTCAGGAGTCCCGATCCGCACCCCTTCTTCGTGATCTCGGATATGTCCACTCCGAGTTCGCGGGCCAGGATCTGAACCTGCTTGGGAGTACAGAACCCCGCCTGGCATCTGCCCATTCCGGCGCGGACTCTTCTCTTTATCCCGTCCAGAGTCGTAGCTCCGAGAGGCCTTTTTATCGCATCTACTATCTCTCCCTCGGTCACGAGCTCGCACCTGCATATTACTTTTGCATAGAGGGGATTTTCGCTTATCTTGCGCTGTCTGGTTTCTATATCGGAAAGCGTCATGGAGGTGATACCCTCTCTGGTGGCGATGAAATCGGGCTTTTTCTCTGAAGGACATATCCGGTCGACTGTCTCGGCCACATAGACCCCGATAGCGGGGGCTGCGGATAATCCGGGCGATTCTATGCCCGCCACATCTATGAATCCGGGAGCATCTTTTACCTCGCCTATAATGAAGTCCCCGCCGTCTTCGTGTGCTCTTAAGCCTGCGAAAGATGTGATGATATTTCCTCTGGAGGGAAGTGCCTTCACGCTGCGGGATCCAACTTCGACCACCTTGGCCAGACCTGCTGCGCTGGTATCGCTTGATTCATGGTCATCCGTATCCTCGGCCGTAGGACCTATGAGGAGATTACCGTGTACGGTCGGAGTTACGAGCACGCCTTTGCCTTTTGCCGTAGGCAGCTGGAAAAGAGTAGCCGAAACATATCCGCCCACCTTCTTATCAAGCAGGCAGTACTCGCCTTTTCTGGGGGTGATGTGGATCTTGTCGGCTGAGACCATGTTGTGGAAGGTGTCAGCATATACGCCCGCAGCATTGATCACGATGTCGGCATGTATCTGAAGTTTCTCATCACCTTTAAGTTTATTGGTGATCGAGGGATGTCTTACGGCTTCGATGAGATAGCCTTTCTCATCCTTGGAGACGCTGACCACCTCCGTGTCCAATGAAAACTGAACGCCGTTTACCGCTGCGTTCTCGGCCAGAGCGACAGTCAGCATGAACGGATCGACTATGCCGCCAGTCGGAGCATACAGCGCTGCCACCACCTCATCGGAGATATTCGGCTCGAACTTACGGAGCTCGTCCGCTTCAAGGATCTTCACGCCCTCCACGCCGTTGGTCTGAGCGCGAGAGAGCAGATCTTCGAGCGCTCCTCTGTCCGCTTCATCGAAGCAGAGCACCAGAGATCCGTTGTTCTTAAAGTGAAAATCAAGGTCCCGCGAAAGATCCGGCATCATGCGGCTGCCCTCGACATTCAGTTTTGCTTTTAATGTGCCGGGCTTAGCGTCATATCCGGAATGCACGATGCCGCTGTTAGCCTTGGATGTACCTTCGCATACATCGGACGCGCGCTCAAGGACCATCACATCCAACTGCCTGCGGGAGAGTTCCCTGGCTACAGCCGCTCCGGTCACGCCGGCGCCTATTATAACTATCTGCTTATTAATCATCCTGTAATCCTCTGTCAGATCAGTCATCTACATCAAGATATTCCAACTTGCTTGCTTTTTTCTGCGGCTTGTTGTCGCCGTGCTTGACCATCATCATGGTTCCGAATGCCAGGACCATGAAGAATACCGAATACGGGAAAAGTGTCTTATATGACACATACTGAAGGAGCGCTCCCGAAAGGATCGGCGTCACTATCTGTGCCGACATGGAGAATGTATAGTAAAGACCCGTGTACTTTCCGACATCGGATTCCTTACACATCTCAACTACCATGGGCAGGGAGTTTACATTGACTGCTGCCCAGCCTACTCCTACGAGCACGAAGAAGACATTGATCGAACCGGAAAAGCTTGAATACATGCCAACGGCCGCATATGAGATGATCAGCATGATCAGGCCTATCAGTATGGACTTCTTACGGCCGATCTTCGCTGCCAGGATACCGATGGGGATGTAGCTTAAGCATGCTGCTACTGTACCTACCATCAGACAGTTGGCGTATCCGCCGTTCTTCATGTTCCATACGGTGGTCGCGTATCTTGACCACGCGGTAGTTACGGCATTATACGCGGTAAACCACAGCGCGATGGAGATCAGGATGAACAGAAGGCTCTTCTTGACATCCTTGGGAAGCTCGCCGCCGGATTCGGTTGCTTCGGCGGTCTCTACAGCGGATTTTAATACTTCATCCTCGGATTCTGCGGCTTCCTTGGCCTGAAGGGCTTCCCACTCTTCGTTTTCCTTAGCGACTATCGGAGCGATCTTTTTCTCACGGATCGTGAAAATCAGGACCAGAACAGCCACCAGCATGATGGCGATGACCCCCAGAAGTATGGGCAGATAGTCATTATCGTCCTTGGACAGAAGCGAGATCAGGATCAGAGTGTATACGCCGCCGATAGCTCCCATCAGGTTGATGACCGCATTACCCTGGCTTCTGAGAGGCTTGGGAGTAAGATCGGGCATCAGTGCTACCGCGGGAGATCTGTACAGTCCCATCGCGATCAGGAGCAGGAAGAGCATAATGATGAACATCGCCAATGATGCATGCTTATTTGCCAGGCCAACCAGATACAGGAAAACACAGGCAAAAAGCGTTCCGACGATGATGAACGGAGTCCTTTTTCCCATGGGGGTATCCACTTTATCCGAGATCGTACCCAGGATAGGCAGAAGGAATACTGCCAGGACATTGTCGAGCGCCATGATCGCACCCGTGATCGTCTCGTTTAGGTGAAACGTCTGCTGCAGCATGAGCGGTATGATGTTGTCATACATCTGCCAGAATGCACAGATCGACAGGAATGCCAATCCTATGAAAAACGTTCTTTTGTAATTAAGCTTCATATGCTATACCCTCACATTTCAAAACTGTCAAAAGGTTTATCATACTTGGTCTTATCCGATACCCGGATCTCTTTGCCGAGCTGGACTTCCATGATGCGAAGTGCAGTGAATGCGTGGATCATATGCTTCGCACCGGCAGAGATCTGTATCACATCTCCGGGGCCGACCTTCCTCTTCTCTCCGTCCACGACCGATACGCCCTCTCCGCTTAAGACCGTCCAGATCTCATCCCTGTGTTCGTGGCTGTGATAATTCATCTCGTGGCCGGGATTTAAGGTCACGCGGATGGTCAGGGAGTCGTCTTCGACATCGATCACTCTGAACTCGCCCCAGGATTTCTCGGCATATCTGACATTTCCGCCCAGAGAATCTACATAGGGTTTGATATAACTGGACTGTTCCTTATCGGATACGAGGATGCCCTCCGGACTGGCGGCGACCACGACATCTTTTAAGCCCATCGCGATGATCGGCATGTCGAGCTCGTTCAGGATATTCACGCCTTCGCAGGTGTCATTGATGATGCCCTGTCCTATGATGGGTTCATCCATCGCTTCGGTCAGAGTATTCCAGGTACCCAGGTCCTTCCATTGGCCGGCAAACCTGAGAACGTCTATGGAGTTTTCCTTTTCACCGACGGCATAGTCGAAGCTGATCTTGGTCAGAGTATCGTATGTATCGAACAGAGTCTTATAATCCGAAGTACCGAGGATCTCCTCTGTCTTCTCGAGCAGGTACTTAAGCTTGAATCCGAAGACGCCGGCGTTCCACAGAGCGCCCTGGCTGATATACTCGGCTGCGGTCTCTTTATCGGGTTTTTCCTTGAATTCCTTGACTGCGCTGAACTCGCCGCGGTCTACCGGGATCACATATCCGTATTTTTCGCTGGGGTATGTGGGTTCGATCCCCATCAGGGACAGATGCGCAACCGTGGAAGCCACATGATCGCTGAGCCTGGAAAGAGTCTTGAAATAATCGGGATCGACATAGGGATCTATCGGGCATACGATGACAGGCTCATCTTCTCCCACGCCCTGAACATGCTTAAGGTACGAAGTCGCTAATGCGATGGCGGGAAAAGTGTCACGCCTACACGGCTCCACGGATATGCCCACTTCGGGGCCTATCTGGTTGTGTATGGATGAAACCTGGGATTTGGATGTGGCGATAGTGATCACCGCGTCAGGATCGACTTCCCGAAGCATACGGTACATCCGCTGGACCATGGACTCATAGCTGCCGTCGTATGTGCGGAATATCTTGATGAACTGTTTGGATCTTATGTCGTTTGAGAGCGGCCACAGACGCTTTCCGGAGCCGCCGGATAACAGAACTATATTCATGAAAAACCCCCATCTTATGCGTATACACGTAGATACTTTATTTTACTAAAAATAGGGGATAAATACAACAGAGTGGGGCGCAGCTGTGCAGGGCTTGGCTGACTTCTAACATCATCCCTATTCCTTCTCTGATGGCTATACTTCTCGGCTTACTGCCTTAGTTTATAGCGTTTTCTCTGACTCAGGTGTTCTCTTCTATCTATAGTAGTTATATTTCTGTCACCTTCCAGTAGTTATATAGCATATATTCCTGATCCACTAAAACCAGCATCTAAAAAGAAATCCATATCAAAAGTAGCCACTCATTTCATCCTTGTAGCCACTATATTTCCCAGAAAAAAGACCCCTATATCATTGCTGATATAAGAGTCTAAATAATTGCCAACATTAACTTAATGACATTGGGAGCAATCCGCAGGTTTTATATAGTTCAAAAGCATGAATGATCATTCGATTTCTAAAGAATTCCTCTCATGATTGTAAGACCAGTCATCGTCCTCAAATACTAATCCATTATTCTTATAAATCCGAGCATTCATCAGTTCTTCGTAGGATCGCTCGCGCCCAGAATCTAAGCTTATATGATCAGAATACATTTCACCCGTAGAAAGATCGAATGTTTTCGTAATAACTGTTTCATAATAGTCTTCGTCTTCCGGCAGCAACCAAGAAATATCTATAAAGTATTTGTTGGGTACCTGACGAACTGTTCCGGGAGACCCAATCTGTTCAACATAGTCTTCATATGTCTTCATCAGCGAATAATTATATGAATAACTACCATCTTCGTTAAGTATATAGCCCATGAATGACGATGAGCATATACTTCCTTGAGCTTCCATATACTCTCTAATATAAACAGGATCTATACTACCTCCATACCACCCGTCATCTTCACTGAATGCACTGGCACATATCATTGGTAGAAAACTACTACCAGTCAGCCTTACTCTGGTATAAAAGTTTTCCTTTTCAAAATCCCTTCCCGTCACAGGATTATACTCATCAAAATCATATATTAAGACTCCACTTTCCTTTGTGTAGGGAGGACCGAATGCTGCTACTATTTCCTCTTCGCTCGAAAATATTCTCATATCAAACCCATAGGCTTCCAATGTGTTCTCCAATGGTTCTCTGAAACAAGGATTAATATATGACGGCCAGCTGTCATCCGTTTCTTCCACCTGAGCCTGAGAGTCGTAGTCATTATTCTCTCTTCTCTCATCAATTATTTCTTCAACTCTCTCCATCATATTATCATCGGTTGATTCCTTATCAATGTCCTGTTCTTCCAGGAGGGCTTCATACATTTCCTCCTCTGACAGATCAGTTTCAATGGAGTCTTCAAAAGATTCTGTTTGTCCGATCCGGCCAAGATTTAAGCCGCATCCTGTAAGACATAGTATGCATATCATGCTCAATGTGAATCTAACAATTCTTTTCACAGTTTTTCCTGCTCCTCTCTTTCTTTTCTTTAATGCTTGTAAGTCCGATGCAAAGATTATCAATCAGTTCTACAAATGAAATTAGTATGGTCAAATGATATATATTCTTTTCAATTTCGGTTACATTTTGCGTACACAAAAGAACTAATATCATTATGATAGTAAATGCATAGATTAATCCTTTTATCCAACATATTGAACCTTCTTTAGAGGCAAAATAAAAGCTGAGCGCAGCATATATTAGAGCGGCAAGAATGATAGAGAATGTAACCCAACAAATACAACTACTCAGGATAATCCCTCCTTTCGGTTAAGAAAATAACACATTGACCCCCCAGTCAAGAGTTTTGAGTTCATATTATTCACGCGAATGATTCTGCTAAACCACAGTGCGTACCCGAATCTGGGTAAAATCTGTTGAATTTAGATTTTAGATGGAATACAATGGTCCTAAAGGGAGGGCTATCTCATGAATGCGGAAGATATCAGAAAAAGAAAGAAAGCGCTTAAGCTCACGACCAAGGAGCTGGCATACCGCGCGGAGCTTCCGGTTAGCACCGTGAGCAAGATCATGACGGGAGAGACCAAGAATCCGTCTTATGTCACGCTGGAAAAACTTGACCTGATAATAATGCAGGAGGAGGCCAATCGAAGAATAGAGGCTTATCTGGCTGCAATGGAAGAATATATTAAAGCCCATCCCGACAAGGATTTTGACCAGGCCGAATTTGACCGGATATACCGCGATGAAAACAAACTGGATAACGCGCCTATCCCGCTGGCACGTTCTTTGGATGAACCGAGAGAATCGATAGGTAACCTTGCTTACCGAATGAGCGGATTGATGTCGCTCGAAGAGTATTCCGCGTTGGGAGAGAGCAGAATATATGAGCTGTTGAACGGTCAGCTCATAGTAAACGACCACCCCAAAGTCCGTCACCAGAGGGTGCTTCGTGATGTCGGAAGAGAGATCGGTAACTATATAAGCGACAGAGGAGGTCCTTGTGAAGTTTTCATCGGCGGCATCAATGTTCGTTTTCCCGGGGACGACTCCACTAATCTCATACCCGACATCGCGGTGATATGTGATCCGTCTATTCTGGATGAAACCGGTGCGACATCCGCTCCCGACTGGATCATAGAGGTCACTTCACCTACCACGCGTAAACGTGACTACAACGAAAAGCGAAATAAGTATATGAAAAGCGGCGTACGCGAGTATTGGGTGATCGACCTTGAGAAAGAAGTGGTATCAGTATATCTTGCAGAAAACCCGGACATTGCCGGGCTGTACGGATTCGGAACGGATATCCCCGTGGCAATATACAATGGAGAGCTTGTAATCAGAATAAGCGGTTAGCCGGGCAGGCAGGAGGCGATGATCTTCATCTCGCCTGTCAGGGACAGAAGGCCGTATCCGGAAGGAACGATGAAGTGGTCGCCCTTCTTAACGGGCCGTTCATCGATGGATCCCGAGCCATCTACGACGCTCATCAGCATGAACGGTCGGTCAAATTCCACTCCAAGATTGTCATGACAGTTTATCCTGTAGACCTCGTATTCCTTGCAGGAGATGAGCTTTATCACATCCTCCGACGGATCATCATGGATCACCATGGATGCCACATCACGGGAGGGTACTGTGATCACATCCTTGGCCTGCTGTAAGTGAAGCTCCCTGGGTTTGCCGTCTACGAGGCGGTCATAGTCGTAGATCCTGTATGTGATGTCGGAGTTTTCCTGAGTCTCTAACAGAGTCACTCCGCCGCAGATCGCATGGACCGTTCCGGGTTCGATCTGTATGAAATCACCGGGAGCGATATCTATACGGCGGATCAGTTCATCCCATCTGCCGCCATCTATCATCTCGCAGAGTTCTTCCCGCGACTTCGCATTATGTCCGGCAACCAGCTGACTTCCCGGCTCAGCATCCAGGATGTACCAGCATTCCGTCTTGCCGAGCGTACCCGTCTCATGGTCGGACGCATAATCATCATCGGGATGAACCTGAATACTTAAGTCGCTCTGTGCAGAGATTATCTTGGTCAGAATAGGAAATACAGTCTCGGATGAATCTCCGAAGAGTTCCCTATGTTCGCGCCATAGTTCGCTGAGGAGTTTGCCCGCAAAAGGACCGGATATTACTTCGCAGTCATGCTTGGGATGCGCGGATATCCCCCAACACTCTCCTATATCATCACCGGGTTCATCATATCCGAACATTGTCCGGAGCTTAGTCCCGCCCCAGATTGAATGATAAAATCCGGGACGCAGGAATATCAGTTTTTCACTCTTTACCTGATTCATGTTCTCAAAAAACCAAAGGGATCATCCGGATCCGAATTCACGAACATCGCAAGAAGGAGCTGTGCCCTCATGGATGTCATCTCTTCCGAAAGGATCCTCTTAACCTCCTTTTTATCTGCCCACATAGGGCGGATGTATTCGGTATCCTCCTGGTTATCGGAGGACATATCTCCGGTCACGGTACCGAACACATTGATCCCGACTTCATCGGATATGCCCTGAGCCAGCATGTAGGGTCTGGTAAGCACACTACCCGGCACGCTAATGGGTTCAAATACCATCCCGGTCTCCTCAAGGATCTCCCGCGCAGCCGCCTCTTCGGGAGTCTCACCGTCCTCGATAAGCCCTGCAGGAAGCTCATAAAGATACCTGTCCGCGGGATAACGGTACTGATGTACCATCAGGATCCGGTCCGGATCTTCGGCATCTATCGCATATACGAGAACGCCCTCGGGCTCATATTCGCCGGTGCGGATATGTATCCTGTCCTCAGGCCTGCGGCTGGCAAAATAATAATGAAACGGAGCCCCGCTCGAAGCGAGGGCATCCATCTCATATAAATTCAGAAAACGGTTATCGGTCAGACGCCGAATATCGGTATAGTGATGAGCTCTGTCTTTCATATCCGGTTAATTCGCAGTCTTCCGATCAGAATCCCAGGCTGTCGTTGACCAGGATCACATGGATACGGTCTTTGTGCTTGGAAAATCTGGTGATCAGGATCTGACAGCAGATAGTATCAGGTGACTTGCAGTTCATGCATGAGCCGGTCTTGGAGCATGGCGTCGAAAGGCCGAATCTCTGTGCATTGATCGGTGCTGCTACATTTCGCGCTCTCTTCATCGCCGCATCAACATCATTGCAGACCTTGTTCATTCCTACGATGAAGATGACCTTCTTCGGTCCCTGCGCGATAGCGGAAACCCTGTTGGCATTTCCGTCTATGTTGATAAGAATGCCGTCCTCGGTCATTGCATTGGCACTGGCCAGATACACATCGGCATCATATGCGGCGAGCATAGCCGCTCTTTTGTCTTCGTATTTATCACGGTCGATGAAGTTATAAATCCCTGTATTCAGGGCATCCACAAGCCCTATCTCACGTGCGCTCATCGCACCGCCCATCGTGACTGACGATTCCTCGGGAATCAGCTCCAGCGCCTTGGCGAGCGCCTCGTCCTTGTCAGCAGCATAGTATCCGGTCATATTACGGGACTTAAGGCCCTCAATCACTTTCTGAGCCAGCAGTTCGTTTCTCTTGATGATATTCTGATCCATCTCACAACCCCCATTTGATTGAATGCGGCAGGAACCATTTCCTTGCCCTCTTCAACCTTAACCCGATACCACTATTCCCGCAAGGTAAAAATCCCCCTTATCATCGGGATGTGCCTCTATGATCTCTATTCTGACGCTGTGAACGGCCGGTCTTTCACTCATATATACATCCGTAAGGACCAGCATGTCACCCCAGGTCTCATCGAAGTTGGCATCCAGGATAACAGCGGATGACTCATCTCCGTCTACGATGAGCCTTGCTACGGGCGCCGGAAGATTGACAGTCCGTCTGAACTGAACGGCTATGCATGCTCCCTCAACCTCATACTCAACAAAACTTCCAATCGTAGTCGCCGAATATCCGTATCTGAAGCAATCCTTCACTGCGGTACGTGCCGTATTATCCGGCATAAACCCTGACATATCCCTGCGGACTGTAGAGTCATTACGATTATCAAATTTAATACTGTGCTCATAGCGGTTAGCGGTAAGCGGTGCGGGCAGTACGATTTCCGCGGCTATAGCATCACTTCCTGCTTCCTGTGCGCAATTGCCGGAAAAGACTTCTCTTGTCTGAACCTTATCACAGACACATGTTGCTGCAACGCTCTTAAGATAAGTTGTGATCACATCCGCTACAAGCCGGTGGCCTGCATCATTGGGATGCAGATCATCCTCAGTGATCTGCCTGTTCTTAATATCTCCGGACAGGATGGCTTCATATATCGTCGTGCGCATGCTGACCATCGGAATGGAGTAATGCCTTGCGACCTGCCTGTGTATGCGCTCTGCACTCTTACCCTCGTCATAAAAGACATTGCACATCAGAACGACCGCTATGTCCGGCTTTGAATTCAGGATCTGCCTAAGCGTCCCTTCATATGCCTCAAGAAAATGCTCATTGCAGCCGTCATTGACCGCAAACTCCATCAGCACGAAATCAGGATGAGCATCAAGCAGATCTTCCTTAACACGCGCTGCGGCATACTCTGAATCCGTAGCACCGATCCCGGCATTCACATATGTGAACCTAGATTCCGGAAAACTCTTCTCAAACCACTTAAACACTCTGTACGCATAGCACAGCGTATCATCCGTCGCCTGTGCCCCCTGGGTAATACTTCCTCCCAGGAAACCTATGGTCAATTCCGCCCCGGCCTTCGCGCGACTGAACAACCGCCCTATCGCCGAGCTGTCCCCGACTTCAACTAGTCCTTTATCAAATTGTATCGCTTCTGATAATTCCATCTCTGATCAATTAAATTTTTTATCTCCTGCCTATCTCGGTATCTGTATCCCTGACAACGCTGTGATCCTTGATATAGTCGATGATGTCGTCAAGCTCGCAGAACGCCAGGCCTACCACGCTGTCGGCAGCACCATAGTAGAGCGCTATCCTGCCCGTCTCCGAGTCATGGATCGTAGCGCAAGGGAATACCACGTTGGGTACGAAACCTCTCTCTTCATACTCTGCCTCAGGCGTGAGGATGAAGTTCTCACAGCGGTATTTCACGATCGAAGGATGATCGATATCAAGGATCGCTCCGCCGATGGAATATACGAATCCGTTACATGTCGTTGCCACGCCGTGATAGAAGAGGAGCCATCCTTCGCTCGTCTCTATGGGAGCGGCGCCTCCACCGATCTTGACCGATTCCCACCATTCGTGGCTTGCCCCCATCACGTGACGGTGCTTGCCCCAGTAGGTCATGTCGGGGCTCTCGCTCAAGAAGATATCTCCGAAAGGAGTATGTCCCGAATCGGAGGGGCGTGAGAGCATCACGAAATTGCCGTTTATCTTTCTGGGGAAGAGGACCGCGTTTCTGTTAAAGGGAATGAACGGGTTCTCTATACGGATAAATGTCTTGAAATCTTTGGTCTTGGCCACGCCGATCGATGCTCCGTAGAAATCTCCGCACCAGATGATGTAATATGTATCCTCAACCTTTACGAGTCTGGGATCGTATGCATATACCGGCATGAAAGGATTACCTTCCTCGTCAACAAAAGGCACTTTCTCGGGATCGAATGTCCAGTGGATTGCATCATCGCTTCGTCCCAGATACACGTAAGGGATACCGTTCGTCTGCTCTCCGCGAAATACGCCGATGAACTTACCTTCATAGGGCATAACTGCCGAGTTGAATATCCTGGCCACGCCGTCGACGGGATTTCTGTCAACTACCGGGTTTTCGGAATATCTCCATATGGGCGCTCCCTTAACTCCCTCAGGTCTTTCCTGCCAGGGAATATTGGGTACTGCGGGTGCTATCATGCGGTATTTCATCATCGTCCTCCTTGGTCCGTAAGTCGCTTATTTCAGTCGTTGCTTAAGAGTTTAAGATTTTTATCTATCAGTTCTATACGCTGCTTCACGCAGTCCACGCTCCGAAGCGCATCGGCGGGCGTATTGAATACATAGTCGATCAGCTTATCGATAGTAGTCGTAGCCACATGCATCCTTGTGTCCGACGAAGCATAGTAGATGAACACTTCATTCTTATCATTGACGATCGCTCCGTTGGTGAATACCACATTGCTCACATCGCCGGTTCTCTCCCATCCGCGGGGACCGATAAGGAGTCCGCCGGGCTCTGCGATCACGCGGCCGGGATCGTCAAGTGCGGTTGCAAAAGCATAGATGACATAGCGCAGTCCCGCAGCTGTGTTTCGCACGCCGTGTGCGATATGGATCCATCCGCGGTCGGTCTTTATGGGGGTAGCACCGGCGCCGTTCTTGGATTCCGTGATCGTGTGATATCTGCGGATGCTGGTCATGCGCTCTTCGTCGACCACGGCATGCTCTATGGACTCCGAAAGTCCGAAGCCTATTCCTCCGCCGGATCCGGTCTCGATGAAGTCGTCCATCGGTCTTGTGTAAAAAGAATATTTGCCGTCCACAAATTCGGGATGTAAGCATACATTTCTCTGCTGGGGCGAGCGAAGGGTCTTTAAGTTATCGAGCCTCTCCCAGTTTACGAGATCCTTCGTGCGGACTATACCTGCCGCAGCAACGGCTGCCGACAGATCATTTACTGTGGTGTCCTTGCTCTCTGAGCAGAACACTCCATAGATGTATCCGTCTTCGTGCTTGGTCAGACGCATGTCATATACATTGGTCTCCTCGGGACATGTGTCGGGGAGAAGGATCGGCTTTTCCATGAAACGGAAATTGTCGATGCCGTTATCGCTGACTGCCACACCGAAGAATGACTTACGGTCATTACCTTCGATACGGGCAACCAGATAGTATTTTCCGTCCAGATATATTGCTCCGGAATTCATCACGGCGTTGATCCCGAGTCTCTCCATGAAATAAGGATTGGTCTCCTTATCCAGATCGTATCGCCAGCTTATCGGGAGATGGTCTCTGGTCAGGACAGGATGTTCATATCTGTCGTAGATCCCGTTGTAGAAACTGCTCTTCTTATTCGGTCTGGTTACAAGCGTTTCATAGGCTTTCTGCATTTCATAGTATTTCTCGTGTATCATCTTCGCTCCTTTGATCTTTTCCCGGCATCAGTCGCCCAGGCGGCTTACTTCCATGCACATCCTTCCGTTATGATACGGACATTTCCACTCTTCGACTATCGGTCTTCCTCTCTCGGGATTACCCTGAGGATCGACATGCATGAACCATTCCCTGCATCTGGGGTCTATGACATGTTCCTTGATAAATACCCACAGAGACTCAGCGGCTTCGAGGTATTCTTTATGCTCGGGCGCTTTGCGGTATCCGTTCAGGAAACCGAGCACGCCTTCCGCCTGAACCCACCATACTCTCTTCTCATCAACGACTCCGCTCTCGCATTCATTCGGCAGACTGTGTCCGTCAAAAGCTGTTTTGTAGATATTGGCGGTCAGATCGCGGGTTACGGGGAATATCTTTGCCTCATATTCGGGATCGCCCAGGATTTCTACACCCCTGTCGATCAGCCAGGCTGATTCGATGTCATGCCCATAACTTATCAGATCGATCAGAGTGTTATATTCCGAATCAAAGAACACTTCCTGGCGGTGTCTTTCGGGGTTATAGATCTTGGATGCAAAAACATCCAGGATCCATCTCATCTTTTCCCCGACTTTTTCATTATGGGATACGCGGTATAACTCGGAATATCCCTCGAATACATGGAGCAGAGTGTTCATGGTCCTGTCGGCCATGACTCCGTTCTCGGAGAGCTTCTCGTTGGATTCGGGGCGGAAATCGTATGTGAATGCCTCGAGATAACCCTCTTCATCCCGGCACTTTTCCTCGATGATATCAAAAAGTTCAAACGCCAGATTAAGCGCCTCCGTATCATGGCTGACATCATAATATGAACTCAGGGCATATATAGCGAAAGCCTGATTGTAGGTATGCTTGGTGGTATCGGAGGGAGTCCCGTCGTAATTGACCGACCAGAAAACTCCGCCGTTATCGTGATCCAAGCACTTATCACGCAGGAATTCGTATCCGTGTCTGGCCTCCGCAAGCAGGCTGTCGTCTGAAGTCACCTGATAAGCATTTGAGAAAAACCAGGTTATGCGGTTGTTTAAGATGCAGCCCTTTACGGCGGTCTCATCAATATTCAGGTCGTAATCCACATACCCGAAATATCCGCCGTATTCATCGTCCCTTAATTTTTTCCAAAATGGGATGATGTCATAAATCAGATGGTGTTCGATCTCTTCTCTGTACTTGAACATGTCTTATCCCTTCACTGCGCCCTGGGTAAGTCCGCTGTAGATCTGCTTCTGGCAGGTGATGAACACGATCAGCGCAGGAAGCAGTGATATGATCACGCCCGCACAGATCAGGTTGTACTTGCTGCCTAAGGGTCCGACGAAAGTATACAGCGACGTCGCCACCGTATTTACTCTTGTCTTGTCCTGCAGATACAGGTTCGCGCAATAGTATTCGTTGTAGGTACCCACTCCTTTCAGTATACACGAAGTTACGATCGCGGGCTTAAGAAGAGGCAATAATATCTTATAAAAGATCGTAAAATAATTCGCGCCGTCGACGATGGCCGATTCATCCAGCGAATAATCTATGTTCTCGAAGAACTGGATATAAATGTAGATCGAGATGATATCCGTTCCGCACATCAGCACTATGTATCCGAACATCGAGTTGATGAAGTGGAGTTTGTACATGATCTCGTACAGCGCTACCTGCATCGCAACGCCGGGCAACTGTGACGCGAACAGGAAAAGATTACGGATAAGGCCGTTTCCGAAAAACTTGAACCGGTCGAGCACATATGCGAGCTGTGTTCCGATAAAAGTGGACAGGATCAGCACGCACACGAGGATGATCGCCGAGTTGATAAATCCGCGGCCCATATTGGCTTTATCAAAGGCTCTGATATAATTCTCAAAGTTTAACCAGCTCTCGGGCAGCGTCATGACGTTTGTATTCTGATACTCGGTGTCGGTCTTAAATGCCGTTATCACGCAGCTGACCACGGGGATGAGCGCTACCAGGCTGAAAAAGATGAGGGATATGTATTCTATGATGAGCCAGATCACTTTGCCGGCTTTGGCCTGTGCATTGGACTTCATGCCGTCACCCCTCCTTTCTTCGCTGCTAAGCGCGCGAGTTTCTTCTCACGCTTAATCGCTGCTCTCGGATCCTCATCCTCACCGCTCTTGAAGATGTATTTAAAGAACAGTTTCTGCAAAAGCGTCACAACAAGGATAATGATCAGAAGTACTATCGCCATGGCCGAAGCAAGGCCTACTTTTTGCTGGGTATGGGCGATATCATGCATTACCACGAAATAGGTTCCGGTTCCGTTCGCACCGTCCGTGATGACATAGGGCGGTTCGAAAGCACTTAAGGATCCCGTGATCGACAGGATCACATTCAGCGTAACGATGGTCTTGATGCTGGGCAGGATGATGTACTTAAACTGGGCGAGTCTGTTCGCGCCGTCCAGCGTGGCTGCCTCATACAGTTCGGAATCCACCGACATGATCGCGCCGATGAACAGTACCATGTTCTGTCCGAAATATCTCCAGACGCTCGTTCCCACGAGCGAGAAGTTGTTGATTCTCTGGTCTCTTAACCAGTAGGGGAGATTATCGAGCTGAAATCCGCACCACTGGAGCACGGTATCAAACACGAATCCTCTGGTATAGAAAAACTTAAATATGAAACCGATGGCTATCCCGTTTATCAGGAAGGGGAAGAACATGAATCCCTTGAAGATGTTTCCGCCTTTTACTTTGAAGCTTAAGATCGTAGCCAGATAAAGCGCGATCGTAAGCTGGACCACGGAACCGAGCATGTAGTAAAGAGACAGCTTAAGCGCTCCGAAGCAGTCCTTTCTGGAAAAGACCTTCATATAGTTCTTAAGACCCACGAACTTACGGGCTCCGATGTACTTCATGTTATAGAACGAGAAGCCGAACATCTGGCCGAAAGGCAGATATGTGAACACGAAGAGCAGCAGGAGAGGCACGATCATGAAAGCGACCATTACGAGCACTTTCTGTCCGTCTCTGCTCTTTAACCACTCGGGAAAGGTCTTTTTTGTTTTTGCGGCAGGTTTTGCATTTGCCATGGTTTCACCTCAAACTTCAGATGATCCGAGCCGGGGAGAGATAGCTCCCCCCGGCCCTTCTCAACCATTCTTCAGGTATTATTATGTCTCTTTAATTGATCAATACAGTACTTCGATATCAAGCTCTTCCTGAGCATCCTGCCATACACTGTTCCAGTCTGCCATGATGTCAGCGAAGGATTCCGAGCCTGTTGCGCCTGCTTCAACGATTCTCTGAACCTTGTCATTTCCGCCTGCGTTGATAGAAAGCTCTGACTCTGCGTTCATTTCATTAAGGAGGTCTTCCTCACCTGCAAGTGCGGGCTCGTCGGAAAGAACCGAGCAACCGTCAAATGCTGCGTACATATCGGGTGTCTGGCCGCCCTTAACTACGGGATAGCCGCCCTCGTTGAAGCACCATCCGGACTCTTCGGTCATCCACTTAACGAAGATGAGTGATGCGAGCTTGTTCTCATCGGATGCATTTGCGTTGATGCCGTAGCAGTAGTCACCGCCTGCAAGTACATACTGTGTTCCGCCTACAGTGATCGGGAAAGGCATGTATCCTACGTCTTCGGGAGTATCGCCTGCTTCGCACATCTGAGCGTATGCCCA
Organism: Lachnospiraceae bacterium; assembly: GCA_017620155.1. GTDB lineage: Bacteria > Bacillota > Clostridia > Lachnospirales > Lachnospiraceae > XBB2008. The sequence continues at coordinate 30,664 of JAFZQY010000063.1, read as the reverse complement.
TGAACCGAGTACCATCGTAGCTACCTCACCGCGGTTCATCATGCCCTTGCAGCTTTCCCAGTCGGTAGTAGTGTAGTCGTCTTCAATCAGGCCGTTCGCACATGCATCGTAAAGGATACGATATACATTGTAAGCGCCTGTGTCATCACCGGGATCTGCAAAAGGCTCTGCAGTGTGAACGAGCTTCTGGTTCATGTAAGTGTTGTCACCGTTTGAAACACATCCGATGTAAGCATCCCATGCACCCATTGTCCAGCCTGCTGCATAGTTGGTGTAGAGCGGGATCGCATCGGTGTTGTCCTTAACAAGCTGAAGATCTGCAAGGAACTCGGTAGGAGTTGTGGGAAGCTCGGTGATGCCTGCCTCCTCAAAGATCCTCTTGTTATAGAGAAGACCCTGAGCATTGGCCATGTAAGGAATACCGTAGCTTAATCCGTTGTACTCCCACTGATTTGCGAAGTTGAGTACGCCCGAAAGATTGTCAAGAGAGTCAAGAGGCATGAAGTATGTCTCAAGCTGGTTCTTGTCGATTGCGGGGATGAACATGATGTCGCCCCAGTCACCTGTTGAAAGACGAAGGAGAGCATCCTCTGCATAATCGGTAACTGCTTCCATCTCTACGGTGATGTTAGGGAATGTCTTGTTGAACTCTGCTACCATTGCATCCATTGTTCCGTCTTCTGCACGGTCTGTCTTGTGATGGATGAACTTGATGGTTGCGGTTGTGTCGGTGTAGTCAGCCAGGTTAAGACCTGTGTAGCTGAGCTCGCCTGCGTCAGCTGCAGGCGCTGCTTCCTCTGTCTCCTCTGCGGTATCTTCTGCCTCTGCAGCGGCGGGTGCCTCTTCGGCAGTATCTTCCGTGGCGGCGGGTGCTGCTGCGGGTGCCTCTGAGGTCTCACCACAGGCAGTCAGGCCGAGAAGCATTGCTGCGCTGAGTGTAAGTGCTAAAACTTTCTTTGCTTTCATTAGCTTTCCTCCCTTATTGAGATTAGTGTTGTCCATAAGTTCGTTTTTCCTCATGGTGGTTCGTTCTTGAACTTAATTTTAAGTTATCTGTTTTATCATTTTTAGTCAAGTTTATTTTCGTTTTTTACGCGAATTTTACTTATTTACTACTTTTGAGGGTGGTTTTTTAGCAAAAAGATACAAAAAAAATCTGCGCCAGCCTCTTTTTGAGAGATTGGCGCAGATTAATTTTAGTTAAATTTTCTTTTTAAGGTAAATAATCACGAAGGGGAAAACCGGCTGTCACTCCCGCGGCAGAACGCTCTCCTTCTCAACGACATGTCCGCCCACTACATATGTTCCCTGCTTATAATTCTCTCCGGCGATCTTGTGAGTGATCATCGAGACTGCACGCTTCGCCATCTCCTTCATGTCGACATCATATGAAGTGATCCTTACGTCGCAGATCCCGGGAGGCAGGAAATTGTCATATGCCGCTACAGAGACATCCTGCGGAACTCTGTAACCGGCCTCTTCGAGCTTATTGATGAGAAGGCCTGCGGTCTGATCGGAGTTGCACATGAATGCTGTCGGCATATCCTCCGGCAGTTTTACGTACTCTACGGCATCAAGGATCTTGTCTTTGGTACTCCTATCCTCTATGATCCAGTCAGCCCTGGGTTCGATCCCGTGTTCGTTAAGGGCTTTCAGATAGCCCATGTATCTGTCATTTATCGAAGTAGTTGCTCCGAGAGTTCCAACATAGGCGATCCTGGTATGGCCGTTACGTATCAGGTATTCGGTCATTCTGTATCCGCCGAAATAGCTGTCGCTTATGACAGAGTCCATCGTGTCGTCGTTCGTGTAAAAATCGAGCCCGACCAGCGGTATCCCGGATCCTTTAAGCATATCCAGATAGTCGTCCGAAAGCTTGCCTATGACCACGATGCCGTCCACTCGTTTATCGGTGATCATCATGGGCACTCTGATTTCGGTCTCCTGCTCGCGGCTTACAAGTTCGAGCAGACAGAAGTTTCCCTTGGATCCTGCTCGTGCCGCAAACTGCTGATACATCTGAGAATAGAAACTCTCATATTTGCCCAGGTAATAATCCCCGACCAGAACGCCGAGATTATAGCCCCTGTTCCGGCGGGCTTCCTCTCTTTCACGGCGGTATGCACCCGGCTGCTTATATCCCATCTCATCGGCTACCGCCTGAATCCGGATGCGCATCTCTTCGCTCACGCCCTTCTGTCCCGAGAGCGCTTTCGATACCGAAACAATGCTTACTCCGACCCTTTCGGCTATATCCGCAAGCTTAACTGCTTTTGCCATACCTCACATTTCCTCCTATTTCCCCGAAAAAGAAACAAAAAAGAAAGAAGATTAAATTCAACCTCATCAAAAACGATGATAAGCCAAATTTAATCTTCTGTAAATCATTTTTACTCAGCCGCAGGCTTTTCGAGATATAGCGGCAAACCGGCCGGGGTCAGATGCTCACATCCACGCTGACACTCGGCGTCGACACTGTAGGAAACCCCAAAACCGCCAGTCCCTGCGCTATGGATACGGGCGCGGAGGGAGAACTCATGCCCGCAATCCCGGACTGTCCGGTCGAAGAAGCTATGGGCGATGCGCCATGTTTTTCTTTTTCGTATTTATCAAACAGATACTTAAGATAATCGGCATCCGCTTTGGTGATATCCTTGGATTCATCCGTGCGGTGCTTGAGCTTAAGGAGCTTTAAGTCATCCTCGCTCATGTTAGGATCTGCAACAAGCACGGAATCCGCAAGTTCATCCAGCCCGGCTTCCTCAAGCATCTCGTTCATGTCTTCGGAAAGCTCGGCCATAAGTTCCTCTGTCAGAGCGGCCATTTCCATCTGCTCAGCTTCCCTTAGTTCTACCTGCTCGGCCTGCATGATCTCCATCTGTTCCTGATAATCGGCATCCTCAATCAGCCCTTCAGGAATCTCCTCATCAGCCATCTCTTCCTCAAGCGCCTCCGGATCTTCGGCCGCATCTTCTTTTTTCCGGTCTTCTATCTCTTCCATCTGAGCCGGAACAGAGTTGCCTGTCCGCTCGATCATCTCTTCCTGGCGAAGGTGCGCGACCTTCTTTTTGGCTACACGCTCCATGGATTTGGCGTGATCGAGTGCTGCCTGGATATCTTCTTCATCATACTGTCCCGAGCGGGAAAGTCTCTTAAGTCTCATGACCTCGCGTCTGGCTTTCGATGCCACCATGCTTGCGTTCGTGGATTTCTTGCATCTGACTAACTGGCCGGAGATCGCTTTGTAGTTGTACTGCACTTTCTTTTTCTCAAGTGCGGTTTCCTTGGCCTTGGTGCGATCGGTCTTTAACTGCTGGCCGTAGCTTTGTGCCTGCGCTACGATCCTGTTTCCGGACTCGGCCTTCGCCTGCTGCCTCTCCATCGACTGTCTTTTGCGCATGGAAACAGCTCCGTGATCACTCCCGGAGCCGGTCATATGGTTTTGGTCAGAACCGAATTTATTCGGATTGTATGCCTGAAAAGGGCTGCTCTGTACGATCGTAAGATTCATATACGCCTCCATGCGTCTAAATCCAAAATCCGTTTCGGATAAATACCCTTATCTTATCTATCGGATGAAAGTAACCGATCCTTTATAGCGGATCAGAAAAATCATACATTTTTTCTCTTTACCACCCTTCCCTTGTCATTCTTCTCATACAGCCTGCCGAATTCAGGGTTTATCTGCGCGAGCCTGTCATATTCCTCGGGATGGATGGAACAGAATGCCTGTGCAAAGCGGGGCTTTGTGGTTATATTCTTCTCTGCTTCGGCAGGGCCGAGCTTATCGGTAAGCTTATGACCGACATATATGATCAGAAAAGCCGCCAGTCCGGCCAGCAGCAGAACGGGCAGTATGTATATGGGCCTTTTCGGGATATTGGTCGCCAGCACGATCGCAAAGATCGCTGCTATGTATCCGAAACCGTTTGCCAGTCCGGATATAAGTGTCGCTTTAGGTGCGCAGGGATAGTTTCTGTAAAAAAATACCATGATGTCTACTCCTTTGGATGTGTGATTCCATACCCTGTAAGCATATCATATGTCACTCCGTATTTGCGAGCTATATCTTCGGCATAGGACATTCCCTCGGGCGGAGCGACGGCGATCTTAAATGATCTTTCCGATCCGTCGGTCTTAACGATCAAAGACTGCGCTCTGGAGCCATAACTTCCGGTGCTTTCGGCATTTATCTCTTCTATATCGCGGGCCAGCTTATGCATATGTGTATTGTATATGGTCCGGACGCCTTTCTTTAGCATCGCCCTTACAGCATCACGCGCTATATAATATCCCTCTTCAAAAGAGGTCGTAGAGAAGGTCTCGTTAAGCAACAGCAGGCTCTTCCCGTTTGCAAGATTGTATAACTCTTTAAAGCGCTTGCACTCTTCACCCAGGCGGCCCAAGTCCATCGTCTTGTCTTCATCTGCCGGGAAATGCGTGTAAATGCAATCCGCCGGAGCATATTTAAATGAGCCTCCGGGTATGTATAATCCGCCCTGAGCCAGTACGAAAAGAAGTCCTATCGCAACCGTGATCGTGGTCTTGCCGCCGCGGTTAGCCCCTGTCAGGATATATATGTTGTGATCCCTGTCAAATACGAGGTCGTTTCTGACTATCTGGAGTTTGTCCTGAAGATGGGTGTGGGCGAGCAGAAGGTTATATACGCCGTGAGCTTCCATGAACACGGGATCGCCGTTATTAGCGACCTCGGGTTTTCTCAGAACATAGCCGGCTTCAAGGACTTTTTCAACATATTCCGCCCACCGGATATAGTACATGAATTCCGGGATAAGATCCGTGATGTTCGTGATCGTCACGTTCACATATTTGGAAAGGACGCTCCTAAGCTTGCGGACCGTGAGGAAGAGCATATGATTGGTGATCCTGTTCATATACCTCGTCACATCGACCGAACTGTCGCCCTCCGGAATGGAAGCCATGGTCAAAAAGCCTATGGGACCGCTTGTCGCGATCCTGATCCTGCCGATCTGCTCTAAGATGCCTGTCATTTCCGACTGGGTAGGGTTGATGGGCTGATACTTAAAGTTTCCGTTCCACTCGTTCCCGTCCTGAATGTGATCGTGCCTCGAAGAGATAGCGTCACTGAAAGTTCCGATCACGCCCGATTTGGTAAAAGGCTTGTTATTTATCGAAACAACGCCGATGCTCTCGGCCTCAAATCTCGGATTTAAGTTCACCCCGAGCGTTATGCTCTTTAAGTCAGTCGTCGATGCCCGGACCTTGGATATATCTTCTTTCAGCTCGGCAAAAGCGTTGTCGTTATAGATCGTGTCGGCATACTCTTTTAACTCCTTAAGTCCTTCCGACTTTAGGGATGTATCCATAAGGCACTCATGAATCGCCTCGACACTGATGATATAATCGTTGATCTCCTCAAGTCTGTGCATCAGCTCAAAAGCCGATGCCGACTCATCATAGTCCCTCTTAAAAGTCCCGTATTCCCTGAGGAATTTGATCCGGTCCAGGATCTTCATGATCCGCTCGCGAAGCGCAGGAGAATTCAGTATGTCCTCAAACACGTCCGAACGGTACGAGGCCACATACGGATCATCCGTCATATGCGAAAGGACCCTTAAGATGTATGACCGTTCGGCCTCCATCGGGCTGAGGGCAGGGATTATCGCATCAAGTCCCAGGTTGTGGATCGTTTCCTCGCTGAGGCTTCTGTATTTCGGTTCTGTTCCATCTTCTTTTACGGGAAAAAGCAGACTGATCTTCTTTTCTTTCATTCTTCATTACCCGGTTCAGGCTGATTTTCCGATATGACCGGAAGATCGGCTTTGGAATGCGCTATCAGCTCATCACGCTGTTTTTCCATGGCTTCCAGCTCGGCCTTTAATTTCGGGTAAGTAAGACGGTCTTTGATGATGAAGAATACGGCCGCGATCATAAGAAACAACGAAAGGATGGTACTGAATGCACCTGAGACTCCGAGCGCGGGCAGTGCCTTGTAAACGGTAGCCGCGCTTCCCACAAGCGACACTATAGTCCTTAAGAAAGACAGATGCGTCTGTTCAATGGACATCTTCGTATTCTGAAAGGCCAGATTGGTGCGCAGGATCGACAGACCTGTACGGTCATAAGAAAGTTCCGTACGCTCCTGAGCCAGTTCCTGTTCTATTTTAAGCTGCTTATTTTTCCCCATAAGAAACCTCTTAACCCTGCCCAACCAGCTTCACTATCCTGCTGGTTCCCAGGCGCGTGGCACCCAGATCCATAAACTTCCGAGCATCTTCAAGCGTTGATATTCCGCCCGAGGCTTTGATCCCCTTACCGGGGTTCATATGCTCGGCCATGAGCTTAATGTCCTCAAATGTGGCGCCTCCCGTGGAAAAGCCGGTAGAAGTCTTGATATAATCGGCATCCGACTTATTTACGATATCGCAGATGCGGATCTTTTCTTCTTCGGTGAGAAGACAGGTCTCGACTATGACCTTGAGAAGATGTCCGTCGCAGGCAGCCTTGATCCTGTTGATCTCATCCAGCACGTAATCATCATTTCCGCTCTTCAGCATCCCGATGTTGATGACCATGTCTATCTCATCGGCGCCTTCCTTTACCGCACGCTCCGTCTCGTATACTTTTACATCCGTTGTATGATAGCCGTTGGGAAAACCTATGACGGTACAGATCTTCGTGCGTCCGCCCGCATATTCTGCCGCATCTTTTACGAAGCAGGGAGGTATGCACACCGAAGCGGTTTTGTATTCTACGGCCTCGTCTATCAGCTTTTTGATGTCATCGAAGCCTGCTTCCTGCTTAAGCAGCGTATGATCGCAGGCACTTAAGATCTTTTCGGTATCGATCGTCATAATTTGAAACCCTCCTGCCTGAGCCAGTGTATAAAAAGAAATGATTTTAGATATACTCTTACTTCATCAGCGATATGCATATGATAAGGGGGAATGATCAGCCGGCCGACGGGCGCTTTCTCCGCCCTATAGCCTTTGCCGGAATTAAGCAGTCTGTCGGCGTGTTTATCGGGAATGAACCTCAGATACAGTTCGGTGACATCGAAGTCGCTCGTATTGCTGGATGCGACCTCCACAAGGATGTTCTCCTTATGGCGAGACGTCATATATTCGATTAGATCGGTATCGTATGTTACTCTCATCAATCGGCGCTGCCGGTGAGTTATGAATCAAAAGGCTGTAGATCTTCGACTTCGAGCGTGGAGAGAAGCCCCTTATCGGAGTCAACGTTTTCAAGCTCGACGACGCGGCATGCATGTGCGGAGATTGCGTGCTCCATGAAGTTTCGAACGTCTCTAGCGTTCGCGAAGTTATCGGGCTTATTATTTACCCTCTCCTCAATCATCTCGCGGGCCTTCTTCTCTGCAGCCTCGGACAGGACATATTCCTGCTTTTCCAGATTCTTATGCAGAATGTCCATGAGCTCGTCAGCTGTATAGTCCTCAAAGAATATGAAATTGGAGAATCTCGACTTAAGACCCGGGTTGGAATTAAGGAACTGCTCCATGAGGTCGGTGTAACCAGCAACGATCACGATAAGCTCGTCACGGTGATCCTCCATGGATTTAAGGAGCGTATCTACGGCCTCCTGTCCGAAGTCGCCGTCGCCCTTGCCGACCGTAAGAGTATAGGCCTCGTCGATGAAAAGGATCCCGCCTAAGGCTTCGTCCACCACTTCCTGTACTCTGGTTGCGGTCTGGCCGATGAAGCCTTTTACGAGACCGCCCCTGTCAACCTCGACGAGCTGTCCCTTGGAGAGCACGCCCAAGTACTTATATATCTCAGCCAGCATTCTGGCTACCGTAGTCTTACCTGTACCGGGATTGCCGGAGAAGACCATATGCTTGGAGACATCCGAGACTTTCAGTCCCTGTTCCTGCCTCATCTTCTGCACGCGCATCAGGTTGACCAGGGAATTGACCTGGTGCTTAACGCTGCCAAGACCGGTCAGTCCGTTGAACTCCGAGAGAAGTTCTTCGAGCTTGGCTGCCTGCTCCTCCTTGGACTCGGCGGTCTCTTCCATGGCCGGCTCTATGGGTCTGTATATCTTCTGATCGCCGGCATACCATATGCCATAACTCTTGATGAATTTCTCCATCCGTTCTATGTATTCGGTATAACGCGATACTTCGAATTCGTTTGCTTCGTCCTTGTGGACTGCGAGTATGGTCTGTCCGAACAGCTTGAACGTATCAAAAAAGACCATCGCCTTCTGGCCGCGATAAGGATCGGGACTGATCTTGTGAGCGGCATCGGCAAGCACGGGATATTTAAGAACCGAAGGGATCTTCTCGCCGAAACGTCCGGCAATGACCTCCTTGCGCTTCATCTGAGCCAGTTCCTCGACCGTGCTCTCTATGCCGAGAGACTCCTGGATGACGCTGACTTCCCTTTCGTCCATATCGCCGTCGGCGTCAGCCAGATATACGGCGAACTTAAGGAGTTCGAAATGCAGCATCTCCTTGAGCGTCATCTTTTCGGCTGCCACGTTTCCGACATTCGCCGCCTGCAAAAGCGCCGAGATCTCATCTGATGTAGTTATATATTCCTGTAAACCAAGCTGTTTCATCTTATCTCTCTGAATAGCGGATCAAATCATATAGAAGATCATAATGTAGCAACGAATTCGCGGATCCTGCCCATCGCCTTTTTCAGGTTTTCTATGGAATATGCATAGGATATCCTGAGGAACCCTTCTCCGCAGTCGCCGAATGCGGTGCCGGGCACCACTGCGAGTTTCTGCTCCTTAAGAAGTCTGGTGGCAAATTCGTCGGAAGTCATATTGAATCTCTGTATGGAAGGGAATACATAGAAAGCACCGAAAGGCTCAAAGCAATCCATGCCTATATCCCTGAATTCATGAACGAGATAGCGGCGCCTCTGGTCATAGGCGTTTCTCATCTCTTCCACGTCATTATCGCCGTTTTTCAATGCATCAATGGCTGCGTACTGGCTGGTAGTCGGGGCGCACATGATCGCGAACTGGTGTATCTTCGTCATCTGTTCGAGTATGGCCTCGGGACCGCATACGTATCCGAGTCTCCATCCGGTCATTGCATATGCCTTGGAGAAGCCGTTGATGAGCAGGGTCCTTTCCTTCATTCCGGGGATCTCGGCTATCGAAACATGCTTATCCTTATAGGTAAGCTCTGCATATATCTCATCCGACATCACTATCAGGTCATGCTTTTTGATGACCTCGGCAACAGCCTCTAAGTCGCTCCTTTCCATGATGGCGCCCGTAGGGTTGTTGGGGAACGGAAGGATAACCACCTTGGTCTTGTCGGTGATCGCATCTTCAAGTTCTGCGGCCGTCAGACGGAATTCGTTCTCGGCTTTTAAGTCGATGCTGACGGGCACGCCACCGGCTAAGATCGTACAGGGCTCGTACGAAACATAGCAGGGCTTGGGGATGATGACTTCATCTCCGGGATCAAGGAGCGCACGAAGGCCTATATCTATGGCCTCGGAACCTCCGACCGTGATCAGGACCTGCTTAGCGGGCTCATATGATACATTGAATCTCCGGTTCAGATAATTGCATATCTCTTTTCTGAGTTCCATGAGACCGGAATTCGAGGTATAGAAAGTACGCCCTTTTTCAAGGGAATATATACCCTCATCGCGGATATGCCACGGCGTATCAAAGTCGGGCTCGCCCACTCCGAGAGAGATGACTTCGGGATCGTTCATCTCCGCAACTATGTCAAAAAACTTGCGGATACCCGAAGGCTTGATATTGACTATCGTCTGTGACAGAGGGTTTCTCAAGGTGACACCTTCTCTCTGATATCCTGAGTTTTGGTATCCATGATGGTACCGTGGTCCTTGTATCTCTTAAGAATAAAGTGCGTAGCCGTGGAAATGACGGTATCGAGAGTTGAGAGTTTCTCGGAAACGAACTGTGATACCTCTTTAAGCGACTTGCCCTCAAGCGAGATCAGCAGATCGTAACCTCCCGAGATCAGATATACGCTCGTTACCTCGGGGTAATTATATATGCGCTCGGCGATACGGTCGAAGCCTTCCTCTCTCTGAGGCGTTACACGCACCTCGATAAGCGCGGAAACCTTCTCGATAGAGGTCTTGTCCCAATCGATCATGGTATGGTAGCCGCAGATGATGCCTTCTTTCTCAAGGTCTTCCAATGTGTTGGCAACTTCTGCTTCCTCTATTCCGAGCCTGATGGCGAGTTCGCCGATATCTATGCGGCTGTTCTTTTCTATCGTGGTAAGTATCGCTTCGCGTATGTTTTCCATTTATCTTCCCCCTGCGTGTGTCCCCGAGATATTAAGACGCAGGATCTCGTCCATATCCGGTCTGTTCAGACACCTGATTTCATCTCTGTTAATGATTGCACGACTGCGCTCCCTCGTCAAGCACCCAATGAGCGCAGAATCGATATTCCGCTCCGCAAATCGGCCCATCAGACCTTCGGGATCCTTGGTAACGATAAGAAAAGCTCCGTCGCTGCACATCTTGTAAGGATCGGCATCCAGGAAGTTGCACAGTTCCACGGTCTCCTGCAGGATCGGAATGCTCTTAAGCTGTACGTCAAAGCCCTGGTTCATATCCTCGCTTAAGTCCCACAGCGCAGCATACACGCCGCCCTCGCCTGCCGGCCGGATGTATGGGGCAGGCTCATCGATTATCCCCGCCTCACCGAAAACCTCGCAAAAAGCCTTCATCTCATCTTTTCCCGCCAGAGGGATGTTTCTCATCCTGTCAAAATATGCCTCATTAAAATGCTTTTTTAGGCTCTCTTCGTTCCTCGCCGCCAGGATCCTGCTGCCTGAAGCCCCGGCATATCCGGTCATTACTATCCCGGCACCCGCGAGGTTTTCCTTCATATTCGCATTTTCGTCTTTATCCTTATCAGAAGGTTCTGCTGCCGGACGGACTGATCCTGCTGTAGCGAAGCAGGATGTCATGTAAATCTGCGGGATCGATACTCCTTCAGACGATCTAACCGTGGTTTTTCCTATGGACACATCCAGAGCGGAGCAAATATCTATCAGCATGCCGATGATCGTCCTGAGCTCTGTTTCTTCCGCGGATACAGGAAGCGTCAGATCAAAAAAAGCCGCAGGCGGCAGTCCCGATCCGCAGACCGCGCAGGTACTCATGAGCCTGATAAGTAAGACATCCAGCACATCTTTTGCCGCAGGATCATCAGCAGAAACCTCTCCGCTGACCGAAACAGGCCCCGGAGTGAAACACAAAGAGGTACAGTCTGCCGCGCAGATCGTACCCCTGTCTTTATTGTATTTATATATGGGCTTATATACAGCCCTGTCATATATATTTGACGGTAAAGAGCCGTTTCTCATCGTTACTGCGCGGGAGCTTCCTCCGGCGGTGCGGGATTGAGCAAAGCTGCTGCCTGGGCTGCCGCACCTGCGGCAGTATCGGCACTTCCCGAAGCCGCTGCCTCCATAAGGTAGTTATAGATATCGGGATTGTCGGTAGCTACGCCGATCGTAATGCTCCTGGGCGACATCTTGTATGTACTGGAGTTCACCTCATCGCGGCTTGTCAGAACTCCGTTTTCATAAGTATTTCTCCACAGACGCGCTTTATATCCGATATGCGCTGACTGGATCCCGGAGCTGTATCCGGCCGGACGTCCGGCATCGGCATATATCGCATCGGTCTCGGGAACCTGAGTCTCAAGGACTTCGCTCTCGTAAGTCACCTTATGCGATGAAGGTCTTGACTCCACGCCGTATATCGTGAAAGTGATCTGCTTCTCCGCGCTGGTATGTCCATCTATATATATAGGATATTCCGTGTTGTTTACGAATCTGAAGTTCTTGCCCGAAGACTCTGCTATGGCCGCATCCATGCTGGGCTTAACATAACCGATGATCATCGAGTGGCAATGTCTCTCGGTGACTTCAAGTTCCGAAAGAAGGACCGCATTGTACAATGTCGTTGATACCTGACAGATACCGCCGCCCAGGCTGTCCACTACCTGGCCGTTTAAGTAAGAGCCTGCCATGAAGTATCCGTTTGCCTCAGAGAAGGGAGTGATCTTATCAAGAGTGGAGAACTCCTCTCCGGGATAGACCGTGGTTCCGTTTATCAGGCCGCATGCATTGGCTATGTTGGCGGATCTTGAAGATCCCGAAGTAGAGTAGCTCGTGGTAAAAGTGCCGAGAACATCGGTTACTTTGGAGAGTTCCTCATAACTTCCCAGGGGCTCCAATTCATCGACAGTCAGATCATAGGTAAGATCGGTTCCGTCCCATTCATTTAACAGATAGTCGGTAAGCCCCGCTAGCACCGTATCCTGCTCTATCGCTCTTCCTGACTGTCCCTCGGTGATGCTGAAACCTTCACCGGTTCGTGTCATTGATGCGTTCACCGCATCCTGATCATACTCTTCTGCACACGCCGCTATGATGCTGGAAAGCAGTTCGTTATCCAAGGAATACTCAAGATCGTATACCTTGGGCTCGCGCTTTAAGTCCGCAAGCTGCATATATCTTGAAACTATATCTCCGGATTTGCCGAGAGATAACGCCTCATCGATGACGTTTTTATTGACCCATCCAAAGTCAACATCGGCACCCGTAAAAGTGAAGGAATAATCCTTATTATCCGTGATCGTTATTGTAGATGCCCGCCACTCGTTAATTCTGGTCTTGACCGTCTTCTCGGCCTCGTCCCGGCTGCATCCCGAAAGATCTATATCATCAACAAAAACACCGGTCTCGATATTCGACCCCGGTGCCGCCTGGGCATTGATACATGTGAGCATTCCTGCCGCCAATGTAACCATTAATCCCGATATCAGCTTATGATTGATACGCATCACTTACTCCAAATATGCTATGATTAACCTACGAGAGTGAGTACCGTCGGAATGACCATCATCAATACGATGATGATGGCGATTATCGAAATTACTATCTGTCTGCGGCGTTTTTTTCCACTCTGACCCTGCATGATCTCTCCTGCGTAATACTTTTTTTCAGAAAGGATTATAGATGAACTTGATTATTTTGGCAACCTTCCTGGTCCTCTGCCTGATCGTTGCCGTCTCGGTGCGAAGCACTAAGAACAAATACGAGCAGGAAGAGCGCGCATTCTGGGAAAAAGAACGGGCTGCCAACTCCGTCAGACGCAAATCCCTGGATGGCCTGGATTACATCACCATACCCATGGACCGGCTGCCGACAGAACTTCACATCGATAATGATAACATAGCATCCTGCATAGACACTATAGGCGAACTCTCCAAGTCTCCCATTGTCAATCTGACAGGTATCAGTAATACTGACCTAAAACTTAAATACGGAGCACCGAATATCACCCTGTTGACACTGTATGACCAGAGATATACTCTGCTTGCTTCCACGCTTCAGAAGTGGGCCGCCGCACTCATGGATCTTAATGAAAAAGAAGCCGCCCGCACGGTCTTAGAATACGCGGTATCCACTAAGACCGATGTGAGCAGCACCTATAAAACTCTTGCTTCTTTATATTCCGAAGCCGGTGATACAGCCGCCATAGAAGGGCTGATCCCGGTCGCCGAGTCATTAAGCACTCCGCTCAAAGACTCCATAGTAAGCAATCTGAAGACTTATTTGGACTGAAAATCCTTCATGTTCTTCTGATACAGGATGAACAGACCCTTTATCAGAAGTTCCGAATCAATAACGATATCCGTCTTGCAGTTGGGAATGACCGTTCTCGCGAATCCGCCGGTTGCAACGACTGCCGTCTTATATCCCAGATCATCCCATATACGCTCTATCATTCCGTCGATGCATGCGGCATGACCGTATACGCTACCGCTCTGCATGGCTCCGACGGTAGTTCCGTTTATAAGCTTATCCGGAAGCTCTATAGCGATATCGGGCAGGTGTGCGGCGTTCGCGGTCAGTCCGTTTACGGATACCTTCACGCCCGGCATGATCATGCCGCCCATGAATCGCTTCTGATCATCGATAACGGATATGGTCGTAGCCGTTCCCATATCGACGAGGATGATGGGGGAACCGTATTCATTGAGTCCGGCTACCGCGCCTACGAGGAGGTCGGGGCCGAGAGATGCCGGATCGTCGATCTTGATATCAACGCCCGTCTTGATTCCGGGAGCCACCTCTATGATGGACTTCTTGAGGATCATCTCTGCTGCATTCCTTACCTGTCTGGTTACAGGGGGAACGGAAGATGAAAGAATGCCGCCGCTGATATCGGAAGCCGATACGCCGCGGATATCCATGATGGTCTTGAAATGTACGGCATACTCCATCGAAGTAGCCTTGAAATCGGTATGGATCCTCTCCTCGAAAAGGATCTCACCGGTATTGGAATCGAGACAGCCGAAAGTAACGTTAGTATTGCCCAGGTCGATTGCAAGGATCATTCTTTTGTCTCCTCAGCGGACTTCTCGGTCATTTCTGCCGCTTCTGCCATTTCAGTCTTTTCAACCTTCTCTACGGCAGCTCCGCTCTTACGTCCGATATGGATGATGCGTACGATAACGGTGCTCAGTACGAGGTTTATCGCAAGTTCAACAAGGAAGTTAAGTCCTACAAAAGCGGTGAGCATATATACACCGGCGTTGGCAAAGCCTGCGCCAGCTGCCCATTCCTTGATCGTATCATAGAAGAACAGACGGCATCCGATAAGGAATATTCCCGTATTTACAACGGGAGCTACTACTCCGGCAACGATAACGGCCACGAGAGTATTCTTTTTCTCCAGAGCCTTATAAGCAAGCCCTGCGAGCATGCCGGCCAGAACGCCCTTTAAGACACATGTGATGATGGTTCCGGGAATATTGATCGCAAGAAATACGCCTGCATCGGTAAACAGAACGATGAGTCCGAATACTGCTCCAAGCCATACGCCTGCCAGATATCCGTACAGTGCGACTCCGACGATGATCGGAACAAGAACGAGCGTAATGTTAAACATCCCGAATCTGATTCCGAGTGCGAGTGCCTGAAGAACTACAACTACGGCAGTCAACAGGCCGATGCCTACGAGATTTTTGGTTTTTGTGTTCATGATTTTTCCTCCTGCTACTGTCCCTTTTATCAGGGTATAGTGCTTTTACAATGCTTGTGAATTATACATTATAGAGACGATATATGCAATCAAATCTTAAGGCACGAATACAGTTTACGGATCAGTTCATCGGGTTTGTAGGGTTTTGCTATATAGTCGTTCATGCCATGAGCCAGGCATTCATCGCGGTCCTCCGCAAAAGCATTGGCGGTCATGGCCAGGATAGGAAGGTTCGCAAGTTCGGGATCTTCCAGCTCACGGATGCGGTCCGTAGCTGTCAGTCCGTCCATGACGGGCATCTGCACATCCATCAGGATCATGTCATATTCACCGAATGCGGATTCCTGCACCTTCTTCACGGCTTCCTCACCGTTAACCGCTTCATCGGCGGTCATTCCGCGGGACTTAAACACGCCCTTGGCAAGGAGACGGTTGGTCGTATTATCATCAACGAGCAGGAAATGTCTGCCCCTCAGGAACTCGACCATATCGTCAAGGGATACCTCGTTGATATCCTCTTCTTTGTCCTGAACGCCGCTGTGTTCATGAAGTACTTCCAGATTCAGATTGATCGTATAGGTAGTTCCCTCACCCTCACGGCTCTCCACATCGATTGTGCCGCCCATGATCTCCACGAGTTTCTTGGTGATCGTCATGCCGAGACCCGTACCCTGTGTCCTGCTGATCGTGGAGGTTCTCTCCCTTTCAAAAGGCTCGAAGATGTGCTCAAGGAATTCCCTGCTCATGCCTATGCCCGTGTCGGCTATGATGAACACAAAGTCCGCATGGTCAGGATCGGTATAACCGGTCTTCTGGACCCTGATCTCCACATATCCGCCTGCAGGGGTGAACTTGACGGAATTGCCGACGCAGTTTAAGAGGATCTGGTTTAAGCGCAGCTTATCGCACATGACTACGCTTTCATCCATGTTTTCCATATTTATGTTGAAATGAAGACCGCGTGTCTTTACTTCCGAATCCACTATATTCTCAAGATCATTTACAAGCGTTATCAGATCGCATTTTACGGGCTCTATGTTGATACGCCCGCTCTCGATCTTGCTCATGTCGAGTACATCATTGATGAGCATGAGAAGGTGGTTGCCCGAGGTCCTGATCTTCTCGAGATACTCCTTGACTGCTACCGGATCTTCGCTGTTCTCCATTGCCAGCTCGGTAAATCCGATGACCGCGTTCATGGGAGTTCTGATGTCATGGGACATGTTGCTTAAGAAATCACTCTTGGCTTTGTTCGCACGATGTGCATCTTCAAGCGCTTCTTTAAGCGCAGCCTGTGATCTTTCAAGGTCCTCGAGAGCCGCCAGTTTCTCTTCCTGAAGTTTCTCCTTTAATTTTTCCTCATGAATGTCCTGAATGATGCCTCTGAACATGCCTGAACCGTCAAGTTCCCTAACGAGTTCTCCGGTTCCCTTATACCATCTGTAGGTATCGGTCTTATCATGAAGCCTGAATTCCTCATAGTAGGATTCCTCTCCCTTGCAGGCTCTGTCCAAAGCCGCAAAAACCCTGTCCCTGTCTTCGGGATGGAGAGATTCACCCCATAGCTGGTAGTCGGGTATGTCCATATCCTTATTCCCGTTCAGAAGGTATCTGAACTCCGGACCGCTGCTTACACCTATGACATTTCCGGTTCCGTCAAGAAAAAGAGTCCATGATGCGGTCTTCATGATCTCGTGAAGCGAACGTGTGGCGTCCTCGGCGACATTCTTGGCCTTCTCAAGCTGCGCCTTACTCTCCTCGAGTTCCTTAGTCGTAGCCATGAGCTTCATATAGTCCGGCGTCTCGTATGTAAAAAGAAGGACTATGAGCGCCAGCGCGATGGACGGATATCCTAACAGGATATTCCTGAACCATATGAGCTGGATCGAAGCTCCAACCTCGGCTATGACGATAAATGCCACGGTTCCGTAGAACTGTTTTTTGGAGAATCTCCTGCGCTGGATGATCATTCTGACCAGCGAAGAGGTCATGTATGTAATGGGAACGAAGAATGCGACAAGATACAGCGGGCCCCCGGTATAAGCTCTGTTCTCGTCAAAATAGAATATCAGGTGAGTTAACGGATCGGACAGGATCAGGAGGATGTATACCTGGATAAATATGATGCATATCCAGTCATAAAGATTCTTTTTTCCTTCGGGATCGAGCAGATAGCGGATATATATCGGAAGAAGGACCGAACTTACCGCTGCTGTCGTGAAGTACATCATGTTCAGCAGATAGTTCAGCCATACGGGAACGCTGTCCGAATAAGAGATCGTAATGGCCGTGACGGTATCCATGGCCGCAGCAAACACAACCGTAAGAACCAGGCTTCTGAACACCCGGTTTGACTTAAGATCTGAATTATACTGCACTTTCAGAAATACATAATATACACTCAGGAAAAGTGCACTTAAGATATTGAAGTCTATATTGTATTTCATACTGTTACCATCAGGCAAAAAACGGAAACACTACTTTTGAGTATAGCATGAAGGACACAGATCGCACAAAAAACATTCGCTGCAATCGGGCTTCGGAGCCTTACAGATCGTCCGCCCCAGGGTGATGATATGAATGTTCCACAGGATCCAGTGATCCTCGGGCAGGATCTTCATCAGATCATACTCGATCTTTACGGGATCCTCGTTATCCGTAAGCCCCAGTTTCCCGGATATCCTCTTAACATGCGTATCCACTACTATGCTCGGAATTCCGTATATGTTTCCGCGGATGACATTGGCAGTCTTTCGCCCCACGCCCGGAAGCGCAACCAGCGCATCGATATCCGACGGGACCTCTCCGTCATACTCTTCTATGAGTTTTTGGCAGCAGGCGATGATGTTCTTAGCCTTATTATGATAGAACCCCGTCGAATGGATATCCTGCTCCAGCTCCTTAAGGTCAGCCTCCGCAAAATCCCTCACTGAAGTGTATTTACGATACAGATCTCTGGTCACGATGTTGACTCTCGCATCCGTGCACTGTGCGGACAGGATCGTCGATATCAGGAGCTGCCACGCATTCTCATGCTCCAGATAACAAACATAGTCCGTGCCGTAATGCTCATCCAGCCGCTCCAATATCTTTGATACTCTCTCGTCGAGTTCCTTCTTTTTCTCTCTCTTTTTCATTTCCAAACCCTGTGGGGATAATGTATATTATAAGAAAACGCAGGAATGAATCGAAGCAGGTTCCAAAGCAGGTGCTCGGAAGCCCGTCGTTACTTAGCGAGGTTCCTCACGAGCTTAGTAACGTGACGAGGCGACGGCAGCGAAAGCGTGCCTGCGTGGAACTGATTCGAGACATTCCGGATCATATTTCTAATATACATTATTTCACAGAGTTTGGAATAGAAAGGATTACGATATGCAGCAGAAGGTACTCGACAAATTTCACGAACTGTTTGGGGCGGATGGAGATATCCGCACATACTTTGCTCCGGGCCGCGTCAATCTGATCGGAGAGCATACGGACTATAACGGCGGACATGTTTTTCCGTGCGCACTTACGATAGGCACATATGCGGCCGCGAGGAAGAGAGACGACCGGAAGATCAGGTTTTTCTCGATCAACCAGTTCTCGAAGGGGATTATAGAGACATCTCTGGACGATCTGACACCTTCGGATAAGGCCGGATGGACCAACTATCCGAAGGGAGTAGTATGGGCATTCCTCGGGAGAGGCCTTAAGATCGACACCGGTTTTGACATGGTGATCACCGGAGATATTCCTTCGGGCAGCGGCCTTTCATCATCGGCTTCGCTGGAGGTCCTGACCGGATTCATGTTAAGGGATCTGTACGGATTGGACAGCGTGACCAATATAGACCTGGCGCAGATCGGACAATACAGCGAGAACAACTTTAACGGAATGAACTGCGGCATCATGGATCAGTTCGCATCCGCCATGGGCAGGAAGGACAACGCCATTTTCCTGGACTGCAATACCCTGGCATATGAATATGCACCGATAGTTCTGAACGGATACAAGATCGTAGTTACCAACAGTAAGGTTAAACACTCTCTTGTGGATTCCGCATACAATGACAGACGTTCATCCTGCGAGAAGGCGCTTGAAGAGTTGAAGACGGTTACGGATATCAGTTCTTTGGGTGATCTGACCGAGGAAGAATTCGAGAAGTACAAGGGTGCGATCAAGGATGAAACACGCGTGCGCAGGGCGCATCATGCGGTATATGAGAACCGCAGGGCGATCAAAGCGGTAGATGCGCTAAAGAGCGGTAATCTGGCCGAGTTCGGAAAACTGATGAACGAAAGCCATGTTTCTCTCAGAGATGATTATGAGGTTTCGTGTCCTGAGATCGATGTTCTCGTGGATGCCGCATGGGCATGCGACGGAGTGGTAGGCTCCCGTATCACGGGAGGCGGCTTCGGAGGATGCACCGTGAGCATCGTAGCCGACGATAAAATAGAGGGCTTCAAAGAAGCCCTCACAAAAGCATATAAAGAAAAATGTGATCTTAAGCCCGAGTTCTACGTGGTTTCCGTAGGTAACGGGCCGGTCAGGTTCTAAGCTAAGAATCCTCGGTTCGGGGTGCCCAGGACATCTTCGTTCAGGGTGCCCCTGCCGTAGGTAAGTCCCGCATAAACATTCTCGGAATTACTCATGACCGGTCCCGAAGTATTGGTGTCCGCGATCTGCGCATATGCATCGCGAAGCCTTACCATGATGGATCTTATCTCCGAAAGCGCATCCGCATCTTTCCTCATCTGGACTGCCGCAAGACGCCTGCTGCAGTAGATATACAGCTGCAGGAGTTCTCCCGCCGGTGAATAATCATAATTCAGCGATCCTATCAGTTCATTGATGCAGCTTCTTATCCGTACGATATTCGCCATGAACTTATTCTGATCGGATTCCTCGATCGCGCTTTTTACATCATCAATATAGCTGATAGCTATATCATATATGACGACCACCATATCCGTGGTATTGGCCTGGGATATGCGTCTGGTAAATTCCTGTTTCTTCTCGTCAACCATCAGATTCCTCCAAACTGCGCCGGCTGCATTTCACTGCCTGATCAAACCATTACTGCAGGAGCTGAAGTGCGGATGAAGGTCTGTCGTTAGCCTGGGCAAGTACGGAAGTAGCGGCTTCGGTCAGGATCTGGGCTGTTGAGTATTCTACGGCTTCTTCTGCCATGTCTGCGTCTACAAGTCCTGAATAAGCGCTGGTCAGAGCTTCGCTCGTAACGCCGAGGGTCTCTACAGTGTGCTCAAGACGGTTCTGGTATGCACCGAGACGGCTTCGAAGGTCATTAACATATGTAAGTGCGGTCTTGGCATCTTCGATGAGCTTGGCTGCTCCGGGCTGGGTGCTCGCATCGGCATCGTCTATGCTCATGAGTTTAAGAGAAAGTGCGGGGATACGGATACCGATGATCTGATCCTCATTGGCGCCAATCTGCATGTCCATGGCACCGATTCCGGTGATGTCCATGTTCATGGCCGGAATGGATCCTGCACCATTCAATCCTTCGACATCCAGAGTGATCGAAAAATCTCCGTCTCCTGTGATCGTAAGCAGCGTTCCGTCCACGGCGCTTACTTTGGTATTAGCCGGATATGGTGCGGGGAATGTAACAGCAGGGGGATCATTGGCTGTGATCGTAGCTGCTGCATCCAGTTGACTACCATTCCAAACCAGACTTATGCCGGAAGGAAGCGCATATTTGCCTGCCGGAGTCTCATCACTGTATGTAGCGACCTTCACGGAAAGGTTTGGATCATCGGTATAGCCCTTAAGATCGAAGCTTCCGTCCAGAAGTGTCTGGCCGTTAAACTCGGTCGTATCGGCAACTCGCTGGATCTCTTTTTTCAGCTGAGCGATCTCCTGCTGAATAAGAGTTCTGTCATCATCTGTGATGGTATCCGTAGCGCCTTTGACTGCCAGCTCACTCATACGGGTAACCATATCGGTAACTTCCTGAAGCGCACCGTCAGCAATGCTGATGATGTTGATCGCATCATTGGAAGACTGGGTAGCTCTGGAAAGACCCTCGATCTGCAGATTCATTCTCTTGGAAATGGCGTATCCCGAAGGCTCATCCTTCGCTGCCGAGATCTTAAGACCGGAACTGAGACGACCTATGGTCTTGGAAACTCTGGCGTCAGCTTTGTTAAGCGCCAGATTAGCATTCATCGCCTGAACGTTATAATTGATCCTCATATGTAACCTCCTGGTGAATCGATTCAGACGTCCCTGTCCGGAAAACGGATGATATCCTTATCATCCTGTATGATCATCAGATAGCTCTGAAGGCTGAGATGAACACCCGTGCCACTCTGTAGAGCTCTATGTTATTAATATCGGATGAATCCTCTCTATCCTTAATCTCATTTCCTCTTTTTTCACGATCAAAGAAATTGTCGGTGTATTTATCGGGATTGATATGAGCGGTATGGACCAGTTCGGGCTTAAATCCGAGTGTTTCGCTTAAGTCATCCAGCATCCGGGAGAGTCTGTCATAAGCGGAATCCTGCTCGTAAGCGATATACCCGCTCATTTCGCCTCTGAATGAAAACTCGGATGCGACCACACCTATACTCTCTGTCATCATCGATACCGCAACGCGTCCTGCTCCGCTCTCATGACGGATCGTCAGCCTGATGGCCGTATACTCACCGTCTATCTCGGCAGGAATATCATATACTTCATCGCGTGCAAGTGATGAAAGGATGTTGATCTGCTTCATGCTCGTCTGAATCGCTCTTACATCCAGATAACTGTCTGCTTCGAGGATCATGTCAGCCAGATCCTCCTTGAACTCATCAAGCATATCAGTATATGCCGAAACCGCTTCCTCGGTCCCTGTCATCTTTTCCAGAAGCTCGTCAGCCTTATCGCTTATATCCTCGGCGGATACGGGGAGCTTAGCGCCTGCTTCCGTTCCCGACTTAATGATCCTGTCGGTAATGGGAGACAGCCAGTCGCCTCTTTTGTGCCTGAGCGCACCTATCGCATCCATTCCGCTTAAGGATACTCCCTCGCCGGACATCAGCAGATTTTCGATGACGCTCTCGTTTGCTCTGGCGCTCTCTGCAAACCTTCCGGTCGTAAATGCCGCGCTTATCTGCTCGTCTATCGCCGCCGTGCTTCTCAGAGAACTCACTCCGCCGAAGTCGTCTCCGATAGAATAGTCCATACCTGACTTTGCGGTGCTTCTCATGGCGGAAAGGAGATTTGCAAAACTCATCTCCATGCCCATTTCCATGAGTTTTCCTATAGCCGCGTCATCGGTCCTGTCGAGCCCCGCCAGCATTCTGTATATTCCTATATAAGAATCTCTCTCAAGATCCGTGATCTCGTTCTGTCTCTCAAGCTGCATCAGGAATCTCGCAAAATCCGCAGCCTGTCTTTCGGGCTCGCCGTCCTGTCTGTTTAAGTAATCACCGAGTTCCTGAATCGGCATATTCAAAGGATTCACATCTTCGCGGATCATATTAAGAACTCTTTCGGGAGTCAGTCTGTTAAGAACATCCCTGAGACCAACATCCGCGGTTCTGACTTCTTCGATCTTTTCTACCGTGATCTCTATCGAGTTATATCCGAGGATCCTGACTGCGCGTCTGTTTAAGTCATTGAGTTCCACATTCAGATCCTCAAGGATATCATCCACATTCCTGAAAGCCTTGGTTATCGAATCGCCCATATCCCTTCTGGGCGCGGTCATCAATGCTTCGTATGTTTCTTCCGCGCGGATATAAGCGTCGCGTCTTTTGCTTCCGGATTCATATACTTCATGCAGCGTGAAGCTCTCGCTTACGCCAAACTGAAGCCTGCCTGCAAAAGTATACTGTCCGAGGATTGCTGCCGGCATGGAAGGGATGCTGCCAAGTTCCGACTTTACATCGGTATACATCTGCATCCGTGATGAGGTCACTTCTTCGTCATCGGAAGGGAAAAGCCTGTCAGCCAAAGCATTTTCAGCCTCTTTGAGCGCATCAACCAGCTCTTCCATCGGAGCTATGTCTATCCGGAAATTACTGCGAAGAAGCATCCTGTTTGCTTCAACGCTCATCGTTATACGGACTTCCTCAAGTACTCTGCGGGCGTGGATCTGCTCTTTGGTCATGGAATCGGTATCTATCACGGGAGTCGCCGTTTCCGGAGCGTCCTGAACAGATGCGGCTGCTTCGGAGAGATTTCGGATATTCAGAAGCTTTCCTTCATCCGCTACGATATCGGCTGCCTCATCAGGTATGGCGCTTACAAGCTCTGCTATATCTTCAGCCTGCGTATATATTGATTCCTCATAGGTTAAGTTTGCTTTCTGTCCGGGGATTCCGGCACTTAACGCGATGCTGACGGATGCTGCCAGCTTATCCGGATCGGGCTCCTCTCTCAGCTTACCCAGGCTCTCCAGCGTAAGAAGAGTCTCGGGAGTGAGCGGGATATTATGATTTATCAGAAGTTTTGCATCTTCATAATTCCGGTCATTTACCTCGAGCCCAGCTTTTCTGATGGTATCTTCTATCTGGGGTCTTAAGGCTTCGATGTCAGATGAATCGGTCTGTGTGCCGGTCATATTTACATAGCCGTCCTCGGAAAAGTAGCGGCGTCCGCCTTTTGCCTCGCCCATGCCGGCATGTGAAGCCTGATATATGTTCTCAACCGTGGGCGACTTGGAATTCTCAACCATATATGCCGCTGCCGTATCGCTTATCGGGAGCACTTCCATGGCCATGGAAACAGCGTCCGTGATCTGACTCACGGTTCCGGAAGATACGCTCAGGTCCTGACTGCGAAATGTATCTGCCAGGGCAGAAGTGTCCAGACCTGCATCACCGAGCTTCTTCATCAGGTCGGCAGCAGCTGACTCAGAGCCTGTGATCTCGGCGAGCGTCTTTGCGTCTATCGTATCGGTGAAACCGGCAATATCGGCTCCGCCCTTGATGAGTGCGGCCTTAATGTCATCCAGGATTGTCACGGAATCGGTTACATCCATATCCTCGGGCATCTGTCCGGTGCGGACAAGCTCGGAATAATCTTCGTCCGACATGGAAAGACTCATGACCGACATATAGTCCGTCTTGAGCTGTACATCCGTGGCGCTTAAGCCTGCTGCCAGGTCGGTTATAGGTTCTTTTCCGGAACCTGAGAAAGGCATATCGCCCATGAACCCCTGTGACATCACACATGCGCCGGAAGCTGCCACATCCATGAAGCCTTTAGGGGAATTATTTATCTTATCATCATTCTGAATCTGACCGCCGAAAGCAGGCGCAACGTTACGATACTCGGTGTCAAAGCTGATCTTCATACAAAAACCCTCCACACATATACGCGCAGTCCTTTGCACCTCGTATAGATAAAACATGAAAAAGAGCAGGCACTTCCCTGTGCCTACTCTTTATATCGGTTGTAGTATTGAGAAACTTTACGCGCCCTTGTCGATGCATTCAGTTTTTGATCCCGAACATCACTATTCCCTTGGCGTGCCCGCAGTTAATGCGGGAAATAAGCTCCGAGATCGTAGGATATGGTCCTATCAGCACCCCGTCGCCGTATGTATTGTGCGCCGTATATCCTCCGGGCGAATGTGTGATGCAGATCGTATGTATCTTCTGAAAAATGCTCCGTCTGTCATTATAAAGCGTCAGGATCGACACATCAGAACATGCTGCAATCTCATCAAACTCTTCGGGTTTGAGCGATGTCCGGACATTAAGTCCCTTTTTCGTGAGATGGTCGCGGATCGCTAAAGGAGCAGTTCCGAACCGGCCGCTCAAGACCATTCCGTCCTGTTCAAAATCTCTGATCAGCTCCTGAAGGTCAGTTCGCCTGCCCAGACTGATCAAGGCATTATAGACCGCGATTATCTCGCATCCGGCATAAGCCATGTCGGACCTTCCGTATGCGATGTCTCCGTAACTGTTCTGTTTTTCCAGAAGACCGGGAGCGCCCTTATCGGGCCTTGGGCCCTCTCCGAAGGACCCTAACAGCCTGTCCGTTGCTATCCGGTTCTTGTTTATGTTCTTTTTGCTCACTCCCCATGCGATATGAAAGCGTCTCTGGACTTTACGCATGGAATCAAGAGTCTTAATGACAGTACGGTTACTTATTCTGTTGGGGATGAATCCACCGAAACTCATTCTTCCAGATATTTATGTATCAATACCTCAACGCGTTCCCTGGTGACCCTTGCGCCTGTGCCGTATTCTATCTGAGGCTGCATGGACCCGCCTTCGAACTCTGCAGCGGCCTGCTGCATGGCATCCTCTTTTTCCTTGATCCACTTTTTCTGCTCGGTTCTGAGCGCTTCCATGTCACTCTCGCTTAAAGTGTCGCCCAAGTATCCCCAGATTCCGTTCAAAAGAGAATCCCACATCGTGTAATCTTCATAACACAGTTCGTTCAGCGTTAACTGATCGGCGAGCCCCTCATAGATCTCGTCATCGATCTCTTTATCTCTGGCACGGGTCTTTTCATATGCTCTCATGATATCATCGGCAGTAGCAAGCTTATCGAGCGTGAAATATGTCTTCTGGACCCCGTCGATCGTGCAGTTGTCGAAGTTCACATCCCTGTCACAGAAATCGCTGTATACATTGTCTTTAAACTCGCAGTTCGTAAATGAAGCTGAGGAATACTCATCCATCGAAACGAAATCGCATCCGTCATATTCGCATTCATTTCCGGTAAACTTACAATCATAGAATGTTGCATCACAGCCGTTGTACATATCGATCATGTCGAATCCGGTGCTGTCTCTGAATGAGCATCCGTTAAATAACATGTGGCTCGTGCCGGTAAGATCGAGAAGTCCGTATGTGCACTCATATATATCAGAGTCATCCACATAGACTCCATAGCAATAATCCGTCTCTATTCCGTATGTTCCGCTTCCGAACAGCTTGCATTCCTCAATATATATGTCCGATGAGGAACCAAGGTTCAGCACGCTGCCGGTACAATAGCCCGGCTCCACGTCATGACCGAAGGTAAGGCCCGTAAACTTAACATTCCCGCAATCATACAGGCTGAGTACCGCAAAATACGGATCGTCAACGCTTATCGTTACATCGGCTCCGTCTTTTGCCTCCAGACAGAGATTATAAACATTATTGATCGTGTAACCCTTATAATCCTCCGTTGTTATGCGGTAATTATCCAGATCCCTCGCAAATACTCCCGTCAGATCATAGGTACCGGCCTCAAGGATGATCTTACGGTTATTCTGAATGCTGTTTAAGAGTTCCCCGGCATCCGATACCGTAACCGTATCAAAGTAACGCAGGCTCTCGGGATCGTTTAATCTGGGCGAACCCTCGGGCAGATAGTAGTGTGTGGTGATCGAATAATAATCTTCATCATATTCGGAATCTCCCGCTTTATAGAAGTATTCCTCCGACTCGATGAGCATATCATCATACATGGTGAGCTTGCGCTCTGTCGAATCCATGTCCTTGAAGGGATCTTCCATAAGAGCACACCAGTCCTGATTGGGACAGTCTCTGTATGCCGCATCATTCTTAAATGTAAGCTCGGTTCCGTAGATCCTGGTCTCGAGCTCATACAGCTCACATAAATAATCCGCGATATATCTGTCACCGTCCCGACGGACTATCACCCTGGATTCGGGAGAGTAGTCTTCATCGAACATATATGATGAACCATATATGTCACCGCTTGCATATTCGGTGCTGTATGTGGTGCAGATACAGGTCCAGCTGCCCACCATATCATCGAGAGGAGACACTGAATCCGTCTTCGTATCTTCCTGCGTATCGGATTCCGTATCAGCGGTATTATCCGGAGCCGCATCGTCGCTGCCGCCGCTTGAATCAGTTGTCTGGGTTACCGCACCGGGCTCTTCTGCCTGATCGGTGACCTTGTCTATGATAGTATTTAATAATCCGCAGCCGGTAAGTGCCGCTGACATCAGTACTGCCAGTATTATTGTTGCGATATGCTTTGAATTCTTCATGTCCTACCCTCTTGTATTTTTTTCCGGTATTACAGTTTGTCGGGTTCGGGGTACTCCACCCCGAAGGTCTCTACAGTCACTGTCTTCATGACCTGAGGCGTGCGGGGACGATCCTGGAAATCAGTCTCGGTCTCTGCTATGCCGTCTACTACTTCCTGTCCCTCTATCACTTTTCCGAAAGCCGCATACTGTCCGTCCAGATGCGGTGATGTCTTATGCATGAT
Source organism: Lachnospiraceae bacterium (assembly GCA_017620155.1). Taxonomy (GTDB): domain Bacteria; phylum Bacillota; class Clostridia; order Lachnospirales; family Lachnospiraceae; genus XBB2008. Next base: position 3,461 of record JAFZQY010000063.1, on the reverse strand, counting down.
GAAGAACTGGCTTCCGGCAGAATCCGGCATCTGGCTCCTGGCCATGGAAAGGATTCCGGCGGTATGCTTTAAGTCGTTCTTAAAACCGTTCATCGCAAACTCGCCCTTAATGCTGTATCCGGGGCCGCCTATACCGATGCCTTCGGGATCTCCGCCCTGGATCATGAAGCCTTTGATGACTCTGTGGAAGATCAGTCCGTCATAGAAGCCCTTGTTTATCAGGCTTATGAAGTTACGAACGGACTGCGGAGCGATATCGGGATATAACTCGGCCTTGATGATGTCGCCGCTCTCCATCGTGATGGTAACTATCGGGTTATTTTCTGCCATTATATTTTCCTCCTGCTTACTGTTCGTCTTCCGAAGGGTCCTCTTTAAGGGCCTTTGCCTGCATCTCCTGAATATCAGGGAAAACAGACAGGATGGGTTCTACATCTTCCTTCTTACCGATGATACGGCTCACATAATTCGAGGTCGCTTTCATGACCTGAGGTGAGAGAACGATCACACCGATAAGGTTGGGAAGCATCATAAGACCGTTGAATGTATCGGATATATCCCATGCAAGCTGTGCTTCCATGATGGATCCGCCCAGAACAAGCGCAACGAAGAATATGCGATAGGGCCATACACCTTTTTCACCAAAAAGATATCTGCAGGCTGTCGTTCCGTAATGGCTCCAGCCGAGTACGGTTGAGTAAGCAAAAAGAAGGATCGCTATGGCTATGAATCCCGAACCTACGGAACCGAAAGCCTGACCGAAGGAATAACTCATGAGATTGGATGAGCCTCCGATCTGCTCAAGGATAGCTTCATCTGCCACGCCCGTTGTAAGGTCGATCGCACCCGAGCTTAAGAGAACGATGGCAGTCAGTGTACAAACGATGATGGTATCCGCAAATACTTCGAAGATTCCCCACATACCCTGTCTTACGGGTTCCTTAACATTTGAGCTTGAGTGAACCATGACGGAAGAACCGAGACCTGCTTCGTTCGAGAACACGCCTCTCTTGAAGCCCATCTTCATGGCCAGAGCAAGTCCTGCTCCGAATCCGCCACCGGCTACGGCCTTAAGTGAAAAAGCGCCCTTGAAGATAGCGGCGAAGATAGCGGGGATCATCGTAACATGTGAAAAGATGATGATGATCGCTCCGATGAAATAAAGGATCACCATGAAAGGAACCAGTTTCTCGGTTACGCTTGCAACTCTCTTAAGTCCGCCGATAACTACAAGGCCGACTGCGATCACAAGGAAGATTCCGACTGCGATCTTCGGGATACCGAAAGCATTATTCACGTTCGAAACCATGGAGTTTACCTGACTCATGTTACCGATACCGAAACTTGCGAGCAGACAGAAGATCGAGAACAGTACGGCAAGAACGGCACCTACAGTCTTGCAGCCCTTCTTTGCTCCGAGGCCGTCACGCAGATAATACATTGCTCCGCCGTGCCATTCACCATGTTCGTCTTTTCTTCTATATAAAATACCGAGGACATTCTCGGAATAGTTGGTCATCATACCGAAGAAAGCTATGACCCACATCCAGAATACGGCTCCGGGGCCGCCGGTCGCGATCGCTCCGGCTACACCGACGATGTTACCTGTACCTACGGTAGCGGCAAGCGCCGTACATAAGGACTGGAACTGAGAGATCTGTCTGTCGGACGTATGAGTGATAACATGCTTATCTCTGAATATCGCACCCAGAGTGTTGTGCCACCAGTGTCCCCAATGACTGATCTGGAAAAACTTGGTCAGAACGGTCATCAGTATTCCGGTCGCTCCAAGAAGTATCAGCGCAGGCCATCCCCAAACAAGTCCGTTAATGGTATCGTTGACATTTGTTATGATCTCGATCATAAATTCCTCCCTAAATAACAAAACTACGCCTATTGTAAAAAAACGCGTAATACATTATAAATTATATTAATAAACGGGGCAAGATAATGAAATCAATAAATCTGAACAGGATAATCCTCTTAATTGAAGACAAAAAGGCATATGAATCCTTCAGGCAGACCGGCGATGAGCGGGTCTTAAGCCGCATTCTGACCTATAATGACGGGATGTATCCTTTTGCAGATTCCCTGTATATCTGCGATACGCCCGAAGGATGCCGCATGCTCCTGGAAAAAGGCTACCCCGTGGCGGCTCTTCTTCACGAAAACAATGCATCGTCATCTTTCGATCATGTAGGATATCTGCTTCAGGATCCCGAACAGATATCCCTGGAGGACTACGATCACATATTCAGGCGCCTTAGCGGCCTGCCCGTTGAGATACTGGAGACAAAAAGGCTGCTTCTTCGCGAAACCGCTCTTACCGATCTCGACAGTTTCTACGAGATGTATGAAGATCCCGAGATCGCCGGGTTCATGGAGCCTCTTTACCCCAGAGACGAGGAGGAGGCTTATCAGATCAATTACATGAAAAATGTTTACGCCTTTTACGGCATCGGGATATGGACCGTCATCCTTAAAGAAAACGATGACGTGATAGGACGTATCGGCATAGAATATACGGATGAAGCGGGATGCGTCGAACTCGGATTCATGATAAACGCTGAGAACAGGAGAAAAGGCTATGCCTACGAAGCATGCAGCGCGATCGTGGACTATGCAAGGGCAGCCGAGGACATCACGAAGATCCGGGCCCGTGTAAGAGAGGATAATACCCCCTCACAGAACCTGTGCGCCAAACTCAATATGATACAGGGAAAGGAATTAAACGACGGCTTGTCCGAATGGACACTTGATCTCTAAATAAAAAAAGCCCCCATAAAAGGGAGGATGCCAGATGACTTGGTCAAGTCATCTGGCATTTATTATGAAAAAGTTTTATCTATAAACCACTCGGGAAATATCTTGTTTACATTTATTATGATACTGACAACATTTGTCAAAAAAATGTTTGTTCAATTAACATGTTTTTAATTAAATGTGAACAATTTGTTAACGTTAGGCTCCCGAGCTATAGGGATTTACGCTTTTCCATCAGATCCCAGTACATATTTGATCTTATGAGCAACCATGTCCTTAACTGCCTGACGAGCGGGCTTCAAGTACTGACGGGGATCGAAGTGATCGGGATGCTCATCGAAGTACTTGCGGATATTACCTGTCATTGCAAGACGGATATCGGAGTCGATGTTGATCTTGCATACTGCAAGCTTAGCTGCCTGACGGAGCTGCTCCTCCGGGATACCTACTGCATCGGGCATCTTTCCGCCGTGCTCATTGACCATCTTAACGAATTCCTGAGGAACAGATGATGATCCGTGAAGAACGATCGGGAATCCGGGCAGTCTCTTGATGCACTCTTCAAGTACGTCGAAACGAAGCGGCGGGGGAACCAGGATGCCGTCTGCGTTTCTGGTGCACGGTTCAGCAGTGAACTTGTAAGCGCCGTGAGAAGTACCGATAGCGATTGCAAGGGAATCACATCCGGTCTTGTCTAC
>JAFZQY010000062.1 GCA_017620155.1 Lachnospiraceae bacterium | reverse complement strand
TTATGAAGGAGCTTGTAGGCCGCGGTATATCACAGAATATCAAGAATGCGAAGAAACTGGTCGACAGACTGGATACACAGGTATGGGATGTCCTTGAGGACGTCATCCATGAGCATCCCGTTATGCTCAACCGTGCTCCTACGCTGCACAGACTCGGTATCCAGGCATTTGAGCCCATTCTGGTAGAAGGTAAGGCTATCAAGCTTCATCCCCTCGTATGTACGGCTTTCAACGCCGACTTCGACGGCGACCAGATGGCAGTGCATCTTCCTCTTTCGGTAGAGGCACAGGCAGAGTGCAGGTTCTTACTCCTGTCACCCAATAACCTGCTTAAGCCTTCGGACGGCGGCCCCGTTGCCGTTCCTTCACAGGATATGGTCCTGGGTATCTACTACCTGACTCAGGAGAGAGAGGGCGCAACCGGTGAGGGCAAGTGCTTCCATAACCTGAATGAGGCCATTCTCGCATATGAGAACAAGTTCATCACTCTGCATTCCAAGATCAAGGTCAAGGTATACGGAACAGATGAAAACGGTAATCAGGAATATGCGATCGTAGAGTCCACTCTGGGAAGATTCCTTTTCAACGAGGCACTTCCTCAGGATCTCGGATTTGTAGACCGTTCGATCCCTGAGAACAAATACAAACTGGAAGTTGACTTCCATGTAGGCAAGAAGCAGTTAAAGCAGATCCTTGAGAAAGTCATCAACACTCACGGCGCAGTAAGGACCGCAGAGGTTCTCGACCTGATCAAGGATACCGGATATCACTATTCAACGATCGCAGCCATGACGGTTTCCATCTCCGACATGACGGTTCCCGCCGAGAAGGAGAAGATGCTTGAAGAGGCTCAGGAGATCGTTAACCAGATCGATATGAACTACCGCAGAGGTCTGTGTACAGAAGAAGAGAGATATCGCGGCGTTGTTCAGACATGGTTCGATGTCGACAAGAGCCTTACAGAGAAACTGCTCAAAGGTCTTGATAAGTACAATAACATCCACATGATGGCTGACTCCGGTGCCCGTGGTTCCGATCAGCAGATCAAGCAGCTCGCAGGTATGCGTGGACTGATGGCAGATACGACCGGTCGTACGATCGAGCTTCCCATCAAGTCAAACTTCCGTGAAGGTCTTGACGTACTCGAGTACTTCATGTCAGCGCACGGTGCCCGCAAGGGTCTGTCCGATACGGCTCTCCGTACCGCCGACTCAGGTTACCTGACACGTCGAATGGTCGATGTATCACAGCACCTGATCATCCGTGAGGTTGACTGCTGTGAAGGCCGTGAGGATATCCCCGGACTTGTTGTATCAGAGTTTACCGACGGTAAGGCCGTGATCGAGTCCTTCAAGGACAGGATCCTAGGCAGATATACATGCGAAGACATATATGACAAAGACGGCGATCTGATCGTTAAGAAGAATCATATGATGACTCCCAGCCGCGTAGCAAGGATCTTGGAGAGCGGCGTGGATGCAGAGAAGAATCCGATCAGCTCCGTTAAGATCAGAACCATCCTTACCTGCCGTTGCAAGAACGGTATCTGTGCTAAGTGCTACGGTGCGAACATGGCATCAGGCGAGCTTGTACAGGTCGGTGAGGCAGTAGGTATCATAGCAGCTCAGTCAATCGGTGAGCCCGGTACTCAGCTGACGATGAGAACCTTCCATGCCGGCGGTGTTGCCGGTGAGGATATCACCCAGGGTCTTCCCCGTGTCGAGGAGCTTTTCGAGGCACGTAAGCCCAAGGGACTTGCCATCATCGCAGAGTTCGGCGGCAAGGTTGAGATCAGAGATACCAAGAAGAAACGTGAGATCGTGATCACTGACGATAAGGAAGGTGAATCCAAAGCATATCTCATTCCTTACGGATCCAGGATCAAGGTTATGGACGGCGACATCGTCGCAGCCGGTGACGAGCTCACCGAGGGTAGCGTAAATCCTCATGACCTCCTGAAGATCAAGGGTATCGAATCCGTTCAGAACTACATGCTGCGTGAGGTACAGAAAGTTTACCGTCTGCAGGGTGTTGATATCGCCGATAAGCATATCGAAGTCATCGTACGTCAGATGATGAAGAAGATCCGTATCGAAGAATCCGGAGATTCGGAGTATCTGCCCGGAACTCTCGTAGATGTTCTTGATTTCGAGGACCTTAACGAGAAACTTGCCGAAGAAGGCAAGGCTCCCGCAGAAGGCGTACAGATCATGCTCGGTATCACCAAGGCGGCTCTGGCAACCAATTCCTTCCTGTCGGCAGCATCCTTCCAGGAGACCACCAAGGTCCTCACAGAGGCTGCAATCAAGGGTAAGGTTGATCCGCTCATCGGTCTTAAAGAGAATGTCATCATCGGTAAGCTGATCCCCGCAGGTACAGGTATGAAGAGATACCGCAACGTATCCTTAAGTACCGATATCAAGAGGGAGATCGAGGCCGACGCAGAGTCTGAAGACGGCGAGATCATAGATGCAGAAAACGCTGAAGAGATTGTAGAAGCAGAAGTATCCGAAACAGAAGAAGTTGTAGAGGACGCTGAAACCGTTACCGAAGAGTGATCTGAAGCCGGGTTGAAGCGGTAATGCTTCAAAGAATAAAGAAATATTTACAGTCCGTATACGTAGATCGTGTACGGACTGTTTTCATTTGTGTATGTACCGATGAGGGTGAGTCCCAGTTCATCGGCATTGACAAGATCGATCCTTGAGAAGATATATCTGCAGTCTAAGGACCTTAGTTCATCCATGTCGACATACAGGTTATTGTCGTTTAATTCCATCACGCGTAAAGGCGCGTAGGTATTCTCGTCTGATCCTGAATAGAGGCAGACTCTTGCACCCCATCCGTCATAATATGATTTAAGTGAAGGCGAGCCTGCAAGAGCAGGGGCAATTACGCGTCCCCATTTCTCTTTATACTCCTGAGCATACATGCCCAGATAGCCGTCTACGGTCGCTATGCCGTTGTAATTAAGTACTGCCGGATGCATTCCGTATGCGGCGGACCATTCACCGTTATATCCGATATCATCTTTTATATCCTCAAAGAGATCCGTGGAATAGAATTCATTATAGTTTACGGTACTGGTATCGGCGTGCTTGATGATCTTGTAAGCCTGATTGTAGCAGGTATAGTAGAAATCGTTATAGACCTGGGGAACGAACATGACGGCTATGAGCGCGGCAACGGCTATCGTGTTTGCGAGTGCGCGTCCGCGTTGACCGGCACGGTCATAAAGCCTTATGCATACCAGGAGCAGTTCCGCATACCACAGGAAAGTATTGAAAAAGGCGGTCCTGGCAAACTCGAATCCGGTAAGCTTGGGTACCAGTGTTTCAAGCAGGTGTCTGTAGGGGGGATAGAGGTACAGACCGAAGTTTAATACATTGAAGATGATCACGAGCATCACGAGATTGATCGGATCGGTCAGGATCTTCCCGGCACATTTATTCTTTATGTAAGATGCGTTGATAAGCACGATCGCGATCAGTACGACTCCGAGTATCACATAGGTGTGGGAGTCTTCACTGTGGAAAGAAGCATTGACGAATTCATCAAATGCTGTTTTCAGTGCGCCTGAGAGGCTTAGATCTCCGTGATCCATCGTCGTGCGTATAGTGACCGTATCGGTCAAAAGCATCGCTCCGAACAGTCTGTACTCAAATGCGACATATCCGAGCGAAAGGATCACTATCGAAGCAAGGATCCGGCCGGGGAACTTCTTATCTTTGATCCACAGGATTATAAAGGCTGCGCACATATAGCACAGTATGAAGAATCCGTGATATGAAAAATAAGACAGGAACGGATAGCAGAAGACTGCGATATAGAGAGGGATGCGCATCTTAAGAGGACCCTCCGACATATATATGCGTCTTAAGAGCCATATGATCAGCGGCACGGATGTAAAAGCGATGCCGTATGTGGGAAATACGGGGATAAGACCGAAAGCCGTCGCGCATATTATGATGACGGGCTTGTATTTTTCATAAGAATCGGTGTAAATGTCCTTAGCAAGGAGCGTGAACGAGAAGATGCCTATGGCGATCTTGCAGGCATATCCCGCCAGATATGCCCATACTCCGGGCAGTATGATATAGAGCAGGTTATACAGCAGGAATTCCGATCCGAACAGATCCCTGGATACCCCGTGAAGAATGGGCGCGGCAGTAGAATGGGCAAACCACAGATGCCCTTTCTTAAGCATCTCGTAATGAGCCATGAACAGATCGAGATTGTCGTGAATCTGCAGATAGGAATTGCCCCTGAATATCAGAAAGACCAGGGCCTGAAGACCAAGGAGCGCAGCGCAGATGTATATGTACCAGCCTTTTTTCAGGCTATCGGGGTTGTGAATGCTTTTAAACCGGTTAGTCTTCTCGCTCATGTCAGGCTTCCGAATCGTAGTCTTCACCTACCGTGAATCTGGGAACCCATTTGCCGTCCTTTTTCTCAAAAAGATCACGGTTCACGAATCTGTCGACAACTTCCCAGAACTCCTCCTCGGTGATCGAGAGATACTTGCAGGCTATGTCGATGTATTTCTGTCCGCAGAGCCCGTCGAATTCATTCACGTACCATTTGCCGTCTTCGCGTGAAAAACGTCCCTCGCGGATATCGTAGCAGATCTCGTCGGTCGCATAGCCGAAACCGAACTTGAGATATTTGATGGTCTGGTTAGCTATCTGGAGATCCGAGTCGAGAGCGGTATATCTTCTGTATCTTCCGAGATCGTGGAGATCGTCCTGGCGTCCGAGCAGGCCTCTTGCTACGGCGAAGTCTGCATTGGTGACCTGAGACCATTCCTTGGTGTAGTACTGAAGGAAAATGGCTTTGGTCCCCATCGCCTGCATCTCGGCTACCGAAGGTATCTGGTAGAAGAAGAGATCCTTCTCGGTGATGTTCTGTGAAAGATCGATGAAATCCTCGACCTTCTGCTGGCTTAAGGTATCAAGCTGTGTCACGCTGAAGGCATTGCCGGTAGGCTCCTGGTTTTTAGCGGCGCCTAAGGTCAGCGCGGCATTCTCACCCTGAATGATCAGCGGGATGTTGAACTTGACGGACATGATATAGGTGGAAGCCCACAGGCAGTATTCCGATGCGGCGATTATGTTGCCTCTTTCGAAGAAACTCTTGCGGGCGAGTTTTTTGGCTACTATGGGGTTGAGCCTGATCGATATGATATCGAAGCCCATGTTGTTCAGATTATCGATATTGTGGCGGCCGATGTCGGTGATCTCGTCGGGAGCACAGTTTATAAGCAGGGGATTCATTCCTAAGCGGTCTCTTGCATAAAGAGCCTGGAAGGTTGAATCTTTTCCGCCGGATACACCGATCACGCAGTCGTAGACATTACCGCGCTTTTTGGCTTCCGCCTTAGCTTCATCGGCAATGGCCTTGAGTTCAGCTTCTCTGGCGGCCCAGTCTATGGTCGCCTTGGATTCTTCATAGCGACAGGCAAAGCATATCTGCTCGTCATCAAAAACTACGTTCGGGCGTGTATCTGGCTGCAGGCATCTTTTGCAATATCTCATTTTCATAAGGGCGTCTCCTCTCTTTTATCCAACTAATTAATTATAAATTATCCCATACGACCAGACAAGACAATCGCATCGACAAAATGGGCGCTCACGCGATATAATTGTATGTGGAAATGCGTCCGAAAGATAATTGATCCCATGGCAAACGTTAAGTCCAAAAAGAGAATTTATATATGCCACACGTATTACCATGCGTATGTCGCAGTGGTGAAGGAACTTGTGCGCGGCCGTGAGCATTACGGCGAGGCGGACATAGTATTAAGCACGCTCTCAAACGACTTTGAATCCTTGGATGAACGTCTTGCGGCTCAGGGAATTTTCGGACATATATACAGATATGAAGAGAATGACGGATCAGGATCTGAGGAGATCAGGTCGCATCATAGTAATAAGGGAAACTTAGTTGCAAACATGCTTCAGCGTATCCGCTATACCAAACTTCTCGGTAAGCTTCAGGAGCAGTTCATCCCTACGGATCTGTCTTCCTATGAAGATATCTATGTATTCTGCGATTCAGACCCGATAGGATATTATCTGAATTATAAGAAGCTTCCCTATCATGCGCTGGAGGACGGCCTTAATTCCGGTAAGCTCGACGATCAGGCATATCTTGCGAATAAGCGCGCCTTCGGGGTCAAGAAACTCCTGTCCAAGATGGGTCTCATCTTCATAGAATGCGGATACAGCAGATATTGCATTGATTATGAAGTAAACGACATAAGCGCGAACCACAATGTGCCTCCGAATGTCATCGAGGTACCAAGGCGCGAACTTGTAAGCCGCTTGAGCGATGAAGACCACGATAAGATAGTGCATATCTTCCTTGAGGATGCTGATGCTCTGGCTCAGAAATTAAAGTCGGCGGGAGATGATAAGCCCTATGCCATGATCCTGACCGAGCCCTTATGCGAACTCGACGTTCGTAAGCAACTTTTCGGGGATGTCATAGACATGTACCGCGATGACCATAACATCATCATCAAGCCTCATCCCAGAGACGTTCTGGATTATGAAAAAGAATTCCCGGATGCGATCGTGATCCGCGGAAGATTTCCCATGGAAGTGATGAATGACATGCGCACGCTCAAAGTGGATAAGCTCGTGAGCGTGATCACTCAGATAGATAATGTTACTTTTGCAAAAGAAAAAGTGTATCTGGGTCTCGATTTTCTTGATAAATACGAGGATCCGCAGATACACCGCCGTCTTGATTCTCTGATGTGAAGTTTTAAAAGAGCAGGTTCAAGGTCTGTGGCTTCTCCTCAATAAGCGAACCTGTTGTCTCGAGTTTCCATTTTGTGATCGTATAGAAATGATCTTCTCCGTTGTCGGGATAGTTTACCTTGACGCTGACGCTCAAGGTCTGTACGTCCGATACGGGTATCGCGAAGTCGATGTCAGTGCCGGCCTGGGCATAATAGTCGTCTCTGTCGGATACTCCCGCGTACAGGGTGCGGAGAGTATCATCTATGCCCGCAAGGCGTTCTTCCGCTTCGTTGCAGGCGGCATAGTAGCTTGCGGATCTTTCGGTGACCTTGTTGTTCAGTTTCTCATCTGCTCTGGCGGATACGGTAGCAAGCGTAGCGAATGATACGAGGCACATTACCACGAAGACCAGAAGAAGAGAAGATGTTCCCACGTTTACGCCGGTGGTTTCTTTTTGTCTCTTGATACTCATCAGTCAGTCTCCTCCAGCCTGTAAGGAACATAGTGTTTTACTTCCTGGGTGGTTATCTGCTCGCCGGATGAAGCATCACGCACTTCTATCTGAGCGACCATCATGGTACCGCCCGTACTCCATGCATCTTCGGGAAGAGCGTTGCCGTTTTCATCGGTAACGGTTATGTTTGCCAGATACGCCGGAGCTTTATCGGCGCTTGTTTCGAGCCAGTCGCTGTCATACCCGATGACCATTATCCCTTTTGCGGTATCCGTCTCGGGATATGTTTCATCCGTGTCATAGAGCAAGCTTACGGCATTAAGATCGCCGCTGCAGCCCAGGAACTGCTCGGCTAGCCCCTGAACGATGACGGTTCCCTGCGTAGTACGCTTGGTAGACTCGTTCGTGCTGTACGCATTTACGAACAGCTGGACACACACGACCGAAGCGATCGAGAAGAACAGTATGACTATGATCAGTTCCATCAGGAACAGACTTGTTTTCGAGTTGGTCTTCAAAAGTCAGTCTCCTAATTACGGTTATGAGTCGGTGTGCGTACTCACATATACGCTCATTTCCTCGCCGTCCGTAAACGACAGATGGATCTTGGACAGTTTCGGGGTGATCTGCTCTATTTCAAAATCATTTAGCTCGAGTATCCTGGTTCCGTCCTCCGGTCCCATATCCATATCGGCTCTTGTGAGAAGTTCGCACAGATAGCCGTCATATGCATAAATATATGTGTTGTATATGGTGTTGTTGATCTCCTGGGTGATGATGCAGGCGTTACAACCTCCGAACTCGCCGACAGACAGAGCGCCGGATTCATCGTTCTGGCGCAGCTTCTGTGTGACATACGCATAGGAGGTCCTGTCCGTGAAGCTCTCATCCATATGATTAACGGTGCTCCTGTATACGTTAGCGCCCAGCACGACCAGCGTGAGTGCGGAAAGCGCAAACACGAAGAAGAGTGTCAGGACGAACAGGATGTCCACCATATGTTTTCTTTCGCCGTTAAATTCCATGTCGTTTCGTTATTTCTCCTCAGCAAGCCGGATGATCGTGATGTCGGGATAAATGTTGCCGCCGATCGACTGGTAGTCCACGAAGAACAGGTCTTCGTTGTAGGTCAGGCCGTAATGGTCGACCAGGTACTCTAAGTCGGGAGGATAGGTCCCCTCAACGGCATAACACTGAGCCACATCGCGGGATATGGCCTTTTCCAGACTTTCCTGCTGTCCCTCGAGAGAGGATGCGCTGACATAGTTTACTCCGAAGAGAAAGACAGCGATCACTATCAGTCCCATTACGAGAGGCAGGAACTTGGAAAACTTGCTGAACAATATTGCTTTTCTTCCGGTACTGAATCTGTTCATATACTGATCCGAATCTTTGCTCTAACCTATTCGACGAATTATCCGATCGAACTCATGATGCCCATGAGCGGCAGGATGACCGAAAGCAGGATCATGCCTACGATGAGTGAAAGGATGATGACGAGTGTAGGTTCCAAAACCGCGATGATGTCATGGATGCGCTTATCCACTTCCTTGTCGTAATCATCGGCGATCCTGTTCATGGCCTGCTGCGGGTTACCGGATTTGAAACCGATGGACGCCATTCTGGACTGCACGCTCGAGAAGATCTCGGCATCCTGCAGAGCCTGTGAATACTCTTTTCCTTCGAGGAGGAAACTCTTGCACTTCTCTATCTTGGCACTCATGCGGGCGTTATCTATAAGCCCTGCTACGAGGTCGAAACCTTCGTAGGTATCCATGCGTCCGTAGACCATCGCGATACCGCTCGCGAATCTGGAGCATGCGACCGCGTCATTGAACTTACGCGTGGGCGGAAATACATCCACGAACCTTGCGAACATCTTTCTGCCGACGGGTACTTTTGAGAAAAAGATAAAAGCCGCGATCAGTACGACGAGCAGGATGACGAGCACGATGGAAGATGAACTGAGTTTGCTGCCGAAGTTCATGAGGCTTAATGAAAAAGCGTTCATCTGGCTGCCCAGCTGATTAAATACCTGATTAAATATAGGAAGAACTTTGGTGATCAGGACTATGATGACCAGCAGCATCATGAAGATCATGATCATGGGATATGTAACGGCATTCTTTACGCCTTCGGAGATGGCTTCCTGTCTGTCGTAGTAGTCGGCGAGAGAGTGGCAGATCGCCTTGTCGTCGCCGGCCCGCAGTCCCAACCTGACCATGCGGATTACATGCTCCGGGAAGGCTCCGGTCTTTTCGAGGGCCACATCAAACTGACCGTGCTCATTAAGCTCTGCGATTATCTGCTCGAGAACGGCCCTGGCCGAGGGGCTCTTGGTATCGTTCATCATAATCTCGAGACCTTCGCGGTAGTAGATGCCGCCGTCGAGGAGCATAGCCATCTGACCGAAAAATGTTGCCAGTTCGGCGTTGCTGAGTTTCTTACTGTTAGCCATTGGTTCTTCCTTTCCTTATATTAATGCTTGGCTTATCTTATTCCGGTTAATAAATATATTTGGTATCGTAATTGTTTCCGTCGCCGATGAACTCCTGCAGTTCGGATGCACTGGAGCTTGCCGCAAAAGTAGGATCCATCAGTTCCCAGCTGGTTCCGTTGAATTCTATGATGCCGTTGACCCAACCGGTCTCTCTGAGATATACCGATATCCATGCATGATATGCGGTGCTCGCATACCCTATCTCCATATGTGTGGGGATTCCCTGGCTCCTGAGCATGGAGGCCATCAGACATGAATAGTCCAGACATATGCCCGTTCCCGATTCCAGGGTCCTGTTGGGGTCGGGCAGATAACCGCTCTCGACCGAATTGGCCAAATCGGTATCATAGGTGACGTTCTGGATCATGTAGTTATATATATTGGTGACCACATCGAGATCCGTATTGGCAAAATAGGCTAGATCCTCACCCATTGCCACGCAGGGGTCGCCCTCTTTGAAGTTCACATACTGGTTCGGATAGAGGTACGGACCGAATTCATCCTCGATCGTCACATCGATATCGGTTCTGAAAGCTGTTGAATACTCCGAACCGGCTATGTTCTCGAATATACCTATTGAATATGTTCCGCTGTCTATGGTCAGAGGGAAGACTTCCCATCCGCCTGTCAGAGTATATGTATAGGTAACGGTATTGGGACATGTCACCTGCATCTTGACCTTTTCACAGGTTCCCAGATATTCCACGGAGAAATACCCGTCCTTGGCATTGGAAAAATCGATCTGGGCAAGATCGTTTCCGAGTACATCCGTGCCGGGCTGTGTCGGTTCAAGGCAAAGAGGGGTGTTATCCCTGGTTCCCTGGCCACTGGTCTCCGGCGTAGCCACGGGCTGGGCTTCGACGGGCGCACCATCGCCCGGAGCCTGGCTCGAACCGGTGGCGGTCCTGTCGCCTCCTACCTGTGATGCGTCTGTGGATGAACCGTTAACATATGCCGCGGATCCGCAGCCGGACAGGCTTAAGGTGACGGCCAGCGAAAGCGCCGTTATGAATTTGTACTTACATCCGGGTCTGAACATTTTTGAAAAATATCACTTGGCCGGCGGCGTGAGCAGCATGTGTACTGTTTCGCTGTTTAAGTCGCTGACATATATGTTCCATTCGGTTTCGTCATAGGGGAAAGTGATCATGCCGGTTCCGGAGTTATACTCCAGAGGAAATACCGTGGATCCGCTGCCCGATTTTGCATATATCGAGGTGTAATCGATGAACGGACCATCCAAGTCGATCCAGAGCATTCCGTCCTGTACGAAATAATCATTAACAGAGATGTCTGCCTTGGCCGGAGCGCCTTTTGCATTAGCAGTAAAAACAAATACGAGAGGCACGACCAGCGTGAATGCGAGCATGAGCTTTACCGCCGTTAAGTATCTCGAATACCCTTTTGCGGCATTCACACGCTTCTTCAGCATCTTGTCTATGGGCGTGTTGTTTGTCTTCTCAACCGTCCTTAAGACATTTGCGAGAGTAGAGGATGCTGCATCCTTTTTCATTGTATATCTTTTGCTTCTGTGGAAAACGGACATGATCTTCTCCTGTTAATCTTCTTTCTTGATATCTGCCGTGCTTCGGCCGAAAGCCTCGGCGAGGTGTTCTTTTCCGCTGATAAGGTATCTCTTGACCGATGATTTGCTGTAACCTAAGATCTCGACTATCTCATCGATCTTCATGTCATTAAAGTATCTTAAGATGATGCACTGCTTCTCGTGAGCGGGCAGCTTGTCGATAGCAGCCTGAAGAAGCTCGACCTCTTCGTTCTTCTCGGAACGTTCTGAAGGATTGGCGTCGTCATTTTCGTCGTGGATGATCTCGAGAAGTTCGGGATCCGTGATGGCACCGTAATCCTTGGTGTTCTTACGGCTGATATCGTGGCATACATGGAATGATATCTGGTTGAGCCAGGCCACAAAAAGGGTAGCATCGTTTAATCTGGTGATATTTTTATATGCCAGAATATAGATTTCCTGCACCGCGTCCTGAGCCAGATAGTCATCTCTCAGATAATGGCGCGCGTAATTATATACCTTATTATATGTAAGACCGTAGATCTGGGTGAAAGCATCGGAGTCTCCGCGCTGCAGTTTCAGAACCAGAGTCGCTATATATTTGTGGTCCAGGTCCTTACTCATGTTAAGGGAGCTTCCTCCAGACTACGATATGCTACAGTGAGCAGATCGGCCAGAC
>JAFZQY010000061.1 GCA_017620155.1 Lachnospiraceae bacterium | reverse complement strand
TATTTCTCTTAATCTCTGTTAAAGAAAGCCCTCCTGTCGATCGCAAAATTGTACCCGCCGTGCTTTGTTCTTGATATGAGTCTCATCCCTGCTTTTTCCATGACACGGTAAGATGCTCTATTGTCATCGGCGCAACCTCCCTGAATACTTTCGCAGCCCATATCTTCAAAGGCATATCTTAACAATTCAACGGCACACTGCGTCGCATAGCCTTTGCCTCGATACTTTTCGTCGATGATGTAAAACAGAACCGTCTGTCCGGGGGCAACTGTACCATCGAGCCCGCACCATCCGATGATATGTTGCGGATCATTCTTTTCAAAAACGCCAAGACAAAAATGGTATATTGCCCCGGGCTTATTCTTTTTTAGATTTTCCTGCATTCCCTTCAGAATCTCTGCCGCCTCTTCGGAAGTCACACCTGCAGGATAATTCCACATTCGCGCCATCTCATCCAGGTCATCCACGGAAAGAGTTCTGAGAATCAGATTTTCAGTCAACAAATTCATACAACCGTCTCGACGTTCTGCCCAGTGGGCAAGAATTCTCTATATTGAATCAATCAAATAATCTTCCTTCAAGAATGAAATCAATTATATCTACATGTTTAATCCCGTTTCTTTTTTGTATCAGGTCTCTGCGAGTAACCAAATATTTCGGATAACCGTCTGCAATGCTTTCAAGAGGTCTGTACTCTCTGTCTTCTGTTTTTTTGCTGTCCATAATCGTTAATGCAACCTGGACATAAGCATATTCGTTCTGCGTACTACGTAGAACAAAATCACATTCCAGATTGCCGATTCTTCCGACGCTTACCTTATATCCCATAGACCTGGCATATTGGTAAACAATATTTTCAAGTACCGGTCCATAGTTAATACGATTATCAGTGTTGGTTGAAAAATATAATCCCAGATCCGCCAGATAATACTTCTTTTCATTCTTCATAGAACGCCTGGATTTCATATCAAACCGAGTACATTCACTGATTATCTTTGCATCAGACAGTGCCTGTATGTATCTGGTAATTGTAGGACGGGTAATCGCCATGCCTGTTTTTTTCAAATCATCACATATATTACTGATACTGACTGTTGAGCCAAAATTATTGATCACATAGTTTCGAACAATATTGAATGCCTCTACGTTTTTGATTTTGACTCGTCCTTTTATATCTTTATTGAAAATGTCTTCAAGAACGGTTTTTACATACAACTGTTTCTCCGAGAGTTCATCATAGAATAGCGCCTTAGGAAAACCACCGCTAAGAAGATATGAGTCAAATTCCCTTAGTATATCTTTGTCAGTTTTCTTTCCATAGAATGACTTCATCGCTTCATATTCGTCAAAACCAAGCGTCTGAATCTCAAATTCAATATAGCGTCCCGTAAGTTTAGTTGCTAATTCACCGCTTAACAGATATGAATTCGATCCGGTTATGAAAATAGAATATTCCTCTTCCAACCTGAGTGCTTCCAACACAGGCTCAAAGCTTTCAACATTCTGTATTTCATCAATAAATACGTATTTTATGCCCTCTTGACGCTCACTTCCGAAAAGCAGTTCCTCCAGCGCTTCCGAAGTCTTTATGTTTTTATATCCGTATTTATCAAGGTTATAAAAGAATATATTTTTTACGCTTACACCATTTTCTGCCAATTCTTCCGAAACAGTCTGCATCAGACTTGACTTCCCGCAGCGACGTATTCCCGTTATGACCTTGATCATTTCAGTATCATGAAAAAAGGGTCTGATCCGTGAAATATATTTTTCTCTTCTAAACAGTTTCATACAAAATCACCTCACGTATATTATACGAGAGGTGATCGAATTTATCAAGTTATCGCAACATTATTCTTGTTTTTTAAATTATTGACTCGTTAACGCCATTATTTTCTATTTATTCTCTATTTTCCAAAAACTCCAATGCAATCCCTTTCCATATCCAATCTTCTCATAGAAAGGATCTCCGCCTCCTGTCATGTGCGTTGCACCAAGAGCTTTCATCCTGCGATAATGAACAGTCAAAGCCGCTGCTGCAAGTCCCTTGTGCCTGTGCTCAGGCGCTGTACAAAGAGGTTCCATGTATGCCAGTTTGTTCTGAGGTACCCACCACATCCCGGAATAGCAGACATATTCGCCCTGATCATCGGCTATGATAACGTCATATTCATGTGTCGAATGCGGACGCGGTGCCATAATATCGCCAAGGCAGTCCTTATAGGATTTTTCCGGCGTCCAATCTAATGATGTATCCTGTTTATCCCAGTTTACAAACTCACCCTTGTCCCCATGATCAAAACCGTACCAGCAGAGCTTTCCGATTTTGACAGGATCTATATCATCGGGTTCAACAAAATGATACCCTTCAGGTATCTCATAATTCAGTTTGTTCTTGAAATCAAAAATTCTGTCCTCATATTCAAAAACCATCTTGAATCCGCGCTTCTTTGCAGCTTCCATAATGTATTCCTGACCGTTAAAAAGAACAAACTGCTGCTCTCCGTTCCAATTCGGCATATTTGTCATTGCATAATCTATCAGTTCGTCCGCAAGATACTCATATCCCCTGCGCACGCTGAAGTAGATATCTGTCGCAGGTGCTTCATAAAATACAAACGCAACAGTCTTGTCTCCATCAAACCAGAATCTGTTGAGATATGAATAGGAATTATCCATCCAGGACGCAAGAATGGCATGTTCAAAGAACGGTGCTGCCACACCGCTCCCATTCTCACGATCATATATATCCGTCAGAAAATCCCACACGAGATTGATATCTGTCAGTATTTGAAACTGTTTTGTTCTCAAATCATTCATTTGTTATCCTTTATCCTGTAATAATTCTCAGCGTCAATGCCAATCTGAACATAATCCTTCGGCTTCGCAAAATTCTTGCCCAAAGAAACTACTACCTCAATATTTCCCGTGCGGGGAAATTGATCTACAGGGCAGAGTTTACGGACTTCGTAGCCGGCTTCGAGGAAGGCTTGAAGGTCATTGACCAGGGAAGTCGTTTTGCATGATACATAGATGATATGCTCAACTCCGTACGACAGGATCTTGGGCATGGCTTTGGGATGGATTCCCTCCCTGGGCGGATCTAAGATGATGAGCGCCGGTTTGTCGGTAAGATCATCAAGGACTTTTAGCACATCGCCAGCGATGAATCTGCAGTTTGACAGGCCGTTTCGCAGAGCGTTCTCTTTTGCCGCTTCGACGGCCTCCTCCACGATCTCTACACCCACGCATTCGGCAGAAGTATCTTCGGCCATGATCTGAGTGATCGTGCCGGTTCCCGAGTACAGATCGTAGATTGCTCCGTCTCCGAGGTCTCCCAGCGATTCGGCGTATTCCCTAACCTTACCGTAGAGTACCTCCGCTCCGTATGTATTCGTCTGGAAAAATGAAAAAGTGGAGATCTTGAATTCCAGGCCGCAAAGTTTCTCAGTGATATATTCCTCTCCATACAGAATATCTATACGATCGGCCTTGACAGCATCGGACACCGAGTCGTTTACGATGTGCAGGATCCCGCGGATATTGCCGCTCAGCACGCTGTCTGCTTCCAGCCTGAGAAGCTCGTCCTTATATAGAGAAAGAAGCGCTTCTTCGCCGTCCGGCGCCGCGTCGTTGACCGCGCTGGTCATGGTGCCCGGCACCAGCTCACTCTGTCCTGAAGTCACAAGCCCTATCAGGATCTCGCCCGTACGGGTGCGTCTGACGAGAAGATGCCTTAAGTATCCGACATGTGTATTCCTGTGATAATACGGTACATGCCTGCTGCCGAATATATCCAAAGTGCATTCTATGATCTTTCCGTAATCCGGATCGGCTATGCAGCATCCGGTCACGGTCTCGATATCATACATGCTCCGTCTGACGTGCATCCCTAAAGCCAGCGGTCCGTCCTTATAAGAATCGCCGAAGGAAAACTCCATCTTATTACGATATCCTTCATGGACCGGGCTGCCTAAGATACCCTCAAACTCATACGGGCTCTCCTGACATTCCAGCACAGGCTCTATAAGCCGTCTGACCTGTCCTTCTTTTATCCTTACCTCCTCCTCATAAGGATATGTCTGATACAGGCAGCCGCCGCATCTGCCGGCATGAGGGCATGCGGGATCGGTCTCGATATCCGCGTTCTCTACTACCTCTCTCAGGATCCCTTCCGCATTTCCGTTCCTGACCTTCTTGATCGTGATACGGACAGTCTGTCCGGGAAGCGCACAGGCCACTTTCACGGGGCCTTCATCCGTCATCACTATTCCTTTGTTCGGATAGTCCGTTCTCAGGACTTTTCCGATCTTTTCCATTCCTTTTTTCATAAATATAAGTATATCCGATACCGCCCGATTGTACTATACAGATTACCGTAGATAAAATTCAGGCATCTGTACCCGGGATCTACGATGTAGTCCTCATGGATATACAGATGCCTGTAATGAACGGTTATGCAGCTAACCCCGTCGAAGTTAACGGGATGCCGGATGCTATAAACGAAGTCCTGTAGAGATCAGTCTACATCCTTCTCAAAGAACTCGTCATCGAATTCATCGAAATCATCATCAAAGTCGTCCTCAAAGTCCTCAAGATAGTCAGGCTCGAAATACCTGTAAACAAAATATGCTATGCAGGCAACGACAACGATAACCCCAACTATCGCAAATATCCAGACAACGGCTGCGCTCTTGGCTGCTTCTTCTTCCTCTTCCTTCTCTTTTTTCAGAAGTTTATTCAAAGCACCGATCGCATCTATGTCGGGAAGTTTGCTGCTTGCATACAAATCTTCGATCTTATCAAGAATCTCTGTTTTAGTCATGATGATAACCCTCCTTATCACTCAAACTATATCATATCTTTTTTAGCTTCGCAAACCCCGCGTACATGACCTTCTGTCCCCCGGTGTCAAAATTGACGGTGACCCGATAGTCTTTCGGTCCGGGCTCTATACCGGTCACTTCTCCCTCTCCGTATTTGAAGTGAACCACGCGGTCTCCGACGGAATAATCCAATGTGCCATTTGTCACATTGCCCGCGGTTTTCATTGCGGCTGCTGCGTTCTGCGTCACCTGCAAAATATAAGGCTTGGCAACCTGCGCGGTACCTTTTACAGCCACAGGACGCTTGGGAACGCTCTTAATCACTGGAGCATCCTCGATGCCTCTTACTCTGTCGGGCACCCTGTTCTTAAGAAGCGAGTCGGGTATCTCACGAACGAACCGGCTTATCGGATAGTGCTCGGTCTCACCGCGGATCATGCGCGATCTTGCTGCAGTCAGCGTGAGATTCTCTTTTGCCCTGGTGATGCCCACATATGCCAGGCGGCGCTCCTCTTCTATCTCCGACCTGTCATCGGCGATGATGGACATGGTTCCGGGGAAGACTCCGTCCTCCATCCCGGCGATATACACATGAGGAAATTCCAAACCTTTGGCCGAATGAAGCGTCATGAGCAGGATCTTATTGTCATCATCATCCACGCCGTCGATATCGGCCACCAGAGCCACCTCCTCAAGGAATCCGGACAGTGTCGGCTCCTCTGCGGTCTCCTCATAAACGACGAGTTTGTTACGGAGTTCATCGATATTGGCTATACGGTCATCCGTATCCTCTTCGTTTAATCCCTCCAGATAGGCTTCGTAATCTATGGTCTCCATCAGATCGTCAAAAAGATCCGTCAGGCACAGTTCGCCGTTCTTGGCCTTTAACACTCTGATCGTATTTACAAAAGGCGTGAGCTTCGATGCGCTTTTGCCGAGTGATGAGATAGACTGAGCCTCGCAGGCAGCTTCATAGAAGCTGATTCCGTGCGCATCGGCGTACTCCTGGATCTTAACCACAGAAGTAGCGCCTATCCCGCGTTTGGGGATATTGATGATACGCTTGCAGGCCAGGTCATCCCTTCCGTTATCGATCGTCTTAAGGTAGGCAAGTATGTCCTTGATCTCACGGCGTGAATAGAAGTTGGTCCCGCCCACTACATTATAGGGCAGGCCTGCCATGATCAGGCTCTCCTCGAGAATACGCGACTGGGCATTGGTCCGGTAAAGGATCGCCATATCACGATAATCCGCTCCCTTTCTGAGCTTACGCCCTATGTCATCGGCTATATAATTCGCCTCATCCCATGCCGTATCGACCAGTTCGAAATGAAGCGTATCGCCGTCACCCTTATCGGTCCAGAGAGTCTTGGATTTGCGGTTTGAATTGTGGGCGATCACGGCGTTGGCCGCATTCAGGATATTGGATGTCGAGCGGTAGTTCTGCTCAAGCTTGATCGTCTTCGCCTCGGGATAAACTTCCTCGAAGTCCAGGATATTGCGTATATTGGCGCCCCTGAACTTATATATGGACTGATCATCGTCGCCTACCACGCATATGTTGTGATGCGCCTCGGCGAGCAGACGGATGAACTCGAACTGCACGTTGTTCGTATCCTGATACTCATCCACGCATATATATCTGAAACGGTCCTGATATCCCCTGAGGACATCGGGATCTTTCTTGAAAAGTTCCACACACTTAAGCAGAAGATCGTCGAAATCGAGCGCATTGTTTTTCTTAAGAGCCTTCTCGTACTCCGCGTAGCACTCGGACACTTTTCCAAGAATGAAATCGCCCCCGTACATTCTTTCGTACTCCTCGGGACTTATCATCTCGTTCTTGGCTGACGAGATCTCGCTCATGATGGTGCGTTCCTTGATCCTCTTGGTGTCTATATTCAGTTTTTTCGCCACTTCCTTGATGATGCTCTTGGTATCATCGGTATCATATATGGCAAAATTGGTATCATACCCCAGCCGGTCTATATATCTGCGAAGTATCCGGGCACACGAAGAGTGGAAGGTAGCGATCCAAACGCTTTCCGATCCGGATCCGACTATTTCTTCCACTCTGCCCTTCATCTCACCTGCGGCCTTATTGGTAAAAGTGATCGCCATGATATTCCACGGACTAACACCCTGCTCAATAAGATAAGCCACCCGGTAAGTCAAAACTCTGGTCTTGCCGCTTCCGGCCCCCGCAAGTATCAGCACGGGACCTTCTGTCTGATATACAGCCTGCAGTTGCATGGGGTTAAGCAGTTTACTTAAATCCATGACTTCCAAAGCTTTCTATATGAAAATATTACATAAGACCCATTTCAGCCTTGAGAGCAGCGAGCTCGTCATCGACTGCAGCCGACTTGGAATCGGCATCATACTTCTTGGTGAGTTCCTCAACATTGGAAGTATCTTCGGTAGAATTGAGCTGTGCCATTGCATCTGCCTCATCCAGCATATGGTTGACTCTCTCTTCCATACGGTCGAAAGCAGCCATATTGTTGCCGGCACTTGCGAGTCCGGAACCGATCTGGTTGAGCTTCTGCTGAGTCTCTGCTACTTTTATCTTTGCCTTAAGGGTATCACGTCTGGTCTTAAGAGATGAGATATCGCTCTCGAGCTTATCATGCATCTGACGCATCTTAGCGGAGCAGTCGCAGGCGAGCTGATAATCTTTCTCAAGTACGGCCAGCTGATCTGTCAGATCTGCCTTCTTCTTAAGGAACTGCTTAGCCTCTTCGTCATTACCTGCAGTAACGGCTCTGCGCGCATACTCGGCCATCTTGTCTATATCGGCCTTACATGCCTCAACCTTACGCTGAGCGTTCTTCTCATCAGCCATGACCGAAGCGGTCTCCTGCTTAACCTTTGCAAGATCTTCTTCAAGGTTGCGCATGTACTGATCGATCATCTTTTCGGGATCTTCAGCCTTATCAAGCAGCGCATTGAAGTTTGCAGTCATGATTTCTTTGAATCTGTCGATAATACCCATTTCTTTCTCCCTTCCGGCTTATTTCTTTTTCTTATTGGTACAGGCTAGAGCCTGCCTATAAACTCTAAAACTCTTTCAAAATATGTATCGGGATCGTAATCCATGGACTCAGCATGACCTGCATTCGGAGCTATGTACATGTCTTTTTCTCCCTGAAAAGCACTATATAAAGTATGGCACATTTCCGGCGGAATGTAACTATCTTTTTCACCATGAATGAACATGATGGGTTTCTTACACTTGGTTATCTGGGAAAGTGCCGATGATTTCCTGAAATCATACCCCAACCTGATCCGGCTCATAAGATTTGTCACGTTCATGATCGGAAAAGTGGGAAGATGATAATCCCTGTTCATGACGACCTTGAACATGTCCCAGGTGGTCGTGTAACCGCAATCCTCCACATATCCGATGACTGCGGGGTGGTTTAATCCAGACAGCATCATCGTGGTCGCGCCGCCCATCGACACACCGTGAACCACGACCTGAGCGTCGATATCCATGCGCGTGATGCAGTTTATCCACTCATAGACATCATCCTTGTCCAGCCATCCCATGGAGATGTAATCTCCGTCGCTCATTCCGTGAGCACGGTTATCCTGTGTAAAAACATTGTAACCGGCTTCGTAGAACCGCATCACATAGGGAAGCATGAATCTGTGATCGTCGCGGTATCCGTGGACACTGATGATCCACTTATTTGTTTTTTCGGGGCGTAATCTGTACCGGCCGTAAAGCTTTAAGCCTGACTTATTGACTATCTCGACCGGAGACATGGTCCTGTCAAATTCGGCGCCTTCAGCGCGTATGCGCGTCCTGGTATCGACGAAACGGTTCTGCACCTCATCGCCTTCCACGCGCTCGTTCGGACACAAAAGAGGAGTGAGAACATCCTCTTTTCTTGTTTTGGTGGCCTTTAAGACCATGTTGAAGAAAAAGCAGGATGCCGCTATAAGAACTGCTAAGATGATAATTACGATGACAGTTATGACGATAACTATCTTCACTGAATCTCCCCTGTTTTGGTCCTGTACTCATCCACAAGCGCCTCGAATTTACCCGCACACTTGCGGAAAGCATCCATAAGCTTGGGATTGAACATACCGCATTCACCGGAGACGATCATGTTGAACGCCTGCTCTTTGGTGAATGCATCTTTGTATACCCTCTCACATACCAGAGCGTCATATACATCGGCAACGGAAACGATCTGAGCGGATATCGGTATCTCATCTCCGCGCAGTCCGTCGGGATATCCCTTGCCATCGTATTTCTCATGATGATGGCGGCATATCTGGTGTGCCGTTTTGCGGAAATCATCCGTCCAGGCTCCTTCGATGCTGTCGAGTATCTCGCATCCTCTGGTGGTATGAGTTTTCATGTAATCAAACTCTTCACGCGTGAGCCTTCCGGGTTTAAACAGGATCGCATCCGGAATCGTGATCTTGCCGATGTCATGAAGAGCACTGGCAGAGACTATGACCTCAACCACATACGGATTGATGAAATATTCCGGATAAGAATTCATCACTTCCTCGGTGAGTACGCGTGTGAAATTCTTGATCCTGTCTATATGGGATCCGCCGCCGAGACTGCGGCTCTCGACCACAGCACCGAGAATATCCAGAAGGCGCGAATAACGTCCCTCAAGTATCTTCAGCTGCGCATCGAGAGGCAGTTCCTGTTCGTTATAGTCTATAGAGCTAACTTCCATATATCCCTCTGACTACTTATTGCTGAGCCACATCCTTCATAGAGAATGATATACGACCCATGCGGTCTTTGCCAAGACAAACTACTGTAACTGTATCACCGAGGGTGAGTACATCCTCCACATGATTGATACGTTCCTTAGCGATCTTGGAGATATGTACCATACCTTCCTTGCCGGGTGCGAACTCGATGAATGCACCAAACTCCTTGATGCTCACAACGGTTCCGGTGAATACCTGACCCTGCTCGAATTCGGTGGTGATGATCTCGATCATCTTCTTAGCCTTGTCCATGTTGTCCTGATCGGTACCGCAGATTGATACATTGCCATCATCGGTGATATCGATCTTAACGTCACATCTTGCGATGATCTCGTTGATAGTCTTACCGCGCTGTCCGACAACCTCACCGATCTTCTCGGGATCGATCTGCATGGAGATGATCTTGGGAGCATACTTGTTAACTGTCGGTCTGGGTTCTGAAATAGCGGGCTTCATGCAGTTATCCATGATGAAGAGTCTTGCCTCACGGCATCTTGCGATAGCGCCCTCAACGATCTCGCGGGTAAGACCGTGGATCTTGATATCCATCTGGATAGCGGTGATACCCTCGGTAGTACCGGTTACCTTGAAGTCCATGTCTCCGAAGAAGTCCTCAAGACCCTGGATATCGGTAAGAAGTACGAAATCATCATCTGTATCGCCTGTAACCAGACCACAGGAGATACCTGCAACCATGGCCTTGATCGGCACGCCTGCTGCCATCAGTGACATACATGATGCACATGTGGAAGCCATTGAAGTGGATCCGTTGGACTCAAAGGTCTCGGATACGGCACGGATTGCATAAGGGAATTCCTCTTCGCTGGGGAGTACGGGGATAAGCGCACGCTCTGCAAGAGCACCATGACCTATCTCACGACGTCCGGGACCGCGGCTAACCTTGGTCTCGCCCACTGAATATGCGGGGAAGTTGTAGTGATGGATGTATCTCTTCTGTGTGATGTTAGGATCAAGTCCGTCAACCTTCTGTGCCTCGGAAAGAGGAGCAAGAGTTACAACATCACAGATCTGAGTCTGTCCGCGTGTGAACATGGATGAACCATGTACTCTGGGGATAAGGTCAACTTCAGCAGCCAGAGGTCTGATCTCTGTGATCTGTCTGCCGTCGGGACGCTTGTGATCCTTAAGGATCATCTTGCGTACAGTCTTCTTCTCATACTGGTAAATAGCCTCGCCGAGGATAGCAAGCCAGTCTTCCTTGTCTGCAAAAGCTTCTTCAAGTCTGGCTGTGATGTTGCGGATGTTCTCCTCGCGAACCTGCTTCTCATCGGTAAATACCGCTGTTTCCATCTCTGCCGGAGGAACGATCTCCTTCATTGCATTGAAGAGTTCCTCGGGAATAGCGCAGCTCTCATATGCGTGCTTCGGCTTGCCAACCTCAGCAACGATACCGTTGATGAACTCGACGATCTTCTTGTTGATGCCGTCTGCCATATAGATAGCCTCAAGCATCTTAGCCTCGGGAATGATGTTGGCTCCTGCCTCGATCATGATTACCTTGGTAGCGGTGGAAGCTACGGTAAGCTTAAGATCTCCGTTATCCCAGTCAGCCTGACCGGGGTTTACGATGAGCTCACCGTTTACCATACCTACCTGAGTCATGGCTACGGGACCGTCAAAAGGAATATCGGATATACATGTTGCAATCGATGTACCCAGCATAGCTACCAGCTCGGGGCGGCATGCGGGATCTACTGCCATGACCATGTTGTTGAGTGTCACATCATTGCGATAATCCTTGGGGAAAAGAGGACGCATGGGGCGGTCGATAACACGGCTGGTAAGAACAGCATTCTCGGATGCCTTACCTTCTCTCTTGTTAAAACCTCCGGGGATCTTTCCTACGGAGTAGAATTTCTCCTCATACTCAACCGAGCAGGGGAAGAAATCGATGCCGTCCCTGGGCTTCTCCGATGCGGTAGCAGTACTTAATACGGTGGTGTCTCCATACTGCATGAAAGCACATCCGTTAGCCTGCTTGCCTACGCGGCCGATGTCTACTTTGAGTGTACGTCCGGCCAGTTCCATTGTGTAAGTCTTATACATATTTTCTCCTTCTGCCTGGATACAGGCTTCTTGTGAATAAACCATGCATTTTGCATGCATGATAGTTAAAAAAGGCGGCTTTTATGAAAGCCGCCTTTATATACGATTACTTTCTGAGACCGAGTTTCTTGATGAGTTCACGATATCTCTCGATATCTTTGCTCTTGAGATAATCAAGAAGTCCACGTCTCTTACCGATCATCTTAAGCATACCTCTTCTTGAATGATGATCCTTGGGGTTAGCCTTAAGATGCTCTGTGAGCTCTGCGATCCTTGCAGTAAGCACTGCAACCTGAACCTCGGGTGAACCTGTGTCGCCGGGGGTCCTTGCATACTCGTTCATGATAGCTGTTTTCTTTTCGGGTGAAATCATTGTTTTCTCTCCTTTGCTTGAAAGTTGTCCGTCCGCCAGGGAAGGGTTGGAGCGTCCGCAACCTGAGCGGCGGTGTTATGCAGCCATTACGGCTATGAGTTACTTGATAATTGCGTCAGCAATTATCACAGTCAGCGCGAAGCGCTTACTGTAGTGCCGGCAGCCGGGGTCGAACCGGCACGGGTATCACTACCCACGGGATTTTAAGTCCCGGGCGTCTGCCAATTCCGCCATGCCGGCAGGCAC
>JAFZQY010000060.1 GCA_017620155.1 Lachnospiraceae bacterium | reverse complement strand
GAAGAGGAATACGCCGCAGCACTGGATGCCCAGGAAGACGGTAAAGATCCGGAGGAGAAGGCCATTGACCTGACGAAACTGATGGAGCATACGTTCTACATGCTTCCTGCCTGTGATTATTACACGAAAAATACAGACGGCACCTATGCCAGGCAGGAAGTAAGCAATCTGGATACGGCTCTGCTCTCCGATGCTATGGAATTGAAGATCACCGGTGTTATTCGACCGTCTGCCAGTATGACAGGCACGACAAATATGTCTAATTCGAATGTCGCAAGTTCGACCGGCGGAACGATTTCATCTGCTGTTGCTTATACCAGCCTGCTGACTGACTATATTGTATCCCATACGGATGAAAGTATGGTCGTACAGGCACAGAAAGCTTCCCCGGATACCGATGTGCTGACAGGTACGGAATTTTCCACAGATACCGATGAGCAAAAGGCCCAGGCAGCGATTGATTACCTTTCCGAACTCGGAACATCCTATAAAGCCAGCTGGTATAAACGTTTCATGGATTTTGCCGGTGATTATTCTTATGAAGATTTGAATGAAATCGAACGTGCCGAAGCACTGGATGACTGGCTTCTGAATGATCCGGATGAAGAAATCCTGCTGAAGGTCTACCGTTACAACATCCAGGGCAATACGTATGACAGCAACATGGAATCCTTCGGTCTTGTAAGCTTTGATACACCGTCCTCCATCAGTATCTATGTAGACAGCTTTGAGGACAAGGCGGCAATCGAAAGTTGCATTGAAAACTATAATGCATCCGTGGATTCCAATACACAGATCACATACACAGATTATGTTGCCTCCATGACAAGTTCCTTTACTTCCATGATCGACATGATCTCCATGGTCCTGATCTGTGTTGCGGCGGTATCTCTGATT
Organism: Lachnospiraceae bacterium; assembly: GCA_017620155.1. Taxonomy (GTDB): domain Bacteria; phylum Bacillota; class Clostridia; order Lachnospirales; family Lachnospiraceae; genus XBB2008. The sequence goes on along the minus strand of JAFZQY010000060.1, from coordinate 2,215 downwards.
GTATCCTGCATCATGATCGGCATTATCACAAATATCTCTGTTCTGGAGCGGACAAAAGAAATAGGTGTGCTGCGGGCTCTTGGTGCTTCGAAGAATAATATCTCCCAGGTATTCAACGCCGAAACATTTATTATTGGTATATGCTCCGGACTGATCGGCGTGGTATTTGCCGCATTACTCACGATTCCGATCAATGCGGTCTTGGCATCCGCACTCAGTGTGAGCGGTCTTACGATATCGCTTCCGGTCGTCTATGCACTACTTCTCATAGCGATCAGTATTGTAATCACTGTGATTGGCGGACTGATTCCGGCAAAGAAGGCTGCGAAGATGGATCCTGTTCTTGCTTTGAGAAGCGAATAAATCCTGTAAATCTTCGGTACCGGATTGAGAGGGCGCTGTCCGTCGCGCAGACGGTCAGCGCCCAAAACTAATCGTGCTATAATGGGAAGCCTGAGAGAGTTGGTCACAGCTTCTCTGACATAGGAGATGAATTTTATGAACCGACAGGGCTTTATCATCCGTCCTATCGGTTATAAGCACAGTAGCAAAATGGGACGCTGAGTTCAAAATACAGCGTCCCATTCATGTACACTCAGATGGAAGGTTCCTGATCTAAAGAGGAGCTATCACCAATTTTTATAAGCCTGCTCGGAGATGAGGAGACAACGAAGTACAGCTACGACTATCGAGCCATGCAGTCTGTTGTCCGGGAAGCCGTAAGGCGGGGCGAACTGAAAAAGGACACTCCCGTGGATGACTTATCGCTTTTTCTCAATGCCGAGCTATACGGGCTGATGGTCGCCTGGTGCATGTCAGATAGCGAGGTGGTCGGCTCGGAAAAGATGGACGCTCTATTTGAAACAGTAATCAATGCGGCGATACAGCCGTACAGACAATAAAACAATTCAGGAGGATTTTACGATGGAATATGTAACAATGAACAACGGAAACAAATGCCCGGTGATTGGAATCGGAACCTTTATGATTTCCCCGGCGGACGCCGAGGTCAGCGTCAGGGAGGCTCTCAAGATAGGTTACTCCTGCGTGGATACCGCTGCCGCATATCAGAACGAGAGGGCGTGCGGCCGTGGCATCAAGGCAAGCGGCGTAGCACGGGAGGATGTTTTCCTTTCCGCGAAGCTGTGGCCGAGCGAGTATGAAAACGAGAACGCTGTCGATGAGACGCTGGAGCGCCTCGGCGTGGATTATGTGGATTTGCTTTATCTGCATCAGCCTGCTGGATAGTGGCTGGCGGGATACCGTATGCTGGAGAAAGCGTATAAGGACGGCAAGATCAAGGCTATCGGTATCTCAAACTTCGAGGGCAAGTACATCGCGGAACTTGAGACCAAGTGGGAGATTGCTCCGCAGTTCATCCAGGTGGAGGCGCATCCGTACTTCCCGCAGGATGAGCTTCGCAAGACGCTGGACAAATACGGCATCCGTCTGATGGCGTGGTATCCGCTGGGTCACGGCGACAAGTCTCTCATTGAGGAGCCAATCTTCAAGACGCTCGGAGAGAAGTACGGCAAGTCCGCTCCGCAGATTATCCTGCGCTGGCATACGCAGATGGGCTTTGTGGTCATCCCCGGCAACAAAAACGTGGATCACATCAAGGACAATCTCGATATCCTCGACTTCAAACTGACCGATGATGAGATGGCGGAGATTGCGAAGCTGAACAAGGGCATCCGCTATTACAACGGCACCGAGGAGCAGCTTGCGGGTTATGCGGCATGGCAGCCGGAGTACGAAAAGGCATAAAAAACCTTTCATTTGAGAATGCACACTCTAAGTGCCATTTGCACCCCCTGCGGTGCAAGCACATAATCTCGTATCAATAAGAGTGGACTTATAAAGGCTGCGGATGCTTATATCATTGAAAACGGTGTGTTTGATAAGGACTTCAACATAATATCCACCCTTCCGCACGGAGCTTTAAGCGGAATCGGAACGGACGGAAAAAGCATTGTCATAAACTCGCCCTATTCGCTGGATACCTATTATAAGATAACCCTGCTTTCATATGATGAGATGATAAAAAGGGCGGATGAGATCCTCGGCACTTACGTTCCCGGTAAGGATATCTGCGAAAAATACAACATCAATTAACCGGTGAATATGTGATCTTAAAGATATCCCTGCGGATGATGTAAAAATCATGTTGGTCATCTTCGCGGCAGGCTATGTAATCGCCTTTTTCACCCCTCAT
>JAFZQY010000059.1 GCA_017620155.1 Lachnospiraceae bacterium | reverse complement strand
TGCCGATGCCTCATCTCTCGGCTCCCACATAGTTGTACAGGGCGGTACATTCTATAACAATGCCGTTCTCAAGAGTTTCGAATCTATCGCGGGCTGCGAAGCCATCCGCCCTGACATCGCAGGTATCATGGGCGCATTCGGTGCTGCGCTGATCGCGCGCGAACGCTACGAAGAAGGCTTCGAATCATCCATGCTCTCCATCAAGCAGATCGAAGAGCTCAAATACGAGACCTCCATGGCCAAATGCAAGGGATGTACCAACAGCTGCCGCCTCACGATAAACAGATTCTCCGGCGGAAGACAGTTCATCTCCGGCAACAGGTGCGAGCGCGGTCTCGGTAAGGAGAAAAAGAACACCGGGATCCCCAATCTTTTTGAATATAAGCTAAAACGCGTATTTGATTACGAACCTCTTGATGAGGAAAATGCTCCCCGCGGAACGGTGGGCATCCCCAGAGTCCTGAATATGTACGAGAACTTCCCGTTCTGGGCTACATTCTTTAAAGAGCTCGGATACAGCGTTGTCCTCTCTCCTCTTTCCACAAGAAAGATATATGAAATGGGCATCGAATCCATTCCTTCGGAATCGGAATGCTACCCGGCCAAGCTTGCACACGGACATATCTCATGGCTCATAGACCACAAGGTCGACTTCATCTTCTATCCCGGAGTCTTCTATGAGCGCGACGAAGTAAAAGGCAGCACGAACCATTACAACTGCCCGATCGTCACCTCCTATTCCGAGAACATAAAGAATAATGTGGAAGCCATAACGGGCGGTAAGATGAAACTCCGTAACCCGTTCATGTCCTTCGCTTCGCTTCTTACCGTAACCCAGGCTCTCTGCGATGAGTTCACTGAGATCCCGGTTGATGAGATAACCCGCGCAGCCAAAGCTGCCTGGGAAGAGCAGGCACGTGCAAGAGAAGACGTAAAGCGCGCCGGTGAGGAAGCGCTTAAATATATAGAGGAAAACCATATTCACGGAATCATCCTCTCGGGAAGACCTTATCATCTTGATCCCGAGATTAACCACGGTATTCCGGAGCTGATCACTTCCTACAACTTCGCAGTACTCACAGAGGACAGTGTATCTCATCTGGGAACTCCCGACAGACCGCTCATCGTATCCGACCAGTGGATGTATCATTCCCGCCTCTATGCCGCAGCCAAATTCTCTACAAGCAGAGACGATATCGATGTGGTACAGCTTAACTCATTCGGCTGCGGTCTGGACGCCGTAACGACAGATCAGGTCAATGATATCCTCTCCGCCGCAGGCAAAATATATACCTGCCTAAAGATCGATGAGATCAACAACTTAGGTGCCGTGCGCATTCGTATCAGGAGTCTGATCAGCGCTATCCGTGAACGTGAGAAAAAGAACGAGATGAGACACGCCGGTTCTGCCGCACACAACCGCGTGATCTTTACAGAAGAGATGAGGAAGAACTATACGATCCTCGTTCCGCAGCTCTCTCCGATCCATATGGATCTGTTAGGGCCTGCTTTTGCCGCATGCGGCTACAATATCGAAGTCATGGACAACGACAACCGCGCCGCCATAGACGCCGGACTCAAGTATGTAAATAACGATGCATGCTATCCTTCTTTATGCGTGGTCGGTCAGTTTATGAATGCGTTGGAATCAGGCAAATACGATCTGAACAGAACCGCTCTTCTGATGAGTCAGACCGGCGGCGGCTGCCGTGCGACCAACTATATTGGTTTCATCAGGCGTGCGCTGATCAAAGCGGGAATGCCTCAGGTTCCCGTAATATCGCTGAACTTAGGCTCCATCGAATCCAATCCCGGTTTCGATATCAATATAGAGATGCTGATCAAGGCATCTTATGCCTGCGTATTCGGTGACGTGATGATGAGATGCATCTATCGGATGCGTCCTTATGAAGTTACTCCGGGAAGTGTTGAAGAGATGCATAAGAAATGGATCGACAAATCCATCGCATTCATAAACGGTAAACACCATACCATTCCCGGTTTCAGAAAACTTTGCCGCGAAATGGTACGTGATTTTGATTCGATCCCGATCAGAGATGAAGTTAAGCCAAGAGTGGGCATCGTGGGCGAGATCCTCGTTAAATTCGCCCCTTTTGCAAACAACTATCTCGTGGAACTATTAGAATCAGAAGGAGCCGAAGCGGTATGTCCCGATCTGATGGACTTCATGCTCTACTGCTTCTATAACCAGATATACAAGGCAGATCACCTCGGGACTTCCCGGAAGGCAAAAGCATTCTGCCGCGTGGGAATAGCCGCTATCGAGGCGCTCAGAAGCGCGGCTGTCGATGAATTAAAAAAGAGCGTCCATTTCGACGCTCCCATAAGCATATATAAGACTGCAAGCTATGCCGAGTCCATAGTGGATCTCGGAAACCAGACCGGTGAAGGCTGGTTCTTAACCGGAGAGATGATAGAACTCATCCATCACGGTGTGAACAATATCGTGTGCACCCAGCCTTTTGGCTGTCTGCCCAATCATGTGGTGGGCAAAGGTGTAATCAAGCAAATACGCCATGACTTCCCCGGCGCAAATATAGTCGCTATCGACTATGATCCGGGTGCCAGCGAGGTCAATCAGCTGAACCGTATCAAGCTGATGCTCTCAACTGCACTGAAAGCTACATGTAAGTCTTCTCAACCTTGCGGTTAAGGAAGATCACGCGGCCTTTCAGTTCTTCGGGATCGCCGACCTGACTCATTGCGGCATCAGCGGTCTCCTTCTGAAGGGCATTTACGCAGAATATATAGCGTTCCCTCTTATCGCTGGAGAAAAGCTTGGGTTTTTCCCATAAGATACAATATGAAACGCGGTTTTTCAGAAGCACCTTTTCGATCTTGTCCTTAAGTTCAAGATCGTATACCTGGCACCACTCAACCTCGTTGTTGACTTTTTCTTTCTGATAAGCTGTTTCCATAGATCAAGTCACTCCATACAGAAAATATTCACTAATTCAGTATAATTATTCTGACTGCAAAAAACAAGCAAAATATGGAACTGTATGGTATCATATAACGAGCGCCAAAAGTAAAAGGAGAAGCATTATGCCTATCAAGATACCCGATTCACTCCCGGCTACGGAAATACTGGAGAGTGAGAATATATTCGTAATGACAGAGTATCGGGCCATGCATCAGGATATCAGACCCCTTAACATCCTGATCATGAATCTGATGCCTACCAAGATAATAACCGAAACCCAGCTGTTAAGAAAACTGTCGAACACTCCCCTCCAGGTCGATGCGGAGTTCCTTCAGACTGCGAGCTAC
>JAFZQY010000058.1 GCA_017620155.1 Lachnospiraceae bacterium | reverse complement strand
TCCTGCTTTCTTGGCTCGACATCTTCTTTGTATTCAACGGATGTCAACCCCAGATGACTCTTGCACTCAATCTCAAGATGCCCGTAAAAATGCTCAATGCTGCCGATTATCCTTTCACATTCAGGCATGTTAGGGCCTGTTCTTAATGCGATCGCATACCCTTTCTTTCCGGCCACGATCGTCGCATGAGGTTCATGAGTATTGCACCAAGGAGTACATCTGTCTATAAAAGCTTTAAACTGCCCGGGGATATCTGCCCAATATGAAGGGGAGACAGATACGATAATATCCGCGCTGTCGAACTCATTCATAATGTTCTGAATTACTTCCGCATCGTTCATTACGCATTTCGCGGTGTTATGGCAGGAGCGGCATCCTTTGCAGAATGCGAACGAATAGTCATCTATACATATGGTTTTGACCTGATATTTGTCAGATAACTGTTCGGCAACAATATTTACGATTTCAGCAGTAGCTCCTGTGCGGACCGGACTGCAGTTTATGACCAGCGCTTTCATGTTTTCTCCTCTATCGATACTTTATCATACATTCCACAACGCCAAAGAACTCGCGGACTATATAGTGAATACCCACAGGTAAAAGAGTCGTTGCAGGAACCGAGCATACATTCTCATATCCGACGGCATCAGCTATCATCAATGCGCGGTACTCATGAAATCCGTTTGAAATGATGCCTACCGAAGTTTTCGGATCTCCTATGATCTTTAAGCTGTTGGCCAGATTTTCTTCCGTATCACGTGAAGCATCCTCCAATATGATCCTGCTCTCTTCTATTCCGTACACGCTGACAAGTTGATCCCGGATGCACTGAGCTTCACTGATCACCTCATCACAGCCCTGCCCGCCTGATGCGATGAGTACCGTCCCGGGGTTTTCTTCAAGATACTCGGCCCCTCTCTTTATCCTGACTCTGAGCGGGTTGGTCGGTTCGGTTCCGTTAAGTCCGGCTCCAAGGACTATGACATAATCAAGATCAGCCGGCGGAGTCGCCGTCATGGCGTCTACAACCCTGCTCTCAATGAACAAAAAGAATATCAGGAGTACGACTACAACCGTCCTGTACGCTATTTTTGCCCATTTCGGCGCATGCCGCCTTCTGCCCTCAGCGGCAGATCGGATCATCTTTATCCTTACGAAGCAAAAGATTGCAAGAGCAGGCCATATCCATATGAGAGACAGTGTGAATCCTGCGTAAATGATACAAACTACGAAATAAATCGACGACCATATCGCTAACGGAAAATACAGACAGATCATCAATTTATCAAAAGATGCAATACCTTTAGCTTTACGCAGATATATAAAAGCACATATAAGCCCTGCAATAAGAATCACTATAGAAACTATGAGTATAAACGGTTTGATCATTATCAGGTCTCGTTTTACAGATATGTCTCGATGGTCTTCATCTTTTCGGAAAAGCCGGCTCCTTCATAAAACTTCATGCCTCTTGTATTCTGCGGAAAAACCTGAGTCCTCATGAAATCGGCGCCCTTCTCTTTTCCGTATTCCTTACAGGCATCGATCAGTTTTGCCCCTATGCCCTGACTGCGCAGTTCCTCGGAAACATCCAGATCCTGCAGATAGATCACCTTTTCAGGCTTCAGGCAGGGAACTTTTTTCTGCTCGAGGATCATAACATGTGCAAATCCGATGATCCTTCCATCCTGTTCAGCTACTAGAATATCCTGGTTGTCTGCATTAAAGATCCCATCAAAGAACCCCTCATCCCGCTCTCCGTGAACAAAATGCTCGGGCTGGAATCTGACGGCATCATTTTCCAGCTCGTAATACAGTTGCTGTAAATCCCTGATATCTTCTTTATCTGCGATACGAATGATCATCTTTTTCCCTCTTTGCATGCTTACTGTACGATGACAGCTCTACACGCCTATTGCACAAAGTTTCCCTCTTAACACGTATCCGATCTTTTCATAACAGGCATTTGATGCAACATAATCTGCGTTTGTATAGAGCATGGGTATATATCCTTCATCCTGTGCTTTTCTGGTTACGCGGTAAACAAGATTTTCCGCATAGTGCTTTCTTCGGGCATCTTCGCGTGTATAGACCAGACCTAAGGATGCCATATCTCCGGTTCCGTTAGGTCTGCAAGCACAGCTGGCAACGAACTGCCCGTTTCCGTCCTCCCAGAAGAACATATTGTTGTTATTGACCGAAAACTCAGCGTTTGCGCGGTTCTGCTCATAGGTTTGATGATCGATCCCGGTTTCTTTCTGGAAAAGATCATATATTTCGATTATTTTTTCAATATCGTCCATCGTGCATTGATGAATCTGCCCGTCCACGTTTTCTTTCGGTTCGATCGGATCAGGGCAGTCATAGGCAAACATATTCATTCTTATGGTAAGCTTCGTATTCTCTTGGCCGGCCCTTCTGATGAAATACTCCGCCGGTTCATATTTGATATTGAATGTAAAGCCTTCATCAAACGGAAATCTCTCTGCTACTATTTGATAAGCTTTTTCCATCTCTTCCGTCGTGGCATCATCCGCAGTCCAGACCCAGACCGGGTAAGGATCATCGGAATGGCAGATGATCATCCTCTCATGATCTGTCAGCAGAACTTTGCATTCACCACCCATGATCTTCGCCAGAACGAAGAACGTGTATTTATCATTTTCAAGCAGCTTATAATCTCTTTCGTCTACAAAATTGTCCATTTGTTTGCACTCTTTCATTATTTCATTAAGGACCTGAAAATCTAATCTATTTCATTGTATCAAAGTCACATGAATGTAAAAAGAAATAAAAAGGAGCTAATACCTATAGTATTAACTCCATAAAATCGGGGCGACGGGATTCGAACCCACGACCTCTACGTCCCGAACGTAGCGCTCTACCAAACTGAGCCACGCCCCGATATCTTACAATATTATATTTTCTATGCTACGTCCCGAACGTAGCGTCTCTACGGTGTAACTGGTGGAACACCAGTTACACAACTGAGTCCACGCCCCGATGCTTAACAATACCGCCACATCCCAGAATAATCATGTGCGCTTTTACGATTATACTCTCATAAACGGTCTCCGTAAAGACAAATAAGCGAAAAAGGCGTTTCTTATGCTATCATAGTATTAACAGACCGAATTCAGTTCCGTAGATCACTAACCGAGCCGGACCGGGAAAGGAGCAATATGAAAGAAGAACGCTTTTCATGTACACGCGATGGACTTAAAATCAATGGAATTATCGCTTATCCTGACGGCTTCAGTTCAGACGGGAAGTACCCCTGCATGATAGCCAGCCACGGTTTTACCGGGAATTTCGGCGGTATGATCAGATGGTGCCGGGTTTTCGCGGAAATGGGATATGTGGGAGTAGCTTACGGATTCTGTGGAGGGGGATGTATCGGAGAAGACCCGGAATTCCATAGTGAGGGCGCCACGACCGACATGACCATCTCCACCGAGATAGCGGATCTTGAGGCCGTAATTGCGTATCTGACCGGCCTCGGCTATATAGATCCCAATCGTTTCATCCTGCTGGGTGAAAGCCAGGGCGGATTCGTATCCGGCCTCACCGCTGCAAAACACAGCGATATCATAAGCCATCTCGTCATGATCTTCCCTGCCATCTGTATCCCCGATCATGCCAGACAGGGGCGGCTCGCCGGAGCTTCATACAGTACGAATGCCGTACCCGATGTGATCGACATAGGCAGGACGAGACTCGGAAGATGCATACATGAGGATGTCGTCGGGCGTGACCCGTATCTGGAATTATCGGGTTATACCGGACCTGTCCTGATCCTTCAGGGGCTTGAGGACGAGGTCGTAAACTATTCATACGCGATCCGCGCCAAGGAAAACTATGCGCCCGGACAGTGCCATCTTCAGCTGATCCGAAGCATGGGACACGGACTTGACGATGGTCAGTTCCAAAGCGCGCTCTTCTCCATAAAGCAGTTTCTCGATAACAGGGAAGAGATCCTGACGATACAGATATTGATCACGCACAGCGGACCGGGCACAATGGACGGAGTTGAGACCAATAATGTCTATTTCACGGGATATTGCGACTCGCCGATCTTCCGCGGAGTAATAGAAAACGAAGGCGTAGACGCACAAAGGCAGATGGCTGACGGAAGCTGGCATCTCCACGCTGACTATACCCTGACCGGTCTTGATAAAAGCGGCAACCTTTGCAGCATGCATATCCTCAACCAGGGGCATGACGGAATCTTTAAACCCGTCATCTCAACCGACAGCGCAGAGCTGGCCTGGCTGGCCGAATCCGATCTGACAGCCGTACTTGAATTCGGAAGCGGCGGCCCGACTGTTCGTATATATGCAGACAAAACCCGCATCCCCTGAAGGATGCGGGTCCTTTTTTCTTAATCTGCGCATTACCAGTCGGAATCCCAGTCTGTTCCGCCTGAATCCCAATCCGAACCGGAATCCCAATCCCAGTCGGAATCAGAATCCGAATCATAATCCGAACTGGAATGAGTTTGCGAATAATAGATCGTGTCGTCCCAGTCCGTAGCATTCATGCCGGAATTCCATTCTTCCGACACATAATAATCGTCATATGACTCGGTAATGGAATTTACGTCAGGGTCGTAAGAATCTGTGCGGTACCAGTCCTCATAATAATCATCGTAATAGTACCAGGTGTTGCCGTAATTGTAATATGTTACGTTATTATAATTATAATATCCGTCATGATCATGACTTAATGCGGAAAGAGCGACGCCTCCCACAAGGAATCCGGTAAGCAGGACCAGTCCGACCTTTCCGATGGTCTTCTGCTTTTTGGTCGGTCCCGCATTCTTAGCAGACTGCCCGGCTTTCTGATGAACGATCTCCTCCTTCAGCCTCTGGTAGAGCTCGTTGACCGCATACTCTTCATCGGTACCCTGATAGCGGACTGCTCTGGAACCGTCATTTTTATTCTTATATACGACGAACTGCCCATTCTGCGGATCCTGATAGATACCGAAAGCTCTGGGTCCCTGATGGTTTTCTCCTATGAAAAATCTGGTGACCTCATAAGGCGGCAGATTTCTCGCAACATACCATTGCTGCAGCTCCGCTATGGTCCTGGGCTGACCCTGAACCTGCTTGTGTGAAGGATTCGGAGCCTCGCAGTATGGGCACTGGGGCAGAGTATCTTCATATGTATTGTCGCAATAATCGCATTTGATCTTCATGTAGTTCTCTCCGTATTATGCTCAGATATACTCGCTTTCTATCTCTTTGGCCCGTTTGTTCAGGAAACGGTTAACGGGCACATGTAATCCGTGTCTATCAGCCAATTCTATCAGTTTTCCCGAAAAAGCGTCAACCTCGCACGGTTTTTTATTGATCCGGTCCTGGGCCATGGACGGCATCAGGTCAGGCTGCAGGGACGCGATCAGGGAAACATACATGTTCAGGTCATCCTCGGATAATGCGATTCCCTCAGCATTGGCAACAGCGATCACTTCACGCATCGCGGATATGAATGTACGATGTGGTTCCTCTTCGTTTATGACTCCGCCGTATGTGGTCCCGTAGACCATGCATGTCTGGTTCACGCCGACATTGAGCATGAACTTGCCCCACATTCGGTAGAGGATATCATCCTCGACAACATATTCAAGATTTGCTTTTGCAAGGACTTCCTTAACGGCCTCAAGATCCTCTTCTCTGCTCTCAGGCCCCAGACCTATGTGCAGTTCCCCGGTCTTGCTGTACTTGAGCTCCGGTCCGAACTTGGCAGAGTCCATTCCCTGGGCTACGGTATAAATGACCTTCTCGGCTCCGAATTTTTCCGCCAGGATCTCCTCACTGGATATGCCGTTCATCACGGACATGATGATCGTATCATCGCCGATGCTTCCGGCCATATCCTCAAGCGCGCTCTCAAGCGAAGGATATTTGACCGCAACAAGAACCATGTCGGCCGGCTTGCTTTCATCCAGCGGCTGCATATTGAATCTGCATTCCTCACCGTTACAGATATATACCTGATCGCGGTACCTCTCAAACCTGTCCCTGTTCATGATGAAATGCACGTTTTCATAGCCCAGAGCATCCGTAAGGTTCTTGCCGTACAGCATTCCGAGCGCCCCGAGGCCGATTATGTTTACGGTTTTGATCGTTTTCATCTGCGATATACCCACTTTAGATCCGGCCGGGTCCTACTCGCCATCCGGCTTCTGAGTCATCATCATCTCGATCGCATTATATGCCACCGAAAAATTGATGAACTGTTCCATAGCAGCGTTATCCTTGCTCGCCATACTGCGGTAATAGTTGCGCTGTTTCTCGAAAAAAGCTTTAGCGGTTTCTATGCTGGTTTTTGATACCGCTATACCATCGCAATACAGCGTTCCGGTAGCCGGATCGTATTTGGAACCCTCATGTTTAGAATTGTATGTGTCTGCCATTCCAAATGACGTTGCCAGCTGCCTGATCAGCTCGCCGCTGTCTCTTTCATTAGCCATATCAACTCTCCTCCCCCGGTCCCGGGATCAATGTCTCTGTTCCATGTTCGAATAGACTTCCGCAAAACGGGCGGAAAACGAAGGCTCTATGCCATCGCGGATAAGATGCGATACATCTCCGGTCTTCCATGCCCTGAATGACGCATAACCCTGCTGCCGCTCCTCGGTATAAACATCAGTGACCGAAGTCGGTGCCAGGCACCATCCGTGCCACAGCGAAAAGGGTGATGTATTGGTCAGGTGGCTGAGCATCACGCAGGATACTCCGAAATGGCAGAAGAACGCGATCGTCTTAGTGCATTCTTTCTCCACACGATATCCCATCCCGTCCCGTACATAGCCGTATTCCGCGAGCAGTTCATCGAGTCCGTTACAAACCCAGTCGTACTGCTGCGCCACATCGGTATCCCGGATCAGCTCGGTATCTCTCCATCCCCAGGTCTCGAAATATTCGGGATGTCTGTTAAGATACGCCGGCACCATGTCCCAGCAGATACGCTTACGTAAGCTGCCGTCAGGCAGGACGCTGTTGGGATAAGCCTCGAGATAATGCGGCATAGCGGGTACATCCACTACAGCATTAAACTCCATAAGCCAGTCCCTGGTATACTTCTTAGAAATATCATCAAAATCCAGACCGAGCGCGTTTATTGAGTATCTCGCCGTTTCACGGGCTCTGCCGAGCGGTGATAGGTAAATGTCGTCGATATTCCATTCGGCGATATGCCTTGATAGCGACTCCGCCTCCGCAGCTCCTATGTCGGTGAGCGCATCATTTACGTAATCCGGATCTCCGTGTCTTATGAACAACAATCTCATATTATTTACCTGTATTAGGTGACCTGTTTGACATCGCCCACCTATATATGTATATTTGTTAATTGAAATATTGATAGGTGTGCGGAGGTATTAATATGTCAGAAAACCAGTCTTCTACACAACCCAGATTCACTGCAAAAACGCTTACGTTCAGTGCTGCCTGCATAGCGCTCGGCTTTGCCTTAAGCTACGTCAAGATCTTTCATTTTCCCTGGGGCGGCTCGATAACGCTCTGTTCCATGCTGATGATCGCCCTCATAGGTTATTTCTTCGGTCCCATGGTCGGACTCTTCGGCGCATTCATCTACGGAGTACTTCAGTTCTTCCAGGGCGGCGCCTATTTCCTGAGCCCGCTGCAGGTATGTCTTGACTACTTTGTCGCATTTACCGCGCTAGGGTTGACCGGTTTCTTTAAGGATAAGAAAAACGGCCTACTTATCGGTTATATCATAGGCATCCTGGTAAGAGGCGCTCTTCACGCTATCGGCGGATACATCTACTGGATGGACTATATGCCCGAAGAGTTCCCTGAAGGCCTTGCTATAATATATCCGATCGTCTATAACTACGCTTACATACTCGGAGAAGGCATCATAACCGTAATCCTGATCAGCCTCCCGCCTGTCAAAAAAGCGATCAGCCGCGTCCGCTCCATGGCGCTGTCATAAAGATCTTCCTGGTAGCGGAAAACCGATACAATATCAAACCGATCACAAGGCATAGCATGTAAATGACTATGCCTTTTATTATATCCGTCGCATCCGCCTTAAAGAAGCCAAGTCCGATCTCGATAAAGAAAGGATGCATCATATAAACCGCAAATCCGACGCCTGCGCAGGTGCGCCATATCCCCTTCCCATCCTCAGCCGGAGAAAGGAGCTTAAACAGCACGAATATCAGACAGACGAAAAAGCATCCTGGAATCCGCTTATCATCAAAGAAAATGCCGCTTACCCCGCCTGCTGCCCTGTCGTATATTACGGTCAGGACATTGATCGCCGCATAAAATAGCACCGTAATGAAGATCAATATACCTGCCGCCTTTCCGCGCTTTTCCTCTTCGGGGATCGTCAGATATCTGCCCAGATAAAACCCGCACAGATAATAAAATATGTCTCCGCAGAGCGCCGATATGTCAAACGAAAGCAGCGTGTACTCAAACCGGCCGATCCCGCTCATACCCATAATGACCGGTATGATCATCGTCGCTATGAATGCTAGGATGATCATATAGCGTGCACTTTTCTTATCCTGCATGACCGGATAAAGAAGCGGGGTCAGCAGATACAGTCCGATGAGTGCGAAGATAAACCACACATGGTAGTGCCCGAAAAGAAGCGTCTTCACAAATGCGGCCACTGCATGCATAAATGAATGATCGATCGCAAAACTTCCTGCAAAAGCGTATATCCCGAACAGACACATCCAGATTGCATACAGCCACAGAAGCCGACCGGCGGCTTTTAAGCACCCCTTTGTGCTGCGAGCTTTTGACAACATTCCGTAGCCGCTGCACATGAAGAAAAGCGGAACGCCCTCTTTTGCCAGCGTCATCATAGCGTTGACCGTTACCCAGCCCCCGCTCATGATATCACCGTTCATCCAGGCGCTTGTAAGCGAATGCTGCATGACTATCAAAAATGCACTGACAACCTTAAGGCAGTCTATCCAGGTTTCTCTGTTCTTATCCATGCTCATCTTTCGACCACGGTTATACTGTATTTTTCATAATAATTACACAGGGATACGTTCTGCCAGTATCCCTCGTCGCCTTCGCTGTTGCCGACATCTTCCTTGAACAAAAGATAGGGCTTGGCGTCATCGGTCAGGGCGTATATCGTAACGTTCTTTATCTCGGGATCATTATACAGGGCCGCTCTTTCCTTCATCTGATCATAGTATCTTTCAGCCTCGCCGTTAGCTATGGACCTTACTGCCGACATGGAAGTATAGGTATTCTTATCTTCGGCAAATACGAAGATGAGCGAAACAGCTATGATCCCCGTCAGTACGACAGGTACGATGTGTGAAGTCATAAGCTCAAACAGGTTTTTCCAGAATGTGAGGATTCCGGGCTTTTCCTCGGACACATTCGTATATACATATCCCGCATCATTGATGATATTGATAAATATGAGCAGGACTTCGGACAGATAGATGACGTTCTTGACTCTTGCCGGAGCATCCTCGCTCGTCGCATAGAATGTGGGCGTAAACATCGCGGCAAAAATACATATGCTTACCGCAAGTAAAAACAGAGGATGAAGAAACTTCTTCCCGGATCTTCTGACTAAAGTGACACAAAGAACCGCAACGATAGCCATTACCGCGATCATCATCGGACTGATCCAGGATATCCCGTGTGCGGCTCCCCAGTAAAATGACAGGATTATCGCCTTGATGGGATTCATCTGAGTCTCTACACCCATGCGCTGGTGATTGCCGGGAGCAAGGATATTGACCATATATCCCGCAACCGTTACCAGTTCGGGAATCAGGAATATCAGGTTTTTGTTCTTGTTTTCTGCCTCACGCCTTCCACGGATCAGATATATCACATGGAAAAAGATCAGGATGCACGCCTGCAGTCCCGTGATGAGATTACCGCCTCCGACTACCACTCCGAGAAGCGAAGCTCCCACGATACACCATATCCGTGTGCTTTTTTTCTCACTGTGGATCCCGTGCAGAATGATGGCAGCCTCAAACAGCATCATAGAGTGCATGAACATATAGTGAAGGGATCCGTTAAACCAGAAGAAAGCTTCCAGCGGAACCGGAACCGTCTGGATTATCAGGAAGATCAGGAGAATATTGATAATACCGGAAACATATCGGTCCTTTACTCCGACGCAGTCTCCTATGATCACATGGACTATGGATGTCACGGCTCCTATCATCGTAGACGTCAGAATAAAAGGAACGAGGAAATAGTATTTTTCATTCCAGATTCCAGGGAAAAACGCCATCAGAAAGATCGACGAATAGGTCGCCTGCTTTACAAAGAACAGATACTGAACCTGCTTGATCGCTGCCTGAAGTACATATATCACGGAATGTGTATATACCCACGCCATATGCGTGATCGCTCCGAAGCCGAAGTCGTCCAGACAGATCACGTCATATCTGCCCAGATACCAAAGCGGAAGAACCGCCGCCGTCAATACGGCGAACAGTATCCAATATATCGTTTTAATTCTCTTCTGTTCTGTCTCGTTCATGTGTTATCCGTGTTCTTTTCTTTCTTCTTTCTGAATACTATCAGCTTACTGAACAGGTAGTTGGCAACAACCACGATCACGGCGGTGATGACGGTCGCAATGTAGAAGTTGATCCCCATAATAGTGTCCATGATCAGCATGCACAGGTACTCAAGAAAAAGAGTGGAGATCCTCGAAACCACGAATTTTCCTGCTTCGGGCAGGATCGGCGCGGTGCTTTTGAACACGTATTTCCTGTTGGTAAAAAATGCAAAGATCAGACCTGCTGTCCAATCGATCATCGTAAGGATAGCGGTCTGGATCGAAGTGTGCAAAGACGCCCCGCGGTAAAAGATAAGATTGGCCAGGAACTTACAGCTCCAGGCCACTACCGTAGTCATGCATCCGACTACCAGGTATGTGATGATCTCCTCATATTTTACATAGAGCTCATGTATCTTAGGCCAGCGTTTCAGCCAGTTTTCAAAGCGTTCTTCCAAATTCATCTTCATAATAAACCAGCGTATCCCCTTCAACTATCCGGATATCATCCGTGGGGATGATGACCGATCCGTCCCTGATTATAACAAGGGGAGAGATACCGAATTCCCTGAGCAGACCGACTGTATCCAGTCCGATAAGTGCGGAACCGGGCTCGGCATTTAACGCTACCGTTCCTTTGCTCTTGATGGCTTCGCGCTGTATACGGTTATACTGCTCAACGAAGCCTGCGGATATGATACCCGTAGGGATAGCAACTACTCCGACTCCGAGTATGGATATGAATATCGCGATCACCCGGCCGAGCAGCGTGACCGGATACATATCGCCGTATCCGATGGTAAGTATCGTGGAAAGGCTCCACCACAGGCCGGAAAATGCATTGTTGAAAAGTTCGGGCTGGGCTTCATGCTCAACCGAATACATGCACAGAGATGCTCCGAGCATCAAAACAAACAAAATAAACAAAGAAGACAGGATCTGATTCTTCTTCTGCTTGATGACACTGGTTATAACGTGGAATGAGTCATAATTGGCGTTAAGTCTGAAAAGATGGAATATCCTGACTACGCGAAGCATCCTGAATGCGACGAATCCGGATAGAAAATACAGGGGAATTATCGTAAACAGATCCACGATGCCGTCATAACTGGTCATAAAACGCCAGGCTGCGCGTCCCCTTGTATCCTCGGGATAAAGAAGATCCGAAGTCCAGATCCTGAGTGTATATTCAATCGCAAAGAATACGATACAGCAGATCTCAATGATCGCAAATACGCTTTTATAGCCGGAAAAAGATTCAAAAGTCTCTAAGATCATCACCAGGATATTGATGACGATCACCAGCACCAGACAATAGTCGAACACCTTACTTGCGATGTCATCACTTTGCCCTATCTGTAAGATTTCGAATACTCTTTGCTTTTTGCTTTTATTCAACGGTAACAACCTTGGCCAGATTGCGCGGCTTGTCCACATCAAAGCCCTTGTCGCTGGATACATAGTAAGCCAGCAGCTGCAGGGCAACGGATGCGGGGAATACCATGAGTTCATCGGGCAGGTTCGGAAGTACGAACGTATCGAACTCCCTGGTGCTTTGCTGCATAAGATCAGCCTTGATGAACAGCGCTATCTGCGCGCCTCTGGACTTGACTTCTCTGATATTGGACAGTTCCTTGCTCATAAGCCTGGTCTGGGTTACCACTGCGACAACGGGAGTGTTGTCCGTTATGAGCGCAATCGGTCCGTGCTTGAGTTCGCCGGATGCATACGCCTCCGAGTGGATATAGGATACTTCCTTCAGCTTAAGAGAACCTTCCTGAAGTATCGAATAATCAAGGCCTCGGCCTATCATGAACAGGTCTTTTGCTTCAAGTACGCCTCTTGCGATGACATGGATCGCGTTCTTCTCATCAAGGACAGAACCGATAACTTCGGGCACTCTCTTAAGATTTCGTATGCAGTCGCGTACTTCGTCGTCATTCATGATGCCTCTGATATGAGCCATCTTATATACGATCAGGTAGAAAAGCGATAACTGCGTTGTATAAGCCTTGGTACTTGCTACCGCGATCTCGGGTCCCGCATTGGTGTAGAGCACATAATCGCTCTCGCGCGCGATGGATGATCCTTTGACATTGATGATCGCAAGGCTCTTGGCGCCTTTTCTTCTCGCATACTTAAGCGCTTCGAGCGTATCTATGGTCTCGCCCGACTGTGATACCGCTATGACCAGGGTCTTCTCGTCTATGACGGGATCCGAATACATGAATTCCGATGCCAGTTCGACTTCGATATGCATGTTCAGACGGGTCTTGACCAGTGACTGGAATACCAGTCCCGCATGCATTGCGGTACCGCAGGCAACCACGCATATCCTTTCACATTCGGTGAAAAGCGAATCCGGAACCTGATCTGCTTCGAAGTTCGGGATACCGGACTTGGTCCTGCCCGCGATGGTATCGCGGATGGCCTTGGGCTGCTCCATGATCTCCTTTTCCATGTAGAAGGGATAGCCGTTCTTCTCGGCGCTGTTCTTCTCCCAGCTCATGGTCAGGTATTCGGGCTTAAGCTCCTTGCCATCTAAGGACCACATCGCTATGGAGTCCTTCTTAAGCTCTACTATCGTATACTCCGGTACGACGAAATACTGGTCGGTGAACTGACACAGAGCCGTTAAGTCGGATGCGAGCATCGCGCCTTCATCGCTTAATGTTGCAACGATGGGGCTGACGTTTCTTATAGAATAGATCACATCAGGTATATCCGAGAACATGATCACCAGGGCAAAAGTACCTTTGAGCCTTTTAACGGCCTTGGTAATGGCTGCCTTGGGATCATGCGTTTTCTCGTAATAGTGATTTACTACGGCAGCGGCAACTTCTGTATCGGTTTCGGACTTAAGATCTCCTTCGAGCCCGAACTCATCCACAAGATCCTTGTAGTTCTCGATGATACCGTTATGTACCAGCGTTACGCTGCCCTGACGATGAGGATGTGCGTTTGAATCGCATACACCTCCGTGGGTGGCCCATCTGGTATGTCCGATACCGCAGGTGGAATCAATATCCACGCCTTCCGTGGATTTCTCCAGATCACGGACACGGCCGGCACATTTATATACATCGGTACGGTTCATTGCGGCATTGGTCACGGCCATTCCCGCAGAGTCATATCCTCTGTATTCCAATGTGGTAAGCGCATCGATTATGATAGGTTTTACCTGTTTCTTACCGGTATATCCTATTATTCCGCACATATCTTCTCCCTTTGAATCTGAAATTTCGGGTTATTTTAGTCTTGCTTCAAGCTGAGCTTTCTGCTCTTCGTATCCGGGCTTGCCTAGAAGAGCGAACATGTTCTTCTTGTAGCTCTCAACGCCGGGCTGGTTGAAAGGATTAACTCCAAGGATGTATCCGCTCACGCCGCATGCAAACTCGAACATATAGAAAAGTTCGCCGAGATAATACTCGTTTACTTCAGGCAGAGTCAGAACAAAGTTCGGAACATTGCCATCGGTATGAGCAAGAACGGTTCCCATCATTGCTGACTTGTTTACGAAGTCAACGGTCTTGCCTGCAAGATAGTTAAGTCCGTCGAGATCTACGGGCTCGCGTCCGATGATGATCTCTTCGCGGGATTTCTCTATCATGAGCACGGTCTCAAACAGGATACGGTTTCCGTCCTGGATGTACTGACCCATGGAATGAAGGTCGGTCGTTAAGTCAACGCTTGCAGGGAAGATTCCCTTACCGTCCTTGCCTTCGGACTCTCCGTAGAGCTGTTTCCACCACTCACAGATGTAATGGAAGCAAGGGCCGTAGTTAGCGAGGATCTCAATCTCCTTGCCCTTTTCCCTCATAATGTTACGAAGCACTGCGTACTGCATTGCATCGTTCTCTTCAAAATCACTCTCAAGCGCAAGGCGTCTTCCCTCGCGGGCACCCTGCATGAGCTTGTCGATATCGGCACCGCTGACAGCGATAGGAAGAAGACCTACTGCCGTAAGTACGGAGAAACGTCCTCCGACATCATCCGGAACTACGAAGGTCTCATACCCTTCCTCTGTAGCCAGGCTCTTTAATGCTCCTCTTTCCTTATCGGTGGTAGCATATATTCTCTTTGCAGCGCCTTCCTTGCCGTACTTTCTCTCAAGAAGCTCCTTGAAGATTCTGAATGCGATGGCGGGCTCGGTGGTCGTACCTGACTTGGAGATGACATTTACTGAGAAATCACGCTCTCCGATAACGTCGATCAGATGTCTTATATAGGTTGATCCGATGCAGTGTCCCGCAAAATAGATCTCGGGAGTCTTACGGATCGACTTGTCTACCTGATTGTAGAAGCTGTGGCGTAAGAACTCGATCGCAGCTCTGGAGCCCAGATAAGATCCGCCGATACCGATGACGATCAGAACGTCGGAATCGGATTTGATCTTTTCGGCTGCCTTTTTGATGCGCTCGAACTCTTCTTTATCATATTCTTCGGGAAGATCTACCCAGCCGAGGAAATCGTTGCCTTCGCCGGACTTGGATACCAGCTTCTCTTTTGCCTTTTCGGCAGTCTTAGCCATCTTCTTGATCTCGGCGTCTGTTACAAAACTCATTGCTTTGGAATAGTCAAATGTTACTTTGTTCATAGTCTCTCTCCTTTGTGATTAAGGTTGGAACAATCGTAGTTAGTTTACCAAATTTGCCCCTTTTTTTCAATCTTCATAGTATTCATGAATGTAGTTATCCACAATGTCTTCGGATAGTTCATACATCCCGTCTAAGACGCTTTCGACATTATCCGGAGTGATACGGTCCCGTCCCTCGGCCAGGCTGTCGCAGATATAATGATTTATATCCTTGGAAAAGTGGATGGTATCCATGTAATTATCCAGGTCGGTGATGATATCCGCATCGTCCTGATAGTAGTAAACCTCAGCATTTTCGTAGTTTATGAGTTCTTCTATGCATATGCGCTCGGCGTTTAATACCGCATCCCGTTCACCATTCCTGTAGGCGTTGTCCCACCAGCACATCGAATACGGTGAGAAAAAGAACATGAACCTCGTATCGGGATGACTCTCAAGCATGTCTGTGATGAGCTTTGTGTTCTGAACGGCCAGCTCATCGTACATATGCGCATCTTCCATGGGTTTAACTTCCTCGAGCCTCTCATACATCGTCATGCACATCAGATGATGGAAGGTCTTCCACTGCGCCCAGTTATATGAATCGCCCTCGTCATAATCTGAATGCGATTTTGCCAGCATGAACGGGATCTTCTCGAGAAGAACTTCTTTGTTTACCAGGTATTTCCAGTCATTGAAGGGGTTATCATCATACAGATAGACCGGACAGCCCGTGGATTCATATGTCGTTTCCGTCGGAGAATACAGGCTCGAAGGGTCGATATTGTAAAAGACTGTCCCGATCTCATGCTCCTCAAACGCAATATCCATAAGGTATATCAGGTCAGCGGTGGCGCCGTATGATCGGATCGCCTTGATGCTCGTACAGTCAAAGTTTTCGTCAAACCAGCCGTTGTTAAAGTTTTCGCATACGCTCGACCCGGCGATCACGGCGTCGTAATCAAAGTGCTTGAGCGTCCCGACGCATTGGTATTCCTTATCATTGAGCACGGCTTTTAGGCCCGGAAGCGGTTTGTGATATGCATAAAACGGGTCAAAAAGCACGACTATGCCTATCACCAGTACCAGAAAAACGGCGGCGCATATGGCAAAGACCGGTATGAACTTTTTGAGTTTCTTATTTTCTTTCATCTAAAAAAACTAATCGCTAAACTAACAACCCGTTCTCAGAAATTGAAATACAGGAAAGTACTTACCTGATTGAGCGATATGAAACACCATGTAAACAAAAGGCCCATAAGCACTCCGTCCCTGACCGGGTGGTCATTCTTCGGAGCGATCTCGTGGGAATTGGGCCTCGTGATCAGGATGAAGCTTAAGATCAGCATGATCACGGTGAGAGCCAGGTTGGCGTATCCGACCATTGCATCCGATATCATGCCTGCTGCCTGCTTGACCATGTAAAACTCGGGCGCTTCTAAGTATCCCAGAACCTCAAACAGTTTTCCGTTCCAGTTAAAAGTAAATATCGACCTGATCAGATGAAGCGCATCGGGGATCGTCGAACTCCTGAAGAAACACAGGGAAAGCAGGAAAAATATGAAAGTAAACACCTGTCCGAGTTTTCTGGGGACATAAACCTTGCATTCCCTGCGGTAGTCGCATCCGCGAACTCCTACGATGCACAGGTTATCCCATACTACGAGCACGCCGTTGACCGCACCCCAGAGAACATAGGTCCAGGCAGCTCCGTGCCAGAGCCCGCTTATCGTAAAGACTATGAATATGTTGACGAGCGCCCTGACTCTCGTATCCGTACCGGGTATCATCATCTCGCCCTTGCGGCTTCCGCCGAGGGGAATATACACATATTTCGTGAAAAATCTGGACAGCGTGATATGCCACCTCTGCCAGAGTTCCTTTACGTTGGGGCTGGTGTAGGGAGAATTGAAGTTCACCGGAAGGTCGATATTGAACATCTTCGCGATACCCGAAGCCATGTCGCAGTATCCGCTGAAATCAAAATAAAGTTCAAACATATAGAGCAGCATGACTATGACAACGGTCAGACTGTCCAGTTCACGCGGCATTACGAATGCATAGTTTACGGGCCCTGCCAGAGTATCGGCTATCAGCACCTTTTTGGCAAAGCCGATCACGAAATACCTGATGCCGGTGCGCATGTTATCCTTATCGATCCTGCGTCTGGACATATCCTTAAACTGCGGAAGCATCTCATCATAAGTGACTATGGGACCCGCGATCAGCTGCGGAAAAAAGGTCACGAACACCATGTAATCGATGAGGCCGTAGTGCGGAGCACGCTTAAGACACCGGTCTATCACATATGATAACTGCTGGAAAGTAAAGAAACTGATGCCCAGAGGCAGCATGATATGCCTGAGTGCATAGTCGCTACCGGTCAGGGCATTAAGGTTTTCGATGAAGAAATCCGTATATTTGAAATAGAACAGGATACCCAGATTGATCAGGACCGCAATGACAAGAAGGATCTTCCTTTCCGGCCCCTCCCTATCCTCAAGCTTCAGAGCTATCAGGGATACGATATAGTTTACGGCTATGCTCGATACGATTATGAGCAGATAAGATACATGGAAATATCCGTAAAACCAGAGCGACATACCCGTAAGAAAGAGACCTGCGAGTCTGGTATGACCGAAATAGTTAAGTCCGAACCATCCGAGCAGAGCTACGGGCAGAAGTATGCAGATAAATATATATGAATTAAAAAGCATATCAGTGTTTGATCACACTCGTTATCAGATCCATGATCGCGGAGATCGCATCTCTCTGCTTGCTCTCGGACATGGCTGCTATATATTTGTCCTTATTCTCATAAAGCTCGCGGATCTTGGAGATCAGGAGTTTCGAGGTCATATCCTCCTCATTTAAGACCATGCTGAAGCCCTGGTCCTCATAGGATCTGGCGTTCATGATCTGGTCGCCGCGGCTGGATGCGGACGGCAGGGGAATGAGCAGATTGGGCTTATGGAGAGCGAGCAGCTCGCCGATCGCATTGGCCCCGGACCTTGAAACCACTATATCCGCAAGCGCGAAGATATCGGGCAGTTCGTCCGTTATGTATTCGAACTGCTTGTAACCTTCAACGGTAAGCAGCATGTTATCGGTCTTGTCCTTGCCGGTAAGATGCACGATATTAAAGTCTTTTAACAGCTCGTTAAGGGAATCCCTGATCGCGCCGTTTATCGCAGCCGATCCCTGGCTTCCTCCGATGACCATGATCACGGGTTTATCATCCGTGAATCCCACAAACTTCTTTCCGGCCTCCTTATCTCCCTTAAAGAGCTCAGCGCGGATCGGAGATCCGGTCAGATGCGCCTTCTTGGGCGGGATAAGGTCGAAAGTTTCAGGGAAATTGCAGCAAACGATATCCGCAACGGGAATGCAGAGTTTGTTCGCAAGTCCCGGTGTGATATCGGATTCGTGTATTATACAGGGGATCTTAAGTGAGGATGCAGCCCTTACAACGGGCACCGCAACAAAGCCTCCCTTTGAAAAAACGACTTCCGGCTTTATATCTTTAAGGATCTTCCTGGCCTGGAAAAAGCCCTTGATGACTCTGAAAGGATCGGAAAAGTTCTTGGGATCAAAGTATCTGCGCAGTTTGCCGACTTCTATCCCGTAATAGGGAAGCCCTGCGTCTTCGGCCAGTTTTTTCTCAATGCCGTCTAAAGATCCAATATATGTGGCCTCAAATCCGGCTTCTTTAAGAGCCGGGAGCAGTGCCAGGTTAGGTGTTACGTGTCCGGCTGTTCCTCCGCCGGTAAGTACGATACTATGCCCCATACTTTTCACCTTTCTTTCTTACAACGCTGTAATTGACCTCGGGTTTGGGATCCTTGGAATACAGATACTTAAGTATTATAGGTGTACAGATCGATGATACTATGATGAGCAGGATCACGGAAGTAAAGTAGACAGAAGTTATGAAGCCCTCAGCAAGTCCTTTTTGCGCTACGATCAAAGCAACCTCTCCTCTGGTCATCATGCCGACTCCGATCTTTAAGGGGTCGCGCCCCCTGAATCCGCATGCCAATCCCATCAGACCGCAGCCGACTATCTTGCATATGATCGCAACGGCCACGAATGCGAGAGAGAACCACAGTATCTGCATGTTCATATTATCCAGATTCGTCTTTATTCCGATACTGGCGAAGAATACCGGTCCGAAGAGCATGTACGAGTTGATATCCACTTTTTGATCCACATAATGGGAATCCTGAATGGAACAAAGGATGATGCCCGCAACATATGCGCCGGTGATATCGGCTATGCCGAATACTTCCTCGGCCACATATGCCAGTATGAAACACAGCGCGAGAGCCGCGATGGGGATACGTCTCGTATGCGGATATTTCTTATCGGCCCAGGCAAACAGCTTGTAACAGATGAATCCTACTCCCACTGCCAAAGCAAAAAAGGCAGCGGTTGAAAGAAGAACCGAACCGATGCTTGTCCCGGGCTTCTTAAATCCGATGACTACCGTTAAGACGATGATGCCTATAACATCATCTATGATCGCGGCGCTGACAATCGTGGTGCCTATCTCATCGGAGAGCTTGCCCATCTCCTTGAGGGCCTGGACCGTGATGCTCACACTCGTGGCAGTCATGATGGTTCCGATGAATACGGCCTTATAGAACTCTTCGGATCCCCAGGGCGCCATTCCGTAGAATCCCATATACAGAAGGGTTCCGCCAATGAGCGGTACGAATACGCCGGCTATGGCTATGAGCAATGCTTTGGGACCGAGTTTTATGAGCTGCTTTAAATCTGTCTCAAGACCGGCCGAAAACATCAACAGTATGACGCCGATCTCGGCCATCTGTGTAAGAAACTCCGTCTGGGATACGAGCCCTAATATGCTCGGTCCTATCAGAAGTCCCGCAATTATCTCTCCGACTACCTGCGGAGCCTTGAATTTACGCGCGATTATGCCGAAAAACTTGGCCGCTATGATTATTATCGCCAGATCCCGTAATACTGAATAAGCTTCCATATCAAACTATAATTCCCGTCAATAATATTCCGTCAGATTTCTGTCTTTACTATGTAGTGAAACCCTGCCCCATATAAGGGCAGGGTATCTAACGCATCATATGCTCTGATTATCAGTCTTCGCTCTCTTCTACGGGGAGAGTTACTTCTTCATCATCATCGTCGTAAGATGCTGCTTCGCTTTCGGGAATATCTTCCATCGCATCCTCGACCTCGTCATATTCCTTGGATCCGTCGCTTACTTTCTCGCGGACCTTGGCTATCTTAACGACCTTGATATCATCATCCAAGTTGATCAGTTTGACGCCCGATGTGATCCTTCCCAAGGTATTGACTTCACCCATCCTGATCTGGATTATCGTACCCGCGCTGGTTATCAGCATCAGCTCGTGATCGTCGTTGACCGCTTTTACGCCTACGACATATCCGGTCTTTTCGGTGATCTTATAGCACTTTAAGCCCTTGCCGCCACGTCTCTGGAGAGTGAACTCGCTGATGTTCGTCCTCTTGCCCATTCCGTTCTCGGAAGCTATGAGCAGGCTCTCACCCTGGGTATTAAGCTGCATTCCGACTATCTCATCATCGTAGTCCAAGTTCATGCCCTTGACACCCATCGTGTTACGGCCGGTGTTACGCACATCTGCTTCTTTGAAGTGGATGCACATACCGTTTTTGGTTACCATGAAGATCTCGGTGTCGGGAACCGTCAGCTTAACTTCTATGAGTTCGTCATCGTCTTTTAAGTTCATCGCGATGATTCCGCCTTTTCTGATATGGGCGAACTCGGTGATATTCGTCTTCTTGATGATACCGGTCTTGGTTACCATGAAGAGGGACTTGTTGTAATCTTCTTCGGTGATCGGTACCGGTATCGGTATCATGGCCGTGATCTTCTCGTCGGGAGAAAGCTGCAGAAGATTGATGATCGCGGTTCCTCTCGAAGTACGTCCCGATTCAGGTATCTGGTAAGCCCTAAGCCTGTAGCATCTTCCGAAGTTTGTGAAGAACATGACATCATGATGGGTCGTGGTCATCAGAAGATCCTCGATATAGTCGTCTTCTATGATCGACATGCCCTTGATGCCCTTACCGCCGCGGTTCTGGGCCTTGAAATTGTCCACGGTCATTCTCTTGATATATCCGACATTCGTCATGGCAATGACGGTATTCTCATTGGGGATCAGGTCCTCCATGTTGATGTCGTATACGTCATAACCTATCTGTGAACGGCGGTCATCGCCGAATTTATCGGCTACTTCGATGAGTTCCTTCTTGATGACTCCGAGCAGAAGTTTCTCGTCTCCGAGGATGGCTTTGAGTTCCGCGATCAGTTTAACGAGTTCCCTGTGTTCCTCTTCAACCTTCTCACGCTCCAAACCTGTCAGAGCTCTGAGTCTCATCTCCACGATGGCGTGCGCCTGGGCTTCTGACAGAGCAAACCTCTTTATCAGGTTTTCTTCGGCTTCCTTGCCGTTTGCACTCGCGCGGATTATCTGAATGACTTCATCGATATTATCAAGCGCGATGAGCAGACCCTGTAATATGTGGTCTCTCTCTTCGGCCTTGTTTAAGTCGAATTTCGTCCTGCGTGTTACGACTTCTTCCTGATGTTTCAGATAATATGTGAGCATATCCAGCAGGTTCATTACCTTCGGCTCGTTGTTTACGAGCGCGAGCATGATCACACCGAAGGAATCCTGAAGCTGTGTATGCTTGTAGAGCTGGTTTAAGATGATGTTGGCGTTGGCGTCTTTTCTGAGTTCGATGACGATACGCATACCTTCACGGCTGGACTCATCGCGAAGATCCGTGATTCCGTCGATCTTTTTATTCTTTACGAGATCTGCGATCTTTAAGATAAGATTTGCCTTATTTACCAGATAGGGAAGCTCGGTCACGATGATCCTGGTCTTGCCGTTATCCATCGTCTCCATATCGGTCACGGCGCGGACACGCACTTTTCCGCGTCCCGTCCTGTAGGCTTCTTCTGCGCCTCTGGTTCCTAAGATTATGCCTCCGGTAGGAAAATCGGGTGCTTTTACGAGATCTATGATCTCTTCTATATCGGTATCCCTGTCTTCTTCAATCCTGTTCTCGATGATCTTGACCACAGCGGAAGTAACCTCACGGAGATTGTGAGGAGGGATGTTGGTAGCCATACCTACGGCTATACCTGTGGTTCCGTTTACGAGAAGATTGGGATATCTTGAGGGAAGAACTACCGGTTCGGACTCTGTTCCGTCGAAGTTGTCGACGAAGTCGACCGTATCTTTTCTGATATCGGCTATGAGTTCCATGGAGATCTTGCTTAAGCGCGCCTCGGTATAACGCATGGCCGCTGCTCCGTCACCGTCGACCGAACCGAAGTTTCCGTGTCCGTCGATGAGCGGATATCTCATTGACCATTCCTGAGCCATGTTTACCAGGGAGCCGTAGATGGAACTGTCACCGTGGGGGTGATATTTACCCATCGTATCACCGACGATACGCGCGCTTTTTCGATGCGGCTTGTCGGGACCGTTATTCAGTTCGACCATTGAATACAGGACTCTTCGCTGTACAGGCTTAAGACCGTCCCTGACATCGGGAAGCGCACGCGACGCGATAACGCTCATCGCATAATCGATGTACGCGTCTTCCATTTTTTTCTTCAGGTCTACTTCTTCGATCTTGTCAAAGATCTTGTCATCCATGCTGTAATCCTCTTAAATCAAATATCCAGATTCTTAACAAATTTAGCGTTCTGCTCGATGAATTCACGTCTGGGCTCTACTTTGTCACCCATGAGCGTATTAAACGTAAGATCCACTTCGGATTCTTCCTCTTCGTTCATGTTGACTCTGAGCAGGATCCTTCTCTCGGGATCCATTGTGGTCTCCCAGAGCTGTTCGGGATCCATCTCACCAAGACCTTTGTAACGCTGGATCTTATTATTCGTATCACGTCCCACTTCGTTTAAGATCTTATCAAGCTCTTCATCCGAGTATGCATACCATACCTGTCTGTTCTTCTCAAGCTTATAAAGCGGGGGCTTGGCCAGATATACATGACCCTGCTTTATGAGCTCGGGCATGAATCTATATATGAATGTGAGCATGAGCGTAGCTATATGAGCACCGTCAACGTCGGCATCGGTCATGATGATGATCTTGTCATAACGGAGTTTGCTGATATCGAAGTCATCATGGATACCGGTACCGAAAGCCGTGATCATCGCCTTGATCTCAGCATTGTCATAAATCCTGTCAAGACGGGCTTTCTCTACATTAAGGATCTTTCCGCGTAAGGGAAGGATAGCCTGGGTCGCACGGCTTCTTGCAGTTTTGGCACTGCCGCCGGCGGAATCTCCCTCGACTATGTAGATCTCGCACTTTGAAGGATCCTTTTCAGAGCAGTCAGCCAGCTTACCGGGAAGCGAAGTACCTTCAAGAGCGGTCTTTCTTCTCGTCATGTCGCGGGCTTTTCTTGCTGCCTCGCGCGCACGCTGTGCTAAGATCGACTTTTCAAGGATCGTACGTGCAACCTGGGGA
>JAFZQY010000057.1 GCA_017620155.1 Lachnospiraceae bacterium | reverse complement strand
CGAAGCATTCAAAGAAGAATTCGGTTTTGAAAAAGCATACGGAAGCTATGATGAACTGATAGCCGATCCCGAGGTGGAGGCTGTATATATCCCGCTTCCCAACGACCTTCATCTTAAATGGGTAGTGGCTGCGCTTGAGAATAAAAAACATGTCCTGTGCGAGAAGCCGCTGGCCTTAAATGCGGATGAAGCCAGGCAGATGTATGCGGCTGCCGAGAAGAACGGCGTATATCTCATGGAGGCATATGCATATCTTCACAGTCCTTATGTTGAAAGTCTTCTTAATGATGTAAAAAGCGGTATAATAGGTGATGTGGATTATATCGAATCCGCATTCATAACGCAGGGTTATAAAGAGGATTTCCGTCTGCATAAGGAATTCGGCGGCGGAGCGATGTATGATCTGGGCTGCTATTGCACGACCATGATCCTCACGCTCACCGGTTCGAAACCCGAATTCGTAAAAGCCGTAGCTGAGTTCACCGATCTCGGAGTCGATCAGAACACATCGGCGATCATCCGTCTCGAAAACGGCGTAAGAGCTTCTCTTAATGTCGGTATGATGTTCAGCGCCGGAAGCAACTCCAGATTCGACAGGCTCTATATCCACGGAAGCAAGGGATGTATCAAGTCCGATGTGGAGTATAATCAGCAGGGCCGGGTATCATACAGGATCATTACGGGTGACGGCGAGACCGTTCGCAGTGTCGATGTTCCCCAGAACTATTCTCTGGAATCGGAGCAGCTTAACCGATGCATCAGAGGCGATGAAAAGCCGTTCATCACTCCGGAATTCTCTATAACCAATGCCGAACTCATAGACACGGTATTGAAGGAGATAGGGTTCTGAAACTGATACACTTATCCGATCTTCATCTTGGAAAAAAAGTAAATGAGTTTTCCATGATAGAAGATCAGGAATACATACTTTTAAAGATCCGAAAGATAATCGAAGAACAACACCCCGACGCAGTCCTGGTTGCCGGAGATATTTTTGACCGCACCGTTGCATCGGAGGAGGCTATCAAATTATGGGATGGATTCCTGGTCAGTCTGGCCGGGGATCACATCCCTTTATTTGCAATTCCCGGAAATCACGACTCCGCCGTCAGAGTCTCTGATCACTCCGATCTGGTCGATACGGTGGGGATCCATCTTTCGGGTCCCTACGACGGCACTGTCAGAAAGGTTACGCTTGAAGACGGTGACGGCGACGTGAACATCTATATGCTCCCTTTCATCAAGCCTGTCATGGTCCGGAGCATTTTTCCCGATGAAGAGATAAACGACTATACGGATGCATGCCGCGTGGCCATCGCGCATATGGACGTGAACACATCCGAGCGGAACGTGCTGATCACTCATCAGTATGTTGCGGGCGCGGCCAGATGCGATTCGGAAGACATTCCGGTCGGAGGGCTCGACAGCGTTGATGCTTCCGTTTTTGATGATTTCGATTACGTCGCTTTAGGGCATCTGCACGGTCCCCAATCTGCCGGAAGGAAAGAGGTGCGCTACTGCGGTACGCCGCTCAAATATTCTTTTTCCGAAAAAGCTCATGTGAAGTCCGTGACCGTGGTGGATCTGGGTCCGAAGGGAACTGTAGATATCAGTGAGATCCCTCTCGTTCCCCGCCATGACATGCGCGAGATCCGCGGAACGTATGATGAGCTTGTGTCGCGCGAAAATTATGAGGGAACCGCCGTCGATGATTATATCCTCGCAGTTCTCACCGATGAGAATGACATTTATGATGCGATGCCCAGACTCAGAACGGTTTATCCGAATCTGATGAAGATCCGTTATGAGAATAAGCGTACTTCCGAGATGCGTGAGTTATCCGATGACGTTGATGTAAAGAGCAAGTCGCCGCTTGAACTTTTTGAAGAATTCTATGAGACGCAGAACAACGATAAGATGAGCGATGAGCAGAGAGAGTTTGCACAGAAGCTCATAGAAGCGGTATGGGAGGGCTGATATGAGACCTTTGAATCTGAAAATGTCAGCGTTTGGACCATATGCGGGATGCGTCGAGATGCCGATGAGCGATCTCGGAGAGACCGGGCTGTACCTGATCACGGGTGATACCGGAGCGGGCAAGACCACGATATTCGATGCGATATGCTTCGCGCTTTACGGAGACGCGAGCGGTCCCAACAGACAGCCGTGGATGCTGCGTTCCAAATACGCGGAGGAGGGGACTGCGACCAAGGTCGAGCTCACTTTTTTACATGCGGGAAAAGAATACACAGTCTGCCGTAATACCGAATATGAGCGTCAGGCCAAAAGAGGCGGCGGAACAACGTGGGAGCCGGCGGATGCCAATCTGACCATGCCTAACGGCGATGTGATAAGCAAGATCTCTAACGTGAATGATAAGATCAAGGAGATAATCGGACTTGACCGCGAACAGTTCCTTCAGATCACGATGATCGCGCAGGGCGATTTCCTGAAACTGATCACCGCTGAAACAAAAGATCGCATGGAGATCTTCCGTAAGCTTTTCCATACGGAAAATTATCAAACCCTGCAGAACAGACTTCAGAATGAATGCGGAGAAGTAAAGAAGCAGCTTGATATAAGCAGACGGAGCATAAATCAGTACATAGACGGCATACAGACCGGTGAAGATGATGAGTTTACGCCGGAAGTTCAGAAAGCCCGTGAAGGAAGGGAGACGACCGAGGAGGTTCTGATCTTGCTGGACCGTATCACAGACCGTGACCGTGCATGCGAAGATAAACTTGACGAAGAACTGAGCGGCATAAACGCTTCTCTTGGAGAGGTAAACAAGGTCCTGGGCGCGGCAGCGACTTTGGCGGCCGCGAAAGTGGCTCTGGAAAAAGCGAAAGCCGCCCTTGAAACCGAGAAGCCGCGCGTGGAAGAACTGCGTAAAGCCCGTGATGTCGCCAGGGAAAAACTTGCCGAAAAAGACAGCCTGACCGAAGAAGCAAATAAGATCGAGGCGATCTTCACCACATACGAGGCCATCGATAAACTTGCCGAAGAGATCGGCGTGATAAAGGAACGGGCAGCAAAGAATTCGGAAAAACACGAGGCTCTCGTTAAGGCCGTGGACGCGAAGACGACTGAGCAGACCGCGATTAAGGAAGAGTATTCACAGATCAAAGACTCTTCCGCGGAAGTAGAGAAGGCGAAGAGCGTATTTGAAAAACTGACCGAAGAAGTATCCGCACTTCGCGAGCTGTCCGGTGAACTGACGGCGTATTCCAAAGCATTGGAAGCATTGGAAAAAGCAAGAGCGGACTATATCTCCAAGGATGATGCTTTTAAGAAGATCAATGCTTCATATGAGTCGATGGAGCAGGCTTATCTTGACGGACAGGCCGGAATCCTCGCCGGAAAACTGGAGGAAGGGATGCCCTGTCCGGTGTGCGGTTCGACTTCACATCCTTCCCCTGCACATGCCGCAGAAAATGTTCCGTCCGAGGCAGAACTTGAGCAGGCCAAAACCGATGCCGCCGAAGCAAGAAGAATTCGCGAGGAAAGCTCGGCGGAGGTGAACGGACAGATCAAAGCGCTGGAAGAACGAAAAGCTTCGCTCACGAAAAACGTAAAGAAACTTCTGGATACGGAGGATGTTGAGAAAGCCGCTTCAACGATAGAAGGCGTGATCGAAGAGCGTGAGGCCAAGGTACGTGAAGCGGAAGCAGAGCTTAAAACCCTGGAGGCAAAGACCGCCCGGAAGACCGAATTGGAAACCCTGATGCCGGCGCTTGAGAGTGAGATAAAAGACCTTGCGAAGCAGACGGAGGAACTGAATGCCACAGTCGCATCCGATACATCCGCTCTGGAAGCCAAGGATAAGCAGCTGGCCGATATGCGCGGAGGGCTTAAGTATGAGAACCTGAGTGCGGCTGAAGAAGCATGCGGATCTCTCAAGGCAAAAGCGGCCGCCATTCAGAAAGAATATGATAATGCGGAAGATGCGCTGAAGAAACAGAATGAAACGGTGGTCAAGCTTGAGGCGGAAGCCGCAAGCAACGAAAAGACCATCATGGAAAGCGTGCCGGTGGATACGGAAGCTGCGAAAGAAGAGGAGCAGCGGCTGACACAGGCGCAGAGCGGATGCATAGAAAGGAAAAACGCACTGGTATCCCGGCTGAATGCCAACGGAGATATCAAAAAGGCAATAACGCTGAAGTCCGCTGAACTAAGCAATATCGAGAAGAAGTACAGCTGGCTGAGTGCGCTTGCCGATACCGCAGGCGGAAAGCTTGCGGGAAAGAACAAGGTAATGCTGGAGACTTATATCCAGATGTCATATTTTGAACGGATAATCCGCCGTGCGAACCTTAGGCTCATGACCATGTCATCGGGACAGTACGAACTGATCAGGATGAAAGAGGCAAGTAACGCCAGGAGCCAGAGCGGTCTGGACTTAGGCGTTGTGGATCATTACAACGGAACAGAGCGTAGCGTTAAGTCTCTGTCCGGCGGAGAATCTTTCATGGCTTCACTTTCGCTCGCGCTCGGCATGTCCGATGAGATCCAGGCCTTATCGGGCGGAATTCAGGTTGATACGCTTTTTGTAGATGAGGGCTTCGGTTCACTTTCCCAGGAAAGTCTGGACAAGGCGTACAGGGCGCTGGTGAGTCTGACCGAAGGTAACAGGCTGGTCGGCATCATATCGCATGTGGCCGACCTGAAAGACCGCATAGACAAGCAGATCGTAGTCACCAAGGCGATCACCGGCGGAAGCTCTGCGAGGATTCAACTCTGAGACTTAGATACAGGGATTCGACACTGACGCTTATACACACGGGGTGTATGTGATAGAATTATGTGCGGGCGATTATGATCATATTGTGAGTCATAAACTTATCAAACGAAGAGGTACCGGATGATCACCACTAATATTTGTGATTCGACCAAGGCGCGATATATAAAGTACACAAAAGGAAACTTCTCGATACTCGAGTTCGAGCGTGAGATGTCCGTCCGTCCCGAAGAAGCGGAGATGGCGTATTTTGCATCACAGATGGACGTCAGGAAACGCCAGCTGGTCGTCAAGATTTCTCCGGATCACGAGGTCGTTGCCCAGAAGGGGACGATGCAGTTGATGCTCGGTGATATCATGGCCAAGACCGACGTTTCGGATGCGGGCGATCTGCTCAAGAAAGTGGTGGGCAGCAAGGTTACCGGTGAAAAAGCGATCAAGCCCCGTTATACCGGCGAGGGCATGCTCGTGCTGGAGCCTACTTTCAGATACATAATCCTGGAAGACTTAAAGGACTGGGACGGCGAGATCGTGGTCGAGGACGGAATGTTCCTTGCCTGCGACGGAGCGGTGGATATCCGTGTGAGCGCTCGGACCAATCTTTCTTCGGCGGTGCTCGGCGGAGAAGGTCTTTTTAATACAACTCTGATCGGACAGGGCGTAGTCGCACTCGAGAGTCCGATGCCCAGAGACGAGCTTTTTGAGGTCAACCTCGTAGATGACGTGGCCAAGATAGACGGAAACATGGCCATAGCCTGGACGAGAGGCCTTGATTTTACGGTTGAGAGAACTACGCCGACCCTGTTCGGATCTATGGTATCCGGCGAGGGCCTGGTCAACACATATCGCGGAACCGGCAAGATCTTAGTTGCGCCGGTTCAGAATAACAGGGGCATAGCCAGCCCGAGCAACAAGAAGTGACGGAGGAGTAAGATGGGTAAGTTCGGATTATCTTTTTATTTGATCAATGCGGTGATCATACTCGGAGGTTTCGTGGTGCTCTTTGCACTAAACACCGCTCATAACAGGATCAAAAAGAATAAAGAAGAAGCAAGAAAACTCTATAACACGGTAAAGGGTAAGCCGATAGTCGATATCTCGAACGGAATGATGTCAATGCTTGAAGAGACCGCTTACGGGCCCGAGAAGATGGACTCCGTCCGCGAAAAATATAACGAGAACAGCACGGGATATTTTGCATGGACTCAGACCATCTCAATCTTCCCTCTTGCAGGACTCCTCGGAACCGTCATAGGTATCATCCCCGGTCTTGGCGCGATCAATCAGGGGGCCGAAGGAATGGACATACTTTATTCTTCGCTTTCGACCGCACTTTACTCCACGCTCTTCGGTCTTATCTGGTCCATAATCCTCAAAGCCGTAGTGGCATATCAGTCGCACACCATCAGCGACATCGAGGACTATTTCGAAGAAGACGACCGCAAGTATAACATGGCACTGAATTTAAAGCGCGTGAAGGAAGACCAGACCTGAACGGAAGGCAAAGCAAAAAAAAGACCGGACCTGATCGGGAAATCAGAATATACGCTTAAACGATGAAATTCAAACGGAATAAACAGAACAAGGGAATAGATATAGACTTAACTTCCATGCTGGATGTGATATTCATCATCCTCATGGTTGTCATGTGCCGCGTATCTCTGGGCGGCTCCACTGAGAAGGCGCTGAGTGAGCAGCTTGAAGAAACCCAGGCGCAGCTGGATCAGACTCAGGCAAAACTGGATACCTACGAAACATCCTCTCAGACTGTCGAGGAACTTGCTGCCGAAGTTGCCATTATGACGCTTCAGGCCGGATACAGCGACACCGATCCGACCACGCGTAAGGTCAATCTCCTTCGCACGGCAGTGGACGGCAGCACGGATTCCAACATAGAGGAGATAACGATCACGCCCGAAAACGAATCATCCGCTTACCAGGAGATCCGCTCGGAACTCGAGCAGTTCCTTACGGACAATTCAGAAGTTCCCGTACTTCTTGCAATAAGCGACGAACATATCCTGTACCGCGATTATGTGAGCCTTAAGGATACTCTGGATCAGATAGGTGAGGAACACGATAATCTGTACATCTTAAGCGACAGGAGCAGCAATGATTATTAGGATCATCCTCATCGTCATACTTGCCTTGTTCTTATGCTTCTTCATCTTCAAGGACAATTCTCTGAAGCGTAACGTGAGCGCACTGTGGTCGCTCGGCATCATAGCGGTCTGCGTTATAATTCTTTTCATACTCATATTTGGATTGATAAAGAAATATAAAGGCATCGGGGAAGGTGCGCTCTTTACGGATATGATCTCGACGAGCACGTCTTCGGATGAGACGGACTCTGTTGTTAGTGATCTGGCCGGTTCTTCCGGTTCTTCTTCGGGGGCTGCCGACGCTGACGAGAATAATCCGGCGCGCGATGGTGAACTCACAGTCCGCGTTTCTGGGGACACCGTGTATATCGGTAACGAAGAGTATTTGGATGTTAACCTGATCAGACCCGTGATCAACGAAGCCGCAAAGAGCGGCGCGGCAGTTACTCTTGTGGATGATTACGCCTCTGCCCGCACATATATGGAAGTAAAGGATCTCTTAAGCGAGCTCGGCATCACCGATATGACCGAGGAAACCCTGGATTAATCCTCGTATATGTTTTTGAATGTATTTTTATGATGAAACGATTCCGTTCCGTATTATTGAAAGTCATATTGCCGTTATGTGTATGCACGACTCTGACCGGAGCTGCGTTCTATAAGACTACGCTCAAAAATACGGATTCTACCAATCCGCTGGTTGATCTGGGCGTGATCATAAGCGTGGGCGGAAGCTACCTTCCCGGTGATTTCGACTCATTGACCGCAGATGAGACCACTGCAGATGATACCTCGACCGATAGCTCCGACGATACAGATGCGAACTCGAAAGACAGTGAAAGCACGGCTAATGCAGCATCTACAAAACCCGGAACCACGCAGTCTCAGACCAATGATGAAAAAGATAACGCCGTGATCGAAGTATACGGAGATAAGATCACATATAACGGATATGAAAAGGACTTAGACAGGATCCTGGTCTACATAGACAGCTGCGCTAAGAACAAGACACATATTGAGTTTCACATTCAATATGCTGATTACCGGATTCTTAACGCAATTAAGACTCACCTGGAAGAAAACAACATAACTAACTACGAAACTGACTATAGTTTTTGAAACATATAGAAACCGATAACCGATTACGACTAATGCCATGAACCAAAAGACCCGATGCGGAAGTAAAAAGTTCATATTGATCGCGCTTTTGATTGCGCTCTGGACCGTCTCTTTCGGCGGGAGCATCTTCGAGTACAACGATCCCAAGCTTAATCTGGGAGAGAATCCTGTCTATCGTGTGTGTGATTTAGGCGAGATCCTGGATGAGATGAAGGCAGATCAATCCTCAGCGTATGCAGCACACAACTTGGAGTATGTCTGCGCCGTTGTTAAGATCGACAGCGTAGAGTCCAGGAAGATGACTGTTACAGGCGGTGGATATTCGGGCATAGTGATCCGTACGGACGGAACCATCCCTTCTTCATACAAGCCCGGCGCTACCTGCTCGGTATTCGGAAAACTTGAACTTGGCAAAAGCAATCTGTCCATGATGCTGAAGAATACCACACTCATGTCCGGTGAGATCAACATGAGCGCCGATTACTATACTTTGGTAAACGGCAACGCAAGAGCCTTCTATGACAATAAGAGCGAGCTCCGCACGATGAAGGGCGGAACCATAACCTACCGCATTCCCGAGAACTGGAAGAGAGTAAGATGCACGGACGAGGGCAGGCAGGAGATATTTAATTCCGGACTCATGGCCGACGCCGACTGCTATTTCCTGAATGAACTTACGGGAAAAGATACGCCCGAATGTTTCATCGTGTTCTATTTTGACATTGATAAGTTTGTCAGCTACGACAATAAAAAGGACCAGTACAGTGAAATAGAAGCACAGATCGTTAAAAACATATGCCCGGATGATAATGCGGGTCCGTTGACGAGCATGTATCTCTATTTTGATAAGTACGCCGCTAACCGTGACGGCAATACCGTCAACTACATGTCCGTATACGGTCCCTGCAGGGTCGAGTTCATTTTTAATGAGACTGAGGGCGGGATCGTGGTGATGATGTATGTCACCGAATCCGAGTATAATTATCGTGAGGAAGCACTCTATATCCAGAGGACGCTGACTTTCAACTGACCCATTCACATCTCTTCCGCGGAGAAACTCTCATTTTCCGCTCGATCCCACTCTGTTAAATTAATAACTATCTAAATTGACTTAAAAAGTGTTTACATCGGCACTTTTATATGTTACTTTTGTACATATAGAACTTGTATACAAGTCGACAAGTATGGTAGAAAGCACAATTTTCAGACAATATAAGCCATACAGAACAGGATACAGATGAACATTTTTGAAAGACTTCCACAGGAATCCGCAAGAGATTACGCATTCCGGATCCTGAAAGAAAACATAGTTTCACTCGAACTCAAACCCGGCACACTCATTTCCGAAAACGAACTTGCACTTGAGCTGGGCTTAAGCAGAACACCGGTCAGAGAAGCGATCATAGATCTGGCCAAGGTTTCGATCATCAAAACAATCCCCCAGAGAGGATCTTACGTATCACTCATAGATCCCAAGATGGTTGAGGAATCACGTTTCTTACGCCGGGTACTCGACAAGGCAGTCATCGAAGTCGCATGCGAGAGCGCCGATGCAAATGTTATAAACGAACTCGAAGAGAATGTACACCTTCAGGAATTTTATCTTGAAAGAAACGATATAGAGAAGATCCTCACACTCGATAACCAGTTCCATAAGCTGATATACACCGCAGCGGGCAAGGACATCATATACGACATGAGAGATTCGGTGATGATCCACTTCGACAGAGTCCGCAGTCTGTCGGCAGAGACGGTCAAGGACTTCAAGATCGTCAAGGATCACAGGGAGATGCTCGATGCGATAATCGCACATGACGCATATTCGGCAGTGAATCTGGTAGACAAGCATCTGAACAGATACAAGTTTGACGAGGCACAGATCAGGGCAGAGTCCCCTGAATACTTTGAGTAAAGGAGGCAAAATGGCTAAGGACAAAGAAGCAGCAAAAAAAATTGTTGCTCCGAAGACCAAGTTCAACAAGACATATCTCAAGAGATACTGGCAGTTGTATGCACTCCTGTTTCTGCCGCTCTTATATCTGCTGATATTCAAGTATCTCCCCATGAGATACATCATTCTGGCATTCAAGGAGTATAAGCTGAACACTCCCCTTCGAGACATGCCCTGGGCAAATGTAAGAGGCAAGACGGACGTACTCAAGTATTTCAAGCAGGCTTTCGGCAACATAGACTTCAAACGTGCACTCTGGAATACCCTTAAACTGAACGGACTCGATCTGATCATGGGATTCCCTGCACCGATCATTTTTGCGCTGATCCTCAACGAGCTGTGCTTTAAGAAGTTTAAAAAAGTAGTTCAGACTATAGCATACATGCCCCACTTCCTTTCATGGGTCATAATCGCAAGCCTCTGTACACAGCTCCTTGCACCCACTGACGGCCTGATCAACGCGCTTGTAACACATCTGGGAGGAGAGTCGATACCTTTCCTGGATGATCCCTCGCACTGGGTTGGAACTTACGTAGGAGCCGGCGTATGGCAGAGCTTCGGATGGGGCTCCATCATTTACCTGGCATCCATAGCAGGCATCAATACGGAACTGTATGAGGCAGCCTCCGTTGACGGTGCAGGACGCTTCCGCAAGATGTGGCACATAACTCTTCCGGGCATCAGACCGACCATCGTAGTTCTCCTGATCATGAACCTCGGTTACATCATGGGCGGCGGCTTCGAGAGACCGTGGGCCATGAGAAACAACCTGGTAATAGAGGTTGCGGACGTTATTGCGACCTACGTATATAAAGTCGGTATTCAGGGACTGAAGATATCCCTGACCACGGCGGTAGGACTTTTCCAATCGGTTGTTGGACTCATCTTCCTGCTGGCTGCGAATGCGATATCACGTAAACTCGGAGAAAGGGGGATCTGGTAATGAAAGTAAAATCTACTCAGGCCAAGATCGGCGACTGGATCTTCGTACTCATATGCGTGGTCATCTCGATCATCTGCGTCGTGCCTATGGTCAACCTTGCAGCGAAGTCTCTGTCGGGAACAGAGTTCCTTATCAGACACGAAGTGTATCTGTGGCCCAAGGGTTTTAACCTTGAAGCTTATCAGACAGTACTCAGTGACGCGAAGTATCAGAGAGCATTTATCTGGACCGCAGTACTTACACTCATATGTACACTGCTTTCGCTTACGATGACGGCGCTCTGTGCATACCCGCTCATCTTCCCCGGACTCAAAGGACGCGGAGTGATCAATATCTTCATTACGATCACGATGTTCTTTAATGCGGGAACCATACCGAACTACCTGCTCATGAGCGACTTAAACCTGCTGGAGAATCCTCTGGTACTGATCATTCCGAGCTGTTTAAGCATCTACAACATGATCATCATGAGGAGTTTCTTCTACGGAATCCCGGATTCGCTGAGGGAGTCCGCGGAGATAGACGGAGCAAGTTTCATCCAGATACTGGTAAAGATCTATCTGCCTCTGTCCAAACCCGTATTTGCATCCCTGGCACTTTTCTATGCGGTAGGCCGCTGGAACGGATACGGTGATGCGCTCATGTATATCAAGACCAACAAGCAGTACTACCCGCTGCAGCTTCTGCTGTACAACATCCTCAACAATACCAACGCAGTTGAGGTTGCCGCGCAGGAAGGTTTCAACCAGCCCGGACTTAAGGATTCGCTCAAGTGTGCGACCGTCATGTTCGCAACGGTTCCGATCCTGCTCATCTATCCCTGGTTACAGCGTTACTTCATCGCAGGCGTGACCATGGGAGCTGTCAAGGAATAAACGCCTGATGTAAATCAGCGTGAATTCATACATTTTAACTCACTAATAAAGGAGGAGAGAAATGAAGAAGAAAGTATTATCATTTATGCTCGCAGCATCAATGATCTTCAGCCTTGCTGCATGTGGAAGCACAGATCAGCCCGCAACTGAGCCCGCTGCTCCTGCCGCTACTGAAGATACAACAAGCACTGACACTGCTGCAGCAGAAGAGACCACCGAGACCACCGAGGCTGCCGGCCCCGATGAGCGCGGAATGCAGGATGGTAAGTTCGTAGATACCAGACACATCCGTGTTGAGCTGTATGACCGTAATGTTGACGGTGGTACAGAGGCAGGCGATAATGCCTGGACAAAGTGGATCCAGGAGCAGATGCTCGACCGTTACAATGTAGAAGTTGAATTCGTAACAGTACCCCGTTGGACAGAGGGTGATGATATCAACAACCTGCTCGCTTCACAGACAGCACCTGATATCTGCTACACCTACAACTACAGCGCTATCCAGACCTATGCTGACATGGGCGGCGTGATAGACCTGGCTCCCCTTCTTGAGGAGAACAAGGATCTCGTTCCCAGCATGTTTGAGTGGCTCGGCGATGATGTAGTTTATCAGGATCTCGATCCCAACAAGGGAACCCTTTGGGCAATCGAAGGTAAGAGAAATGAGATCTGCCGTATCAACACCTTCATCCGTCAGGACTGGCTTGATACTCTCGGACTTGACACTCCTACCAACAAGCAGGAATTCGAGGATTGCCTCATAGCATTCAAGGACAATGCAGATACACTTCTCGGCGCAGACGCATCCAAGATGGTTCCTCTTTCCATCTCTTATGATGTAGGCTGGAGAGCAGCAACCCTTATCGAGTCCTTCATGGATCCTAACATCTCGGATAAGGAATACTATGTAAATGGTTATGACAGCAGAGCTTTCACACAGAACGGAACCAAGGAAGCCATCAGACTTCTCAACCACTGGTACAATGAAGGCCTTGTATGGAAAGATTTCGCAGTACATACAGCTGACGACACAACCGAAGATGATATGATCAAGGCAGGTTTTGTCGGAGCATTCATCCACAACTATGACTATCCTTTCAGAAATGGTAAGGATTCCATCAACGCTACACTTGCAGCTCAGTTTGGCGATGACGCCAAGTTTGTAGCGATCAACACATTCGAAGACAAGAACGGCGGATACAACAAGTACACCTATTCAAATACCGGTGACCGTAAAGTATTCTTCCCCGCAACCAATGAAGAGCCCATCGCTTCTCTTTGCTACCTTGAGTTCATGTCAGATCCCGAAGTGGTTCAGTATCTCCAGATCGGTGATGAAGGCGTGCTCCATACCGTTGATTCAGCAAGCGGCGCAATCGTTCTTCAGCAGCCCGATGATGCACATCATGACTGGTTCCAGAACTCCGGTAAGAACATCGACATGACCATCAACTGCAACGGTTTAAGACTTACTGATCCGGAGCTTACAAAGCTTTCACTCGCATATTCTTACTCAGATGTTAATCCCGATGATGTAAAGAATGCGATCGAAGTAGCTATGGTTGACGCCAAGACACCCAAGACTCCTTCAGTCGGCGATATCCAGGCCGAGACAGAAGGAACAGACCTCGACGGTAAGAGAGATCAGACATTTGACAAGGCAGTTGTTGCTTCCGAAGCTGATTTCGACAGCGTTTGGGATCAGGGTATGGACGAGTATCTCGCAGCAGGCGGACAGGCTATCATAGATGAAAGAACCGAAGCATGGGATGCTACATACTCATCAGACAATCTTTAATAAGAATCTTTGAATAAAGAATGGTAACGCAAATGGAGGCTCCATCATCCGGTGGAGCCTCCGTTGCAGAAAAACCATGATTATACGGATACGGAGAAACTAATACTATGGAAATGACTTTAAGATGGTTTGGGACCGGTTTTGATACGGTGACCTTAAAACAGATCAGACAGATCCCCGGGGTGACGGGAGTGATAACCACTCTTTACG
Source organism: Lachnospiraceae bacterium (assembly GCA_017620155.1). Taxonomy (GTDB): domain Bacteria; phylum Bacillota; class Clostridia; order Lachnospirales; family Lachnospiraceae; genus XBB2008. The sequence goes on along the minus strand of JAFZQY010000057.1, from coordinate 12,662 downwards.
ATACCGAGCCCGGTGAGGTGTGGAGTCAGGAACGCATACATGCTCTTAAAGAAGAAGTGGAAGCATCCGGACTTCATATCAGCGGAATTGAATCTGTCAACATCCATGACGCCATCAAGGTCGGAACACCTGACAGAGATCAGTATATAGATAACTACATCACTACCCTTGAAAACCTGGGCAAGGAAGACATACATCTGGTATGCTACAACTTCATGCCCGTATTCGACTGGACCAGAACGGAACTTGCGAGGGTTCGTCCCGACGGCTCCACAGTTCTGGCTTACTCACAGAAAACAATAGATTCCATCGATCCGCAGGATATGTTCGCATCCATCAAGGGCGACGCCAACGGGGCTATACTTCCCGGCTGGGAGCCCGAGAGAATGGCTAAGATCAGCGAACTCTTTGATATGTACAAAGATGTGGACGAAGAGAAGCTTTTTGATAATCTCAAATATTTCCTGGAAAGGATCATGCCCGTATGCGATAAATACGATATCAACATGGCAATCCATCCCGATGATCCCGCATGGAGCGTGTTCGGGCTGCCCAGGATCATAATCAATCTCGATAACATCATGCGCATGATGAAGATGGTCGATAACCCGCATAACGGTGTGACCTTCTGCGCAGGCTCCTACGGTACCAACAGAGCCAACGATCTGCCTACCATGATCAGAGCGCTGAAGGGCAGACTGCATTTTGCACATGTGAGAAACTTAAAATTCAACTCCGATGATGACTTCGAAGAAGCTGCGCACCTGTCTTCAGACGGTTCTTTCGATATGTATGCTATAATGGAGGCGTTGTATGAGATCGGCTTCACCGGTCCGATCCGTCCCGACCACGGAAGAATGATATGGGACGAAGTGGCAATGCCCGGCTACGGATTATATGACAGGGCACTCGGCGCCACATATCTGAACGGACTCTGGGAAGCTATCTGCAAAACACACTGAGATAAGTCGTAATATAAGAAAAATAAGACCGTCTATCTTGCGACATATATTATATGGATGTGATAAAATACATAGTATAATGAGTTCATCGCAAGACACAGGACGGGCGATAAGAACTTGAAAACATTGTTGTAGCGACTTAAAGTTGCGGAAGGAGAAACATAATGGATATCACATTAGAAGCTGTAGAAAAAGTAATGGAACTTACAGGCGTTGAGTATCAGACAGCTAAGGAAGCGCTCCAGAAGGCTGATGGAGATGTTGATGAAGCCATTAAACTGATACAGCCCAAGACAGGTACATTTGAGGAAGAGACCAAGAAGGCTATCGAGAAACTCAAAAAGACAGTAGCTGAGGGCAACGTAGATAAGATCCAGATCCGCAGGGATGAGGAGATCCTCCTTAGCATTCCCGTAAACGTAGGTATCGTAGGCGGTATCCTCGGACTGGCAGCAGCTCCCTGGGCACTGATCGCAGGCGCAATCGCTGCTTTCGGTTTCGGATGCAAGCTCGAAGTTGTTAAAAAGGATGGCTCTGTAGACGAGGTTGAATGATCCTCATACGCAGGAAGATCAGTCAAAACTTGACGTAAATCCTAAATAAGGTCATAATCAAACAGGTGCGGAACTCCGCACCTGTTTTGACGTGTATATAAAAGGGAGCGCGGATGCAGCATCCTGTAAAACACGCGTGTGAGGGAGGAGATCATGACTGAAACGAGAAAAAGAGAAAACTTCGGTTCGCGTCTCGGGTTTATCCTGGTAAGTGCGGGATGTGCGGTAGGTATCGGAAACGTATGGAAGTTCCCTTATGTGACCGGACAGAACGGCGGTGCCGTTTTCGTACTTTTTTACCTGCTGTTTTTGATACTCATGGGAATACCCGTTATGACCATGGAGTTCGCTGTCGGACGTGCAAGCCGAAGGAGTGCGGTATCCGGATATAAGGCCCTGGAGAAAAAGGGCAGCAAGTGGCACATCCACGGATGGTTCTGTATTGCAGGCTGCTATCTGCTGATGATGTATTACACCACCGTTTCCGGATGGATGCTCGATTATTTCTATAAATTTGCCGTTGGTACATTTGATACCGTTGCAGCGGAAGATGTCGGCGGAGTATTCGGAGCGATGCTCTCGGATCCGATAGAGATGGGCATCTTCATGGTGATCACCGTTCTTGCGGGATTCGGAGTCCTGAGCTTCGGCGTACAGAAAGGTCTCGAGAAAGTAAACAAGGTCATGATGACCGGTCTTCTGATCCTGATCGCCGTACTTGCCATTCATTCACTTACTCTGGACGGAGCAGGCGAAGGCGTAGGTTTCTATCTGCTTCCCGATTGGAGCAAGGCTATGGAAGCCGGACTCTGGAACGTGATGTCGGCTGCAATGAACCAGGCATTCTTCACATTGAGCCTCGGTATCGGCGCTTTGGAGATCTTCGGAAGCTATATGTCCGATGAGAAGACGCTTACGGGAGAGGCAATCAGGGTATGTGCCCTTGATACATTCGTAGCGATCCTGGCAGGACTCATCATCTTCCCTGCATGCTTCAGCTACGGCGTACAGCCCGATCAGGGACCTTCGCTCATATTCATCACTCTGCCTACGGTATTCATGAACATGCCCGGCGGACGCATCTGGGGAACCCTGTTCTTCGTATTCATGACTTTCGCAAGCTTCTCTACGGTCACAGCCGTATTCGAGAACCTGATCGCATATCTCGAGGATGAATTCGGATGGAGCAGAGGCAAGGCCGTTACGGTCAACCTGATCTTCATTCTGGTTGCGAGCCTTCCCTGCGTGCTCGGATACAATGTGTGGAGCGACCTTCATATCTTAGGAGGCCGCGACGTGCTTGACTCTGAGGACTTCATAGTAAGTAACCTCCTGCTTCCTCTCGGATCACTGATCTTCTGTCTGTTCTGCGTAACGAAGTTCGGATGGGGATTTGACAAGTACATGGATGAGACAAATAAGGGAGACGGAATCAAGATGCCCATGTGGCTTAAGCCCTACTTCAAGTTCGTGCTCCCTGTGCTGGTACTGATAATAGTTATCATGGGACTTATCCCTTCGTAATCCGGAAATAACGGGACTTATCCCGGCGTAAAGTAAAAACGAGAATTATTCCATAAGAAAACGGGGCCGTGAAAACGGCCCCGTAATTTGTTGCATTTAATGCGGATCACTTCTTGTGATATGATTCAAGTTTCTCTTTATCGATGCGACCTTCTGCGATGGTATTTGCTACCCACAGCTTGAGGGATTCGACGGTTAAGTCGATCTGCTCGAGCTGCTGCTGTATATTGGCGAAATCGGGAAGCTCGTCATCGGATATCTCGCCGTCGGCCGTGATATCTATCAGTCGGTCCTTCTGCTTGTCCAGGGAATTGAGAGCGCTGAGCATGCCGAGAACTATCTCCGAAAGAGTTGAACTCTTAACTTCGGGGACATTGTCCTGACCGATCCTGCACTCGTGCGTGCAGTAGTAGTTGCAAAGCTCAGGCTTCTTATATGCGGCGGCCATATCAACGACATCCTCGGGATAGATGGCGGTCTTGCCCGTTTCCATCTTCTCAAGGCGGGATTCGCTTATGGTCCCTATCAGTTCGCTGGCCTGTGCCCTGGTAAGCCCTGCTTCCTCGCGTGTCTCAAAGTATATGTTCTTGTTTTCTTTAATTGATCTTTTGCCCATGGGATTAATATACACCAAATCCGCGGATAAGGCAAAACCGGCCCGAATATGGTATATTATAAGTTGGTGTTTCAGATGGCTGTGAGAGCCGGAAGAGCGGATTTATCGTCTATATACAGATCCGCGGTGATCTTGCGGGAGTCACTGCCGTAGAGGTCGATGATCTCGGGCAGGTTCTCGTTGACCGCATCGAAAGTAAGCCCCTGGTCAGCGCACCATTCCACGGCTTCGCTTAAACGGTCGCCGCATCTGCAGGTCCAGAGGATGAGCTTCTTGCCGAGCTTCTTCTGCTCGAGAAGTGCACAGATGAGAGGCAGGTTGGGCTCGCCGATATACGGGAAGCATTCGGCGCACAAAGTGCCGTCAAAATCGACTGCTATGATGTTATAATTTATGGCGGTATTTGTGTTCATCATAGATACAGTATAACAGAACACATGTTCTAAAGTCAATACAAAAACGAAAATACGTTCGATTGATACGGAGGGTCACATGAGCGCAATAGCGATCATCACCGCACGCGGAGGAAGTAAGAGAATTCCGCGCAAGAACATCCGCGAGTTCTGCGGAAAACCCATAATGAATTATTCGATAGAGGCGGCTCTTGAGTCCGGGATATTTGATGAAGTCATGGTATCGACCGAGGATGAGGAGATCGCAGACATCGCCCGTGCAGCGGGGGCAGCGGTTCCTTTTATGAGATCGGCCGAGACATCTTCAGATACCGCTACGACGGAGGAGGTCATCAGCGAGGTGCTTGAGCGCTACGAAGAGATGGGGCGCACGTTTGAGTACGGATGCTGCATATATCCCACGGCTCCTTTTGTGACGGCTCATAAGTTAAAAGATGCTTTTGACATACTTGTTGAGAGCGGGGCGCAGTCCATAGTGCCCATGCAGGAGTTTACTTATCCTCCGCAGCGCGGTCTGTTCATAGACGGCGAGGGGTATGTGAAGATGCTCCATCCCGAGTATGCTACTACGCGCAGCCAGGATCTGGAGAAGCACTATCATGAGTGCGGACAGTTCTATATATTCAGGAACGCCGATTTCCTGATCCAGCACGATACCACCATGGAAAAATCCATACCTTACATTATCGATCCCGTCGAATCTCAGGATATTGACACCGAGAGCGACTGGGCCCTTGCCGAACTCAAGTATAAATTCTTACGTGAAACCGGCAGGATCTGAGATTTTTTGAGGATATATCAATGAAGTTTAACGAGTACAAAGAATCGGGAAAAATATATGTCATAGCAGAGATGAGCGCCAACCACGGCGGCTCATTGGACCAGGCGCTTCAGATCGTGGAAGCTGCAGCGAAGGCCGGAGCAGACTGCTTAAAGACGCAGACCTATACGGCCGATACGCTCACGATAGACTGTCATACCGAAGCTTTCCAGATCCACGGCGGTCTCTGGGACGGCTACAACCTTCACGACCTGTATAAGGAAGCGTATACGCCCTGGGAATGGATGGAGCCCATTAAGAAAAAGTGTGAAGAACTCGGCATGGATTTCCTTTCTACTCCCTTCGATACGACATCGGTCGATTACCTGGAAGGGATAGGAGAAGAGTTCTACAAGATCGCATCTTTTGAACTGACGGACATTCCTCTCATCAGGTATATCGCGCGCACGGGTAAGCCGATCATCATGTCCACCGGAATGGCCAGCCTTGAGGAGATAGAAGAGGCTGTTGAGGCGGCGCGTGCGGAAGGCAATAATGACATCACACTCCTTCGCTGCTGCAGCGCATATCCGACCGTATCGAGCGACCTTAACTTAAGCATCATTCCCGACCTGAAAAAGAGATTTGATCTCCCCATTGGTCTTTCCGACCATTCCATGGGACATACCGCAGCGGTTGCGGCTACAGCCCTGGGTGCTACCGTGATCGAGAAACATTTCTGCTTAAGTCGCGATATCCCCACGGCCGATTCGGCGTTCAGCATGGAGCCTGCGGAATTCGCCGATATGGTAAAAGCGGTCCGTGAGGCACAGCTTGCTCTCGGGACGATAAACTACGGTCCGACCGAAGAGGAGAAGGCCGAACTCAACTGCAGAAGATCGCTCTTCATCGTTAAGGATGTAAAGGCCGGTGAAAAAGTCGCTCCGGAGAACATCCGAAGCATAAGAGCATACAATATCTCGGGCATGAAGCCCAAATACTATGATGAGGTCATCGGACGGACTTTTAAGTCCGATCTTCCTGCGGGAACGCCTCTGGATCGGAGTCATTTTGAGTAAGATAGCGATAAGGGTCGACGCCAACGAAATAATAGCGACAGGCCACGTGATGAGGAGTCTGACCATTGCAAACGCTCTCCGCAGACATGGCGCGGACGTCAGATTCATTTCTGCGGATAACGGCGTCAGGCCGTATGTTTCAAAAGAGAATTTCAATCTGTATATCCTCGGCAGCGACTGGAACGACATGGATTCGGAAGTCGCAGACCTGGTGAAGTATCTTCAGGCCGAAGACATACATAAGATTTTTGTCGACAGCTATCAGGTGAGCGAGCACTATTTTCAGGAGCTCAGTAACGCCGGTATCAGCGTCACATACATAGATGATCTGTGCAAAAAAGCATATCCCGTGGACAGGCTTGTAAACTATTGTCCCGCAGCGGTATCGCTCGGATATGAAGCGATGTATGCCGACAGGACGGAACTTCGTCTTGGCTCCGCATATATTCCTCTTCGCGATCAGTTCAGGGATCATACCTGCACGGACGGACAGGGGCTTCTGATCACGGCAGGCGGTTCCGACAGCATGAGGATAGCAGACAAGATCATTCACAGGATACTTAATGAGAGAGGCCTTGGATTCGCAGATGGTCCCAAAGGCCGGCTTCATCTGCTTGCCGGAAGATTCTACAACCCTTCCGAAGAGATCCTTTCCTATGTATCTGACGGCAGGCTGATCCTTCATCAGAACGTGGATAACGTGGCCGAGATCATGGCCGGATGCAGAGCTGCAATATCGTCTGCGGGAACTACGCTTTTTGAACTCAGTTCCGTAGGAGTACCCACGGCTTCATTCGTGTTCGTCGATAACCAGATGACGGATGCGCTGTATTTTGACAGAGAGGGGCTCATGCCCTATATCGGCGACTTCCGTGTAAGTGAGAACAGATGCCTGGAGCGCATGATCGACTGGCTCTACGAGATCGGCGGGGTGAGTTCCGAAGAGCGCATGAAAAGAGGCCGCAGACTGCGTGAGATGATAGACGGGCGCGGGGCAGACCGTATAGCGGAGGCACTTGTCGGATAAGTGAAAAAGATATTCATACTAGGAGCCAGCGCACTTCAGATCCCGATGATCCGCCTGGCCAAAGAAAAAGGATTGTATGTATATGTACTCGACTATGATGCGCATGCGGTCGGCATACCGCTTGCGGATGAGTTTTTGTGCATTTCTACGATAGATACCGTAGCCGTCATGGAAGCGGCGAAAAAGTATAAGCCCGACTATGTGATGACTTCAACGAGCGACATGCCGGTGAGAACCGTGTCGTGGGTGTGCGAACAGCTGGGGCTTAAGAGCGATATCGCATATGAGGATGCTCTGTGCGCGACCGATAAGAACCGGATGCGGCGCAGGATGAAAGAAAGAGGCGTTCCGATACCGAAATTCTATGCCGCATATTCGGTGGAAGACTTTATAGGAAAATCCAGGATATTCAAGGACCGTTTCGTAGCAAAGCCTGCCGATAATGCGGCGAGCCGCGGAGTGGTGCTCGCAGATACGAGGAACAATACTTCCGTAAAATACTTAAGAGAGATATATGCATATGTTCACAGCTTCTCGAGGAGCGGCGTGGTCATGGTAGAGGAATATATGGACGGTCCCGAGGTCAGCGTTGAGACCTTCACCGTTGACGGAGAGCCTCACATAATCACGATCACCGACAAGATGGTCACCGATCTTCCGTATTTCGTGGAAACGGGTCACACCCAGATGTCCAGGCTTCCCGAGATAGAACAGGCAGACATAAGACGCGTGGCGATCGATGCCGTCAGGGCCATCAACATGCAGAACGGTCCCTGCCATGTGGAGATCAAGGCAACCTCTAAGGGAGCAAAACTCGTGGAGATAGCTGCGAGAATGGGAGGGGATTATATCACGTCGATGCTGGTACCCTTATCTACCGGAGTGGACATGACCGGGCTGTGCCTGTCGTCGGTGATAGGAGAGCCTGTCGACCTTACGCCTGAGTATGCGCACGGTTCGGCAGTCAGATTCATATATATGCCGGATACGGCCGCCGACGGAAAAGGAAGTGCGGTCATTAAAACCGTGGAGGGTATTGAGGAAGCATCTTCGATGCCCGGCATAAAAGAAGTTAAGATGTATAAGGGAGTCGGCGATGAAGCAGGCCCCTTAAAGAGCAGCAACGACAGACTCGGACATGTGATAGCCGAGGGCGCGGATGCAGATGAGGCAGCTGCCCGTGCAGATGCGGCCCTGAGCGCCGTGAAGCTTACCTATGGTTGAATAATGAATCCGCTATATGAGGCCGGAAACATAGAATGAACCCGTTGTATGAGATCGGAAGTGAATTTCATATCGAGAGCGCGGAAGGTTCCTGCGATCTGCCGGCCTATCTTACGGAAGAGGCAGCAGGCGCCGGATACGGAATAACGTTCTTAAGATGCGGAAGAGATTCGCTGGGCTATATCGCGGATGACATATGCCTTCTGCGCGGCGGAAAAGGAGAAACCGGCTCCGGCGGAAAAAGTGAGCCGGAGCGTCTGCGCATATTCATGCCCGCTCTTTGCTGTGATTCGATGATACTGCCTTTTTCGGTACGCGGATATGAAGTAGTCTTTTTCCGCGTAAAAGAAGATCTTACGATAGATACCGATCATCTGCTTGGGCTTATTGGCGGCGCAGCAGAAGACGCTGACGAAGGCCCCATCGGAGGCGCTGCCGGAGACGCATCCCCCGTCGTTCTCGTGATGGATTATTACGGGCTGACTCCCGTGGAAGATGCAAAAAGACGCATCAGGGAAGCATATCCCGACGCCGTGATCATAGAGGATGTGACGCACCGCGTACCCGATGCAAAAGCTTTTCTTAAGAGATGCGTAAAAGCCGATTACTACATAGGCAGCATCCGCAAATGGATGGGCGTTCCCGACGGGGCATTTGTGATGCAAAAAGGCCCGGGGCATGCGATAGAAAGTGCCGGAGATACTGATTTTACGACGCTCAGACTGAAGGCACTTAAGGAGAAAAAAGAGTATCTGGATTCGGCAGACAGACCCAAAGAATTAAAGGATCATTTCAGAGGCCTGTTATCCGATGCCGAGGATTCGCTTGACGACGGCCGCGAGCCTTATGCCATATCACAGACGAGCTTAAATCTGCTTAAGTCCGTAGATCTATCCGGCATGAGCAGGGCCAGGCACGAAAACTTCATCGCGCTGAAGTCGCATCTTATGGAAGATAAATATTTCGGGGAACTGTTTGACATCTTAAATCCCGATGCACCGGTTCCCGATACTCCGTTCATGCTCCCTGTCGTTATGCATATCGACAGGATAAGGGAGAAAGCACAAGGGGCAGCAGGCAGATCGATCACGAGAGACAGATTTGAGACTAAACTGGCGTCCCGCGGAGTATATGCGCCGGTTCTCTGGCCGATAGATGCGGTAGCCGCGGAAGCCTGTCCGGCTGCGGCATATTTTGCACAGAACATGCTCGCGTTCTACATCGATCACAGATACACGACTGAGCATATGAGACATGCGGCGGATATGTTCTGTGAGGAACTGGACGTCCTGATGTGGTGATAGAAACCGATGTCCTGACATGTAGAGCGGGACACTGAGAATGATATGAAGATAAGCGTTATAGTACCCGTATACAATATGGCATCCGATGACAAGCTTACGCATTGTCTCGACTCTCTGATCGCCCAGACACTTCCGGATGGTGAGATAGAGATCATCGCTGTCAACGACAGCTCGACGGATGATTCGCTGCAGATCATGAAAAAGTATGAGAGCGAGCATCCCGGCCGTTTCATCGCGCTTTCGTGCCCGAGAAACTTACATCAGGGCGGTGCCAAGAACATCGGCTTAACCTATGCTAAAGGGGAATGGATCGGTTTTATCGATGCCGATGACTGGGTAGTTCCGGACTATTACGAGCGCATGCTCACCCTTGCGGAAGAGACGGGCGCCGACATGGTCGGATGCGACTACTGCCTCGTAGATGAATACACATTTGAGCCGGGAAAAACTGTACACAATAACACCCCCGAGCAGACCGGCGAGCTGGACGAAGGCAGATATAAGAAACTGCTTGTCGATACGGGAAGTCTCGTCGTTAAGATATACAGAAGATACATCGTTCTGGGTAAGAACGATCCGGGTCCTAAGCCCATCGGCGGGGATGAAGATCACGAAGACAGGCTGCGCATTTTCCCCGAAGATATCTTCTATGAAGACAATGCGGTGAGCAACAGCTGGATGCTTCGGGCTAAGCATTTTGAATATATCCCTGAGCCGTTATACTTCTACTATCAGCATGATTCTTCAACCGTGCATACCGTGACGAAGAAGAATCTCGAGGACCGAATCGATGCGGGCAGGATGATGCTTGAGGAAGCGCAGGCAGGGGGATATATTAATAAGTACCATGATGAGGTCGAATTCCTCTATACGGTTCTTTTCTATGTGAACACTCTTTTTTCGGCGATGCCGAAGAGGATGAACATAGAGGGGTGCTATAAGTTCACGAAGGATCTGGCGGATGAGATGAGGCGGTCTTTCCCCGAGTTTCAGAGTAATGCGTATTATCTTGACAGGATACACCCCGAAGAGCGTAAGCTCATAGGCATGCAGATGAAGTCGCAGCCTCTTTTCTATGCATATTACAGGTTGCTGTGGTTCTACCGCGACTTAAGGTCAGGGCATAAGGATAAGAATAAAAAGGCGTCAGAGAAAGATGCATGACAGGATCTATGTGTGTCACACTTTTTATCATGTATATGTGACATGCTTAAAGGAACTGAATATCAGGCGTGAAGCTTCCGCGTCCGGAAAAGAGCCCGGGGGCGCTGCGCTTGTGCTCTCCCTCATGAGCAATAAATTCGGGCTACTGAAAGACCGGGCGATCAAGAGCGGTCTGTTTGAAGATGTCTTCGAATACGACGAGAAACTTGACACCTTTTTCCCTGAGCTCGAGCCTCTGAAAAAAGACAGCGGAAATCTGTTTAAGAACATGTTGAACCGCATCCGTTTCACGAAGAGGTTAGGACTGCTGCAGGAGCCTTATATCCCCGTGGATCTTAAGGGTTATAAGGATATATATGTATTCTGCGATTCCGATCCCATAGGTTTTTATCTTAACTACAAAAAGATCAGATATCATGCGCTTGAGGACGGGCTCAACTGCCTGCTTTACGGCGATCAGGCGAGAGTCGATAACATAGGACACTTTAAGATCAAGGCTGCGATGTCGAGACTCGGGCTCATATTTATCCAGAACGGATGGGGCAGATACTGCATCGACATGGAAGTGAACGACTTATCCGTGATCGAATATCCCTGCCCGAAATATATCGAAGTTCCCAGACGGCCGCTTCAGGAGGCGCTTTCTGATGCCGACAAGGATATCATACTTGATATTTTCCTGGAGAATTCAGCGGAGATAAGAGAGAAGATATGTGCGCTTAACTCACCCCGCAGAGTGATGGTCCTTTCGGAGCCGCTCTGCGACCTGGATACCCGGAAAAAGATCTTTGAAGACATCATGGAAAACTACGCAGGCTACGGCGAAGAGGGTGTGGATGTGATCATCAAGCAGCATCCGAGGGATTACATGGATTATGCTCCGATCTTCCCTGATGTGCTGATACTCCCGGGAACCTTCCCGATGGAGATGTTAAACTTCATGCCCGAACTTCATGTTGACAGGCTCATATCCGTATTTACGGTGCTTGATGCGCTTGAATTTGCGGATGAAAAGATATTCCTCGGATACGATTTCATGGATAAGTACGAGGCACCGGAGATACACAGATTAAATGACCTCATCAAATAAAACCAATCTGATCGTCAATCTGATCATTTCATATCTGATCACATTCGCCGTATTCAATCTCGGCGGTTTCGCAGCTTCGGATATCGTTCTCGGAGTGTTATTCGTTGCGGTATTTGCGATCCTTAACCGCCTGCGCGGAGTCGGAGAATCTGCGGAGAAGCCTGAATATGAACGCGGACAGAGGATCGTGGCACATGTGATATCGGCGCTTTGGACGGTTCTTTACTGGATCTATGCATCCGACAGACTCGGCGGTGGCATGGAGAACAGACTGTTTGTCATCGTATATACGGTCTTTACCATTGCGGGTATCTATCTGTTCTTATTCTTCGCATTAAGATTCGTGATATGGAAGATCGGCTCCGTATATATGACCGGAACGCCGGATTCACCGGCGGTCGATACTTCGGAAGGAGCCGTCCGTGGCTCGTTTATCACGAAGCGTTTCTTCATTCGCGCCGGCATCATTTTCGTGTGTCTGCTTCCGTTTTTCCTGATGAATTATCCGGGGACCATGACCATCGATTCCTATGAGCAGCTTAACCAGGCCCGCGGGATCTATCCTTATTATGACCTGCACCCCTGGGCGCATACGATGTTCATAGGGGTGATGTACAGGATAGGATACGCGGTGACGGGAAGCGAGCTCGCAGGCATCGCGGCTTTTACGATCGCGCAGATGATCCTCTTAGCGATCAGCGTTTCGTATTCGATCGAATCGCTTGCGGAGGCGGGCCTCGGAAAAACGGGGCGCATAGCGCTGCTTCTCGGTTATCTGCTCTATCCCTATAATGTCGCTTATGCGATCACAATGTGGAAGGATGTGCTTTTCGGAGCGGCTGTGCTCGTGTTTACGGTCACGCTTTACCGCGTGGCGTATAAACATGCCTGGTCCGTGCGGGACGTCTCTGTCTTCATCATAAGCGGCATCGGGACATGCATCCT
>JAFZQY010000056.1 GCA_017620155.1 Lachnospiraceae bacterium | reverse complement strand
GAAGGAAGAGAAGAAGCCCGAAGAACTGAAGGCCGATAATAAAGCCGATGATGATTTTGGCGATTTCAATGCCGAAGATATCATAGAATCCGACGGAAAACTTGATTTCGGCGATATCGAGGAGATACAGAAGTCCGATTCCGAACAGGGTGTCATCTTCAAAGGCAACGCTGTTGAGGATGCCGATCTTGAGAATATGGTCTCAGACATGTTCCTTTTAGGCGGTGAAGAGCTTAAGGATGAACTGATCGACGTAGAGGACCAGGAAGACTATGCCAAGCGCATGTACCAGCAAAGGGCAGTGGAGATTGGTCAGAGAGAGGGAGAAAAGGGAATATTTATCCCGGATACATTCTTCAAGCAGGCTGTCAAAGAAAAAGCTCTTAAGGGAAAATTTTCCAAGACCTTTACGAATAATATCGGAGATTTCGGTTCAAGTATCGAGAAATTCGGCTCTGATCTTATGGGAAATAATGATCTGATAAAGGCCATGGGAGTAAAGAGCAGCATTGAACTGCTCCATGTAGGTCATGAGTCGCTGAAGTCTTATGTCAAAAAGACCTATAACTACGTGGGAGATGATATCAATATCTTAAAGAACTATGCAGCACTGATAGCCGCTAAGATGCAGGAACAGCTCATATTCTTTATTCCCAAGGAAGTTGACGGAGGATTAACATATGAGCCTAAGTATGTTCCCACAGATGTCAAGGCCGGCAAAGGAAGCGAACTTGAGAAGCAGCATAGGGATCACCGCAGGGCGGGAATAAGAACAGAGATTGCATTAAGAAATGAGGTTCCTCTTGAACTCTCGGAAAGAGCAGGGCGGGCCTTCAGAGAGAAGAATAAGCTTGATACATTCGGCTTCGCTGGTATAGAGAGCCTTTCCGACAGATTATCGAATGTGAAACCTTCCACAGATGTCAGGTATATGAGTTTTGTGAATGACTTCAATTCGTATTTCCAGGCAGTCGAGAGGTTCGCATATAAACCGCTCAAGCAAGCGCAGTATACCAGGCTCCTTGCATATGTGAACGAGGCTTTGGACAGCGTTTCTTCATATATTCACGGCAAAAAGATCAAAGAGGAAAGACACAGGATAGCTAAGGATGCGGAGAATATATTAAGAGAGCAGAAGAGAATATTAACAGTTGTTATTGAGAAGGGTGTGCTGCAGGATGCCGACAACAGTGTTACTTTCACGCAGGTATTTAAGGCCGGAAAGAGCCTCCTTAAGATATCCGATGCCCCTGTGCAGAAGACAGCCGTAAAAACCGAACAGAAGACAGCCCAGCAAACAGCTCAGAAGACAGAAAAGAAGACCGCTGAGAAGAAGACAACGGAAAAGAAGGCCGCTCCCGCGATCAAGGTCAAGATCAACAAGAAGATGGAAAAAGAGTATCTTAAGGCCCGCGAAAAGGTTGCTCCCGAGTATAAGGAAGCAAAACTTGATGAAGCATATCAGAAGGAACTTCGCGAGAACCTTAAGACCAAAAAGATCGACTGGGCCAAAGATATGGCAGAAGGCAGCGAACTTCAGAAAAATGCGCGGGGAGTTCTTGGTGATGCGGATAAGGAAGGCTATATCATACGCCAGGTACTTGTGACACAGATGAAGCAGATCCTCGCGAAGTACCCGGATACCACTGCGGACGAGGTCGAGGCTACCGTAAACGAGTATTTAAGACGTCTTGTCACTAAGTCACAGTACCGCTTCAGAGTTAGTGGAGAAGCTGCCAAACTGATACTTAACAGCCGGTATTACAGCAGCAAAACCAAAAACACCGAAAAGTACAACGAACTCGTTAAGAAACAGTACAGCGCGAATACCAAGCTTACCGCTCATCAGAGTATCGCGTTCGGATCCCTTGGAGGAGATACCGCAAAAGAACTGGGAGCATTCGGTGGGGACAAGGACTTCCTTGCATCCTACGGTAAGGTTTCATTTAAGTTGAATAAAGACCGCATGAAGGGACGCGTTACCTTTATGGCCGGTAACAGCATGGGTATGTCCAAAAAAGATTACGGTCTGATAGGCTATACGAATTTCTATGACTTAAAGCACGGAAGAGCGGCCTATATCGACGATGAAAACGGAGAGGCACCGGATGTAACCTGTTGCGGTGACAACTTCATGGCTATATATGAAAGAGCCCGCCAGCTCAAAAAGGATAATTGGAAGGGCATGGAATCAGCCGAACATGAAGCTCCGCAAACGATCGTTGACAAGCAGTTTCAGATTTATTACGAGGCCCATTACCACGGGACCGTCGGAGCAGCCGAGATCGAAGAGGCTACCATGGTCATGTCTGAGAGGCAGGATGCCCCTAACTGGAACTTTGACCGCGGAGCCGGCTGGGATAAGACCAAAAAAGCAATTAAGAATGATAAAGAGATCAAAGAGATGTATGACTGCATCAACATAATCAATGCCCACCCCGAAGTTTACGGCCGTCAGGGCATGGAGGAGATGAAGCTTACTCTCTGGGATCTTAGCGGCAATATGGTAAGCTACGATGAACTCAAGCAGATATTCGAAGGAAAGTAAGATCAGAAGGGAAGTAAAAGCATATGAAGAAATACGAGATAGAGAATTATGATTACGGTTCAAGCTACATCCTGCATTTTGAGGACGATACATATGCATTGGTAAATATTGAAAACGGGCAGGTCATCGAAGACACCCCGGAAGCGCTCATGACCATGGGCTTCTGGGCCGACGATGCCATGGAACCGGTATCAGACGAGATCATAGCCCGTATCAACGTGATAATCAGCAAACAGTAACAAGGTGACGGCTCTTTTGACTCATTTTATGAGGAGGAAGTTGTTGGACATCTGTTGGACATCGCTCTGATATAATGAGAATCACAATAAACCATTAATGATTTTTTGACAGGAGGATAATAGAGAATGGCAAAGAAGGATTCAGGAACAAACGCAATAAAAGAACTCAGCAAGACACTTCAGGAGATGATGACCGAACTCTTCGGCGAGTGCATCGAAAATGACGGAGTACTCCGTTCCAGGATCGAGCACATGGGTGTTACGGATGCGACGGTTATCCTTGATGTCATGCTGGAGGGTGGATTCAGAGAGGAAGCTCCTTACGGTATCCTTCATTTCCACACCACCATGGCTGAAGGAGTACCGGAAGATTCACTTGCTGATCTTCTGATCTCACTTAACTCACTCAATCATGTAGTCAGCGCGGGCGCTTTCCCCGGATTCGGAACATTTGCTTACTATGATCCGCTTTCACAGGTTTATCTTTCCTACCGCATGCCGGTCAACTTAAACCAGATCGAAGCAGAGTATGACAATATCCGTTTCTATTTAGGAAGTCTGTATGACCAGCTTGATATCCTTGAGGATTTCATCATGTTCTCTATAGTTAATCCGGGCGGAATGAGCATTTCGGATTACATGGATTATCTTGATGAGGTATCGGATATCAACAGTCTAGAAGACAGATACGCTGCATTTGAAGCGGAATTTGAAGCGATAGCTAAGGAAGCGGGTATTAACCCTGACGAGATTAAGGCAGACGAATAAGTTCGGAATAGAGGTGTGATATGTCAGGACCTAAAGATATGCAATTCCAGCATACATACGTAAAAAAAGAAAAGATAGATGCTGCACAGAAGAACGGTGTCTTCTCGTCACAGTTTAAATCATACATAGCAGACGGGACGGCCGGCTTACAGGAGCGTGAGGGAGTACGGCGTGCGGAAGTAATGCGTGATGTCCGTCAGAACCTTCGCGATCAGATGAGGATGGCCAATCAGGAATCGATGGCTAAGGCTGCCGATATGCAGGCCCGTCACAGGGAGCTCCGCATAAAGATGCAGGAGTCACTGCTTCGTGCTAAGGAAGCGACCAGACAGAAGAGACTTTTGGATGCCAAACTTCTGGCAGCTAAGAGCAAGCAGTCCACCCGTAATGCGGAAGCATCTGAAGCCAAATTGAACGATATGGTCGAAGAAGACAGGCTGGCAGCCAATGCTGCTTATATCGGACTTCAGGCCGAGGATGATTCCATCTCGGAAGAGGATGTTGCTCACAGAATCGAGGATATTGCTGCCATCTCTCAGCTTAGGGATGAGGCTTCCGATAATAAGGAGACGGTTCATCACAAGAATCTGTTCAGCCTGTTCAGGGCTATCTCCAAGAAGTCTGAGAGAGATGCCATAGAGTCCGAGATCGACAGGCAGAAGGAAATCATTGACACCGAAAAAAATGCACTTCGTGTAAAAGCCGAGAGCTGGAACAATATCCGCAAAAGATATGAGACGGATTCGTTCCGCAAGTACTACACCATGTTCGATAATGCGGCGATCAGATACCGTGCCGTAAACAGAAAGGGCTCGGACCGTTCATTCGTTCCTCCGAAAGCAGTCATGGAGTATGTCGGCGAGTTTGATCTCGAAAGATTAAACAGCACATTGGATTCACTCCAGCAAAATCCCTACCTGAAGGTAAATGTGGATTTCAGGAACAAAAAGGAAAACCGCGGAAACTCCGATGAGGAACTGATGAAGACCCATTCTAAGATCACCGTTATGGGTGAAGCCGATGAAACCGGGTATCGCAGGAGATTCAAACTTAACGATGACGGTTTCGGATATGCAGCCAAAAGACAGTTCTCGAAGGACGATCCGACCGCGCTTACGGATACCAACCAGGCTAAGATACTGATCAGCGCTGAAAGAATGAAGCTGGAGATCGATGAGAAGGATGCCAGAGGACAGTTCATCAATTCCGAAGAGAACCTGGAGATCATTCAGGCCAAGCAGGATAAGTGGTTCGGAGCGAAGACCGTTAACGGTATCTTCCTGGACGGAGAATTCATTTCGACCAACTACTCCCTGATCAAGGGCAAAAAAGATGCATCCACTATCGGCGCGTTTAACCGCTGGTCAAAATATAAGAAAAAAGAAGAGGTAAGAAAGGCGGTCTTAAAGGCCACGATCTTTAACCAGATCAATTCCAAGACCATACAGTATGCCATGGGGTATGGTGCGTCCTCCAATCTTTCCGATGTAAATGATTCTCTTGTAAATGAGATGACTGACAAGATCCTGGGTGAACAGGGACTGCCTGAATGGGGCGTGAAAGTCGATGCGACCGATGCGATGAATGAAGCTGTCGCAAACGGCAAAGATCCTAAAGAAGCAGAGAAGAACGCACAGAAGAAGGTTGTCAGAGACAGACTCTTCTCGAAGGAGCATGATCAGAAACTCCTTAAGGGAGATAACAAAGATGTGCTTCCCGATCCCGTCGAAGCCAAGTGGGAACAGACCATGAGAGGTGGCGATGCGGATGCCAAGAAGGCTCTTCCCAGATCGGTCAAGATCAAAGTCGCTTACGACGTGATCAGACAGGAGTTTGCCAAGAACAAAGGTGCCGCTCACGACCTCACCGATAAGCACAGCCGTGTCGGCAGCGTTTTAAATGCTATCGTAGAAGATCATAAGGCGCTTTCGGATGTAGCGCTTCTCCTGCTGGGAGTAGACAACAATCCCGAGTACTGGAATATGGCCAAGACTATTACGACCAAGCTTCTTCTGACAAGCTTTGAGAAGAAGTTCCAGGGCACTTTTGATTCCAGATTTGCCAGGGCTCTGGCCAAAGCCGGATCCGGAGAAGGTCAGCTCATGCGTATGGCACTGATCGATGAGCTTAATGCCAACAGAAGCCACTGGGATCCAAACGATATGCTGAACGCCCTGATGCCTACCAGATGGAAGCAGTTCAAGGAAGATATCGCCGGTAAGAGAGGAACCTGGGCTACCGTACAGCAGAAGCTTACGGACGGAAGTATCTTACAGTTTGCCAATGATGTATTCACATCATTTGTCGACATTACGGACGGCATGAAGTCTTTTTCACCCGACACGTTAAGGAGCCTGGGTATAGCCAACACCTACTCGACTGCGCTTACGAGTGCGATCAACCTGGGCGCCATAGCAGAGGCCGGAGCATATGCCATCAGTGACCTCGGAATCGGTGATGAGACATATGAAGAGACCGTGAAGAATAAAGACGGGTCAGTCAAACTAAACGAAGACGGCACAGAAGTAAAAGAGACCAAGCATAAAAACGATGATCACCGAAATGCCATAGGACTTGCGTTTACGATGGCGCAGAACGCGATCAAACTCATAAAGATCGGGAACAAGTTCTGGAAGAAACGTACCAAGGAAATCGAAGAAAAGAAGAAAGCCCAGCCGAATTACAATCCTGTAAACGATCTGGCATTCGTGGATAACAGCTACTACCAGCTTGTTACTTCCGGCATCTCCACCGCGCTCGGAGTCGCAAGTACCGTCTCCAAGTTCGCGGGAGCCAAGGATCTGAAGAATATCTTAAGCGCAATTAAGAATGCAATGAGTATTTATGAGGAATCATTGAACATCCATATGGCCAACAGAAAGATCGGTGTCATCCAGGATACCGAAAAAGGTATCACGGCGATCACCGAAAAAGAGAATAAGACCAAGGAAGATACTGAACTCTTAAGCGTTCTTTCCAAGAACTCCCAGCTTCAGTACGGCATGGCATGTGCCAAGAGGAAGAACAGGGATGACCGTGCGGGAAGTATCATAAACATCATCTCAAATATCGGCAAGGGCGCCATCAACATCCTGAAGACTGCATGGCCTGAAGGGAAGAAGAATCCTATCTTCATCGCAGTTGATGCGGTATGGGGTGTAGTGATGACAGGCGCCAGAACCGTGACAGACGTTGTCCGCTCAAAACTCGCGACCCGCGCCAACATCGCCAAGATGATCGGCAAACAGTTTAAGGGCGTTAACAGAGGGATATTAAACGAAGTACTCCGCCGCGAAGCCGGTATCGAATCGGCAGATTACCTGACAGACTTGGCCAGGATATTCATGTCACTTGATACATACCAGTTCATGCAGGAGGCAGGCGAAACCGGAACCGAAGAACAGAAGAGAGCAGAGAAGATCATCGGAGCCAAGATCGCCCAGACACTTTACAACAACCCGAATTATAATGAAAATACATTGAAGAAGGTTAAAGCCGACAAACTTATGGGTATAATGGGTGTTAAGGGTAACTTCCGCAAGATACTTAAGCATTCACTTGCCACATGATCTGATAAACAGGAGTAGTCATGTCCGGAAAATATGGATATGTAAAAATCGACAAAAGCAATACTGAATTGTTTGATCCGCCGGTTCTTGATAAGGGGGACTACGGTATAGGCATTACCAAAAAGGACAAGCCGTGCGGCACAGTGATCCTGCATAAGGAACGTGATTCTCTGGTAGTCAGGAGCATCAGGATCGACGATCCCAAGGAGAAGAATCCGGAAGAGGAACTGTTCGTCACTCTCAAAAGTTTCGCGGCAAAAAACGGGTTTAAAAGCATAGAATGCCGATTCGCGGATGATGAGCCGAATCTTACGGAGGATATCCTCCGTAAGGCCGGCTTTACTGAGTTTAAGGAGGATTCTCTGGTTTTCAGGATCGATGCCTATTCTCTCGGCTCTCTCCTTCGGGACGGCCCATACGCAGACATGATGTATAACGAATGTATAAGGTTACTTGACGAGAAACGGGCCAGATGTTTTTCGAAAGTTTCCAACGAAGTATATGAGAATCTCAGCGAACTGTATCCTGACAGAGACATGTCATTCATGACCGTGGATGAATCGGAGCAGATGGAAAGTTATGTCATCATCTCCAGGCTCCCGGACGGAAGCATGTATCTTTCGGATATGTATTGTCCTTTGGATAAAACGTCCGATCTGGCTGCTTTGATGTTTATGAGCTTCGGAAAGGTGTTCATGGAGATCGAGCCTGCCGGAGATTTCTATATTTCAGCAGTAAATGAAAAATACAGACGTCTTGCCGATACTTTGATAGCTCCTCTTGCGGAGACGATCGACAGACAGCGGATCATGACAGCGTCCATGATCCTCTAGGTTGCATAATGGAATGATAACGAGAATCAGATATACATTAAAGTTCACAGCGTTATGCCTGATTATGCTTTGTCTGATCGCCGCTCCCATGACTTCGCAGGCTTCTCCAGGAAATGAAGCATCGGTGGACCCCATCGATAAGACCGAAGGGTATCTTGCTCAGTTATACGACAATACTTCCGGACTTCCGACATCCGAGGCCAATGACATCGCGGAAACTTCCGAAGGCTTCATATGGATAGGCAGTTACAGCGGTCTTATCAGGTATGACGGAGACACTTTTGAAAGGTATGATTCCACTACGGGTATCACCAGCGTAAGGTGTCTCTGTGTTGACAGCAGGGACAGACTCTGGATCGGAACCAACGATAACGGCGTGGCGATGATGGCCGGCGGTGAGCTTACCCATTGGGGTGAGGATGAAGGACTACAGGCATCCTCGGTCCGTTCCATAGTCGAGGATAAGGACGGCAATATTTATGTGGGTACTACAGCCGGCATTACGTTGATAACTCCGGATCTTCATGCCGGACCTATTGTTGATGAGAAGATTGGGGATGCATATGTCAAGGAACTGAGAATAGACGAAAGCGGGCTCATATACTGTGTTACCAATCCCGGAGATCTGTTTACGATAAGGGACGGGGTGCTTGAAGACTATTGCAGCGCCGAAGAAGATGAGATCGGAGGCGTTGATGCTGTTTTTCCCTATCCCGCAAACAGCGGCGCCATTTATGTGGCATCAAAGGACGGGGTGGTATACAGAGCGGAGCTTACGGACGATTCGCTTAAGATCGGGGAGTCTATAGATATTTCTCCCCTGACGCAGGTTCAAAGATTTGAATACATTGACGGCCGAGTATGGTTATGTACCCGGGATGGCATAGGCGTGCTAGACGATACCGGATTACACTGCCTGCGAGATCTTCCCATGAATAATTCCGTGGGTCATGTGATGACGGACTATGAGGGGAATCTGTGGTTTACATCCTCGAGACAGGGAGTAATGAAGATCGTTCCCAGTATCTTCTCCGACATCTTCGAACGATACGATATCCCCGATCAGGTCATTAATTCCACATGCATGTATCAGGGAAGACTCTATGTGGCCGGTGATAAGGGACTTACGGTCATAGGTCCGGAGGGAGTGAGGAAAAGGATTCCGCTCGAGAGCGCGGTGACTGTGTCAGGCGAAGATCTGAAATGTGACGATCTGATCAGGATGCTCGACGGATGCCGCATACGTTCCGTTATCCGTGACAGTAAGGACAGACTCTGGATCTCCACATGGAGAGAATGGGGACTTCTTCGTTTTGACGGGAAGTCTGTCACGGCTTTTACCATGGAAGACGGTCTGTATTCAGACACTGTCAGACATATATATGAGTGTTCGGACGGACGCATACTTGTGGCCTGCACAGGCGGCGTCAACGTCATAGAAGATGATCAGGTTGTAGCCGGATATTCCCGGGAGGAAGGCATCGAGAATACGGATATACTCAATGTTACCGAAGGCAAAGCAGGCGATATCCTGTGCGGTACCGACGGCGGCGGAATATATATCATCAATGATGATACGATCCGGCATATCGGCAGAAACGAGGGACTCACTTCGGAGGCCGTCATGCGCATCAAACACGATATCGACAGAGATATCTGGTGGGTCATAACCGGTAATTCGATCTCGTATCTTGATTCAGAGTATGAACTTCATAATATCGACACTTTCCCGTACTCCAACAATTTTGATCTGTATGAAAACGGACAGGGACAGGTATGGATACTCAGCAGTAACGGTATTCATGTTCTTCAGGTTGACGATCTTATCGGTAATGAAAACCTGCAGCCCGTGCACATCGGGATGGCAAACGGTATGCCCTGCATCGCTACAGCCAATTCCTACAGTGAACTGACAGATGAGGGTGATCTGTATATAGCCGGAGCCACAGGCGTCGCGAAAGTCAATATCGCGGATGCGCTCGGCAGCGGGGAGGATGTAAAAGCGGATGTCCCGTACATCGATGCTGACGGGGTGAGGATCTATCCTGACGAAAACGGGGATTTCCTTATCGCTTCCGATGTTCAGAAGCTGACCATATACGGTTATGTATATAATTACTCGCTGACAGACCCCGTAGTATCTTACAGGCTGGATGGTTTTGATAAAAAGAGCGTTACCACCTCAAGGAGTGAATTTGATCCGGTCGATTATACCAATCTTCCGGGCGGGACTTATGATTTCATAATGTATATCCGCGATCCGATGAGCAGGAATGAACAGACTGTGTCGGTGCGACTGATCAAGCAGAAGGCTGTTTACGAATACATAGCATTCTATATTATGGCTGCGGTAGTCCTGCTGTTTTTCATATTCCTATGCGTAGGCCTGTATGTGGCGGACAAGGTTGAGAAGATTGAGAAGAAAAACAGAGAGGAAGCCGAAAAAGAAAGGATAAGAAACGAATTAGACACTGCATATTCCATCCAGTCAGGCATGCTTCCGAGTGAATTTCCGGCTTTTCCCGGGATAAACGAGATAGATCTGTATGCCACCATGGAACCGGCCAAAGAAGTGGGCGGAGATTTCTATGATTTCTTCCTGACTGATTCCGATCATGCCGCTTTTGTGATCGCCGATGTCAGCGGCAAGGGCGTTCCGGCCGCACTGTTCATGATGAAATCCCAGACCATAATCAAAAGTGTTGCAATGCTTGGTCTCGGTCCTGCGGAAGTTCTGGAAAAAACAAATGAAGCACTTTGCCTGAACAATAAGGTGGATATGTTTGTGACCGTATGGCTGGCCGTCCTGGAGATATCGACCGGAAAGCTCGTGATGGCTAATGCGGGGCATGAATATCCCGCCATTAGGAGGCGCGGCGGCTGCTTTGAACTGATCAAAGATAAGCACGGTCTTATTCTGGGCGGTCTTGAGGGGATTAAATTCAATGAAACGGAGATCATACTCGAACCCGGGGACAGTATCTTTGTCTATACGGACGGAGTACCTGAAGCCACGAACGATAAGGATGAGCTTTTCGGTACCGAAAGAATGACAGCGGCGCTAAATGAAGAGCCTGATGCATCTCCCGACAGGATCATAGCCAATGTCAGAAGCGCTGTAGGCGCATTTGAAGGAGAGACGGAGCAGTTTGATGATCTGACGATGTTGTGCATTGAATACAAAGGACAGGAGGTAGCACAATGAAAGTTATAAACAAAAGGTTCGTAGGCCTGATCATGGCAGCGATGATGGTATTCGGAGCGGTGTTTACGGGTAATATCGTAAACGCAGATGCCGCAGCGGCCAACGCCGTTATCAGGGGCCAGGAGAAATCCTACGCTCAGTTCAATACCGAACTGGCTGACGCGATGAGCCGCATAGGAGACAAAGAGATATCACTCATAGAAGTCTATGCGAGACCGTTCGTCAGCATAGGAGGAAGAGCGGTAACTCTTCTTGCTCAGAAGAAAGGTCTGGTTCTCGACATTCATTATGAGAAAGACGGTGAGGACGCATATGTAGTCCTGACATCAGAGGACGCCGCACTCGCTGATGAGAACGGTTTCATCGGATTCACCTATGCTGCAAACGCGCATAAAAAAGCGACCGATGCCAAAGCCGCAGAAGCCGGAGTTACGCTTCCCGAAGGCGTTGAGCCCGTTACATGGGAGCCTTCAGGTGCGGATCTGATAATCAAAGGATCCGAGGCCAGAGCACTTTATACACAGATCAAAGCAGGCAACTATCCTGATATGGAGACTCTTAAGAGCAGTAACGTGACCGCTCAGATAGATTCTCTCTCAACCTACTATAAGGGCGTATACGGCAATACCAACAACATAGATACTCCCGAGAGACAGGCGCTTCGCGAACAGATCCGCGCCAAATTCCTCTCTACAGGTTCCGCAAGGACCAGATCGATAGATTTCGCAACGCGCCGTCATAACTATGTATACGACGGACCTCTTGACAAGGGTTATGAGATGGAACTCGTGCTCGGTTTGTCCGCATCCGGCAAGTCTTCACGTGTAGTCGATCCCGACAGTGAGGCAATGCATGCGTTCATACTTGACTGTGATGAGATCAAGGAACTGATCCCCGAATTCAGAGCTACATACGGAGCGGCAGCTGACGCTGTACATTTTGAAAGCATGTCGATCATGAATGATGCCATGAAGGAGTTCACCGAGGGCAGTCTGAAGGGGACCAATGTCATCATCCCCATCGTGGCAGATGATTTTGACAGCCTGATGAATGATTACATCAAGCCTTTTGAGGAAGCAGGATACAATGTATCTGCCAAGTTCGTTGACTGCGAACCTAATGTCAGCGTCGCTAGAAACCTGATGCGTGAACTCGAGACAGGCAGGATCATCAACAGTGCAGTCGTAACATCATTCGGATACAAGCCGAAGGAAGTTTATGAGAAACTGGCTCCGATGATCAATGCCAAGGGCGTTCCTTACGGATTCGAATATCGCAAGGATGGGGCCAAACCTGCAGCATAGTTTGAACTGTGGGGTACTAAAACAGTCAGCAAGCTATAATAATGGCTTTTTTGGACAAAAACAGTCTTTGTGATTTGGAAAGCATGGGAGTGGAAACGCTCCCATGTATTTCTGTGTGATATATGTTGCCTGCTGATGGCAGGTATCGTACAACAGCTCCGATGTCATAGCAATTCTTTACGTACAGGGAGATGATCCTTCCTGTAAATCTGCTTTGCATTGAATGAATGACCTCCGTATCCGGACGGAAATCACCTCTGTCTACCGAAAGACCTTTTGCATCTGCAAAAGCGGCAGATGATATGGTTCCGTCTTTTCGCCAGAACATATCTGCTACTTCAGGAGGATAAACGGCTCGGTATAGTTTTTCTTCGGGTTTAAATGAATTATCCATAGAATGCACCTATTCTTGAATTAAGAGATTCATATGTGGCCGGAACAGTCTCAAAAAACTCTTCTCCGTTATACTGAGATACAAATACTTCCGCAGTATCTGACTCATCGATCTCTATCTCCATGTGGTCGCGTCTGGAATTATCAAACTCTAATTGAATACTGCAAAGAGCCGTAGGAAAGATCTCCGGTTGTATGGACAACCTGTCTATAAGATCACGAACTTTGCATATAAGAGAGTCAGGGAAGGGCGGAGCGTCATTTCCGTTCCATCCCTGTTGTAATCTGCTTATGGACTTCAGTTTCTCAAGGTTATCGTTTCTGACGCTGGTTGAAGGGGCATTGTCGCTTATTCGCGCTGAGGAAATCTCTGCAAGGGATCTCGCATAAGAATTAACCCGGGATGCCTGATTTAACCTGCTGTATTCATCTTCGGATATTATGACAACATTTCTGTTGTGAACTCTGGGAACAATGACGGCTTCGCCTTCATATGCTATGTCAAAGTATTTTTTTATGTTGTCTCTGATTTCTATCTGTTTTGCTATCATTTCAACCTCCGGTACGCAAATCCGTACGCTTTTATGTATCCCATTATAAATTACAGCCTTACATGATACAATAAGATTTAGCGGAAAAGTGACGCAGTACGACATAGCCGGAATACTTGATATACAGCGCGGATCCATGCGCGTCGTTCCGGAAACCTTTGAGTGCGATTTTTACCGCTTCATGGAGGGTGATGTGGACGCGATCAATTCGTATCGCGGCGAGTATATGAGTTCTTACTCATGGGTCGATCTGACCGAAGGGTACATGACGTCTAAACTTGAAGATATGTGATATTTTTTGTTGGACATATGTTGGACAAGGTATGGTTAGATAACAGAAGTATGGAAGTGAAAATGATTTCCCCGGAAGTCCGGGACAAATTCAAAAACTTATTGACTGCGGGTGTGAATGCTGCACTTGCAAACGGAGTCCCCGTGACTGCCATAGGCCTTATCGAGGATAATAAGCCCGTCGGAGCCCTGGCAGGTCTGGTAGAGGAAGGCGACATCTTCAGCGTCATGTCGCTGTATGTGGCTCCGGAATACCGACGACGCGGCGGCGGAACGCTGCTGATCGAGACACTCGCGATGATACTGGAGGATCTGGATTTTCCTCCGGCGGTACTCTCATACATTGAGGGCGAGGGCGAGTCGGACACTATAGGTCCTTTCATGGATGCGCTGGGCATACCGGAGGATCGTGGGGGCGAGGAACTCTACTACGGCAGACTGAGCGCATATAGGGATTACGGATTCGGCAATTCGGTCGTTCCGGGTGTCGAGGTGAAAAAAACTTCAAAGCTTAAGTCTGATGAGATGAACATGCTTAAGCAGCTTATCCGCATGAATGCGACCGGGGTCAGAGGAGGATCGCTTACATCCCTTAAGCCGGATAAGGATTTATCATCAGTCATCACGGATCTCGGGATTATAGAGGGATTCATGATCGCGGGCCATACCAAAAAGCATCCGGAGGATCTGACGATCCATTTATCGGGTGAGCTTTCCGAAGAATATTTAACCGCATTCATGGAAGAACTAATCGGGAATCTTGCCTCGGAATCCGAAGCGGACTTCGGAATCAGGATCCCGGTTCCCGATGACAGATATGCATACTTTTTTGAAAACATAGACGGAGTAAGAGACATACAGCACGCGTATCTGCTGTAAGAGAAAAAACGCCGAAAGATGGAGGAGGCATTATGGACAGTAAACAGATATCCGATCTGCAGAAAAAAAGCGTAGCCATAAATCAGGGCGGAATACACGTAGAAAAATCCGAAAATGAAGATCTGCTCAAGAAAGTCATGACCGTGAACGCTCCTCCGCCGGATTTATTAATGCAGGAGAAGAACGCCAATAAGATCAAAAACGAAGACGGCGAAAAAGCTCCTGAAGAAGACAATGTCAGCAAGGATAGCTTCATATCGGGCATTTCCACGGAGAAAAACGAGGAAGTAAACAAGCGCGGAAAAGAATTGATAGGTCTGCTCAAAGATCTTGATGATGCTGACGAGATGGAGATCGATCTCGAGAACTACAAGAACCTGGAGAAACTTGAGGCTCCCATGAGGGCAACGAGTACCAGACTTAACAGGTACGGACAATTACCTCAGATACTCAATAAGAACGCGATTAAGGCAGGTCTGCTACTCGGAAATGCCGGCAAAGTGGTGAAAAAAGGAGCATTCTCTGAACAGATGATCAATACCGGACGTCTATTCATAGAACGGATAAATAAGTGGGCCGGTATAGATGATAAGCCCGAAGGTGATGAAGGCAAATTCTATAATAAGCTCGGCAAAAAGGATACTGTAGAATTCCTGTATGTTGACGGAAGACCGATCAGGGAATTCGTGTCCGACAAATACGGATACAAGGGTTCACCGAATAAGAGTGAAGAACGTAAGGTCCTTTCTGCTTATGCTGCCATGATCGCCGCCAGACAGAATCATCCCATTACTCTGGTCCGTCCCGTGATAATAAACGGAGCGGCTGATGTTGATATCCGCAACGTAAGCATAGATATGGGAAAAGGCGGGGGACGTGAGGCGAGAATCAAAGGCATCCGCTACGGACTTAAGGGCGAGGAATACCGGAAATTCTGCGAGGATGCATACAGGTCTCAGAAGCGTGCCGAAGCCGGCGGTGCTTATCGTGAGGTCAAAGGACAAAGTATCGAAGCACTTAAAAAGATGGAAGCCTTAAGAGGGGCTCTCAGAGCTGCCGGGAAAGGCAAACACAGAGATTATGATGATTTTGTAAGGACGTTTAATACATACTTTGACGCTCTGGAGTTCATATGTCTTGATCCGGATCATATGGATGTGACCAAAGCCGACTTAAAGACCCTGTTCCGTCTGAACGAGACCACCAAAGACTGCGCATATTCTTATCTCAGGGGTAAGAAGATGAATCTGGACAGGCATAAGGCAATACGTGACATACGCGATATGCTCTCAGATCATTCACGTCTTTTTTCGAGAGTGATAAAGAGTGGTGACCTTGATGAAGAAGGCTCGACAATGTCTATTAAGGATATCCTGGATCATGACAGCGATGGCTTTGTAGTGGTTGGTATCGAGGATGAGGTGGATCAGTATATTGAGGCCCAGAAGGAAAATACACAGGATAAGAATGAGTATAGCCGGCTTGATCCTGAAAGCGGACTGTCAGTAAGGCAGAAACAGATCCTTCGGATGAAGAGTAAGATCGATTCAGATGAATCATCCAGGCTGCTTTATAATAAGATGATGACTTCCATCCATGATGAAAGAATGGATGACGATACCCGTATGGGATTCGCAATGGGATTCTTAAAAGCTGCATCCAGCGCACTTCTCACGGACGATCATTATGGACCGCTGCTCAGAAAGCGATATAAATATGCAGGAGATAATAATGCACTGCTCCTTTATTCCACTGCCAAGGATCAGCTGACCAAATTATATAGTGATAGGATCAAAGAGAATCCTCTGCTTCAGGCTGCTCTGGACAGTTGGGGTGAACAGGTGGCTTCAGAAGAGGCCGAGGCCCTCAGCTACAGATCAAATACGGTAGGCGATAGGATCAGCGCCAAGGAGTTTAAAGAAAACGGCGGCTCAAGCGATCACAGATATGTGAGCACTGCAGAGGCTAATGAGATAGTGGCTGCATCCAAAGGTTTCCTGTGTGCAAAGAAGGTCAAGGGCCACGATAACCTGCGTGAGATAAAACCTTCGCTCCCGGAACACGTTACAATACCGCGCGGGGAGGCTGCGGGAGAGGTTGTTGAATTTCGTAAGACCTTCAAGGCTGTATTCAAGACCGCGGCGTATATGCTCTTTGATAAAAAAGGCAAGATTAAGAAGGATGTGGAAAAATATGATTTTGCCGACGAGATCCATGATACTAAGCCCGGGCGCATCGATCATCTTTTGAGGGTCGGCACGAGCCAGAGAGAGCAAAACAATGCCGAAACCTTTATCGTGGAGGTATTCATGCCCGCCATGACCCAAATGCTTAAAGAAGAATACCGCAGAAAGAAGGTAAAGAATGCGGCTAGCAAGGCAGAGGACGATGCATTCAACTATTGTCAGAACTATCTGAAACTGATAAGGAGCAATGTCGGAGCGTTTGTACAGTCGCCTGATATCTCATTTGAGATTTTCCAGATACAGACAAATGTCATACGAGACACAAAGATCGAAGACATCCTGCAGGATGATCTTATAAAGGATCTTACGATCGAAGGACAGAAGGTTACGGAAGAAGAGGTAAGGGAAGCATATGACGAGATCCAAAAGCAGGCTGATACTGCCGAGGAAGACCTCAAGAACATCTTAAACATGGACATCGATGATGAGGAAGTTTGTGAGGTCAATTCCTGTGTGGACAACTCATTGTTCAATAACGTGCTCATGGAAGGATTTTTAAAGCAAAAGGCGGACACGTATGAATACAAGTATTCGTCAATGGCATCCAGAGATCCTCAGGGACTCATAGATTATCTGAAGGCTGACTGGGACAATCTTGTTATGATCGCGGACCTTGATGCAGAAAAGGAAAAACAACTCCATGACAAGCTCCTCAAAATAGAAAGCAATCTCAAGGCTGACGGAAAACTCAAAATGGCGGATTCGGACGCTCTGAAGGATATGGTTACCGATTATTTCGGCAAATACGAGCTTCACAGAGTTCCTCTTGTCGGTAAGGTCGGTAAGTCCTCTTATACGGTTGAGACCTTCGGTGCTTCGCCTGATATGGCCATTCAGTCACCGCTTACAACTAAGGTCAAGATCGGCAAGTACAACTCCGACAAGCCTGCAGTGGAAGATAAGCATGAAGGTGTGAATAAGTACTACAGTCGTGATGATGCATTCAGCCATATGAGATCGAGAAAGAAGTTGATATTGTGCAAATTAAAGGAAATATACCACTCTCGTATGGTTCAGGTTCAGAATCAAATCAACTGATAATGCATAAAGGATGAAATTCTATGTTTGATCTATCGTATTTTGGAGCTGCCAGTTTCATAATGGATGGAGCTGCGCTGTTTATACTGGTAGGGATGATGATCTGCACAACACTTTACCGCAGGCGGGGAAAGCCTGCGGATAAAATGTTTTTTGCGCTTCTGGTAACGGATATCATCGCTGCAGTCTTTAACAGTATCCTGTATATCATTATCGGCTTTGGCATACCGATCGAATCGGTTTTGTGCCTGATCACCTTTTTGATGATCTTTCTGGCGATCGATGCATTTTCCATCCTCTTTTGCCTGTATCAGATGTACAGGATGGAATGGGAGAAGGAAAAGGTAAACAGGACGATTCTTGCGTTATGCATTCCTGAACTGATGCTTGTCGTCATATGAAACGCTTCGAAGATGTGATTTAACTGATGAGATGATCCTTGATGTGATCGTGCCAGATGAATCAAGAGGACATATTGAGCAGGATATTGTTAGAAACATAGGTGAGATATGTGATAAACTACACTGTGACGCCGTCGGATATATCACGGCCATGAATGAAACATCGGCTAAAAGGGAGAATATTATGAAAAAGAAACTGATAGGACTGCTTTTGTCGGTGACTATGACCGGCATGTTGTGTGCATGCGGAAACACCGAACCGGCTGCACCTGCACAGGACATACAGACAGAGACCGTGTCGGATGAGGCCGGCAGTAACGAACAGGTACAGAGTACGGATGAAGATGCCGGAGAGACTGCGGAAACCGTTTCCGAAACGGATGGTCAGGACAGTACTGAAGATGAGGCCAAAACACCCGTTGAGAAGAACGGCGAAGTCTATATCCTGGTCACCAGCGACGTGCACTGCGGTGTGAACCAGGGTTTCGGATATGCCGGGCTGGTTCAGGTCAGGGAGAGCCTGGAGAAGCAGGGCTACACCACGATCCTGGTGGATGACGGTGATTCCATACAGGGTGAGGCCATGGGTACACTGACTCAGGGCGAAGCCAACGTAAGACTCATGAATGCCGTAGGCTATGATGTGGCCATTCCCGGAAATCATGAGTTTGATTATGGAGCCGACCAGTTCCTTAAGCTTGTCGATGAAGCAAACTACAAATATATAAGCTGCAACTTCAACAGAGAGGGCG
Source organism: Lachnospiraceae bacterium (assembly GCA_017620155.1). Lineage (GTDB taxonomy): Bacteria > Bacillota > Clostridia > Lachnospirales > Lachnospiraceae > XBB2008. The sequence goes on along the minus strand of JAFZQY010000056.1, from coordinate 15,129 downwards.
AGCTTGTACTCGACCCTTATACGGTCATTGATACCGGTGATATTAAGATAGGATTTGTCGGGGTGACTACTCCCGAATCCCTCACATCATCCAACCCCGTCCACTTCCAGGATGAAAACGGCAAGACCATCTACGGGTTCTGCCAGACTGAGGATGGAAGCGGAGTATACGAGGCAGTTCAGAATGCCGTTGATGCTGCCAGAGCTGACGGTGCCGATTATGTATACATAATGGGTCATATGGGCCTTGAAGAGACTGCGAAACCCTATACTTATGCGGACGTCATTTCACATACGAACGGGATCGATGCATTCCTTGACGGACACAGCCATGATACCGAGCAGATCGTCATGAAGAACAAGGACGGTGAGGACGTATACAGATGTGCCGTGGGAACCAAGATGCAATGCATCGGATACAGCCATATCACATCTGAGGGTATACTGGAAACGAATATATGGAGCTGGCCGAATGAGACGGATGCACCTACGCTCCTCGGAATAGATAATCCTGTTAATGATGCGGTTCAGACTGAGCTGGCTGCTCTTGACGAGATCCTGAATCAGGAGGTCTGCGAGATATCATTTGATCTGATGGACAAAGATCCTGAAGTCAGGGATTCAAGCGGCAATCTGATCCGCGTGGTCAGAATGGCAGAGACCAATCTGGGCGATCTGTGCGCCGATGCATTCAGGGATGCCACCGGAGCGGATATCGGATTCATCAACGGCGGCGGCATCAGAGCCGGCATCGGTAAGGGCAAGGTCACATACGGAGATATCATCGCAGTATTCCCCTTCGGCAATAATGTATGTGTGATCGAGGCTACCGGGCAGCAGATCCTGGATGCACTCGAGTGGGGCTCCAGAGGTGTTCCCGAAGAAAACGGCGGATTCCTGCAGGTATCAGGTCTCACCTATGAGATCGACGCCTCAGTCGATAATCCCTGCACTGCAGATCCCGAAGGCAACATGACCGGGATATCGGGCAAAAGAAGAGTCAGCAACGTACTCGTAAACGGAGAGCCGATAGATCCTAAAGCCACCTATACCGTGGGCAGTCAGTCATTCACTCTCCTGGATAACGGAGACGGATTCACCTGTTTTGACGGATGTAACGTCCTCTATCCCGAAGTCTGCATGGATAACGAGGCTCTGATCAACTATATGACCAAAACTCTTACAAACGGTGGCGGATCCGAATACGCCGATCCTTACGGACAGGACAGGATAATCATCAAAGAATAAAGAATAAAGAAAATGAGTGAGTGGACCACCAGCCTTCATGCGATCATATGCATAAACATGCTTCTGGTCCTCCTGCTTGCCGGGACTTCTTTTGCGATAGTCGAAGATCCTTATATGGGCAGGAGGGAGAAGGTCATAATGCTCATAGTATGCCTTCTCGCACTCAGCCTTGTTGTCCAGTGTCAGCTGGATTACATGATAGACCGGGGTACGGTCGATCCGGGCAGCAGGAGTGTTTTTGTCCGGACGCTTGTTGATGTATACGGATACAGCGTAAGACCGGCTATCCTGGTCCTTTTTATCGCACTTACGGGATCATCCCGCAGACTGTGGATATTCTGGAGCGTAGTCGCTCTCAATTTCCTCATATACGCTTCATCTCTGTTCGGCGCCGGACTTGCATTCAGGATAGGTGAAGACGGCTCTTTTTCCAGAGGACCTCTCGGATATGCATGTTTTGTGATAAGTTTCGTGCTGATCCTGGATCTTCTGTACAGATCGTTCAGCCAGTTCATGCGGGTGCGCAGGTTTGACATCGTCATACCCGTATTTATCGTTCTGGTAATACTTGCGGCTTCGATCGGCGATATGACCGAGGATGTAAATCCCCCCATAACATATCTGGCCGCCGCCATAGTTGCCTGCAGTCTGTTCTATTATCTCTGGATACATATCCGGCTTGTCAGGGAGCATGAGAGATCCCTTCTCGCAGAGCAGAGGATACAGATCATGATATCCCAGATACAGCCGCATTTTCTCTATAACACGCTTTCAACGATCCAGGCTTTGTGCAGCAAGGATCCCGAGACTGCAGCAAGGACCGTTGAGAAGTTCGGCGATTACTTAAGGCAGAATCTGGCGTCCCTCAGCCAGTCCGATCTGATCCCCTTCAGGAAGGAGATCGAACATACCAGGATATATACCGAGATAGAACTTCTGATGTTTCCCAATATCAGGGTAGAGTACCATACGGACGACAACAGGTTCCTGCTTCCTGCGCTTACCATCCAGCCTCTGGTCGAGAACTCGATCAGACATGGGGTAAGAGGAAAGAAGGACGGATTGGTCTGCATCACGACCCGCAAGGACGGAGATTTCCATGAGATCGTGATCGAGGATAACGGCAAGGGCTTTGACACCGATAAGGAGTTTGAACCCGGAAGAAGCCACATAGGTATCAAAAACGTGAGGGAGCGCGTCGAGAAAATGTGCGGCGGTACTCTGGATGTGGAAAGTGAGATAGGAAAGGGTACGACGGTCACGATCAGGATACCTGTCAGGAAGGAGACTGCATGAAAGTAGTATGTGTGGACGATGCGGCGCTCATCGTGGAACATACCGTATCCCAGTGCAGGGAACTTAAGCCCGTAGATGACGTGGTGGGATTCACGAGCGGAACGGAGGCTCTGGAATATCTGAAAGAGCACCCCGTAGATGTCGCTCTTCTTGATATAGACATGCCGGACATGAACGGCCTTACTCTTGCGGCCAGGATCAAGGAGATCCTTCCCGACTGCGCGGTGATCTTTCTTACGGCGTATTCGGAATATGCTCTCGAAGCTTTCTCTCTTCACGCCTCGGGATATCTTATGAAACCCGTGAGCAAGGAGAAGCTTGAAGAAGAGATCGCCTATGCTTTTTCCGGACGAAGATCGCTTCCTACGTCCCATATCACGGTCAGGACATTCGGGACATTCGACATCCTGGTCGACGGTGAGACCGTGTCCTTCGGCCGTTCCAAATCCAAGGAACTTCTGGCCTATCTCATAGACCGTAACGGTTCGAGCATCAAACGTGCCGATGCATTCGCCGTGCTCTGGGAAGACGGCGTATATGATTATTCCATGCAAAAGCAGCTGGATGTCATCATTAGGAGCCTGAGGTCGACACTTAAGGAATACGGCATAGCGGATATATTTGAACTCAAACGATCTACCATGCGCATCCGTCCCGAGATGCTCGACTGCGATCTGTACAGGTTCCTATCCGGAGATACCGACGCGGTGAGTACGTACCGCGGCGAGTATATGACCCAGTATTCGTGGGCGATGCTCGGTGAGGCCGACATCAGCCGGAGATGGAATGAATATATGGACTGATCTTTTTGATGCTATCCCCCCTGCAAATAGTGTAAAATGGTTTGCAGGGGGATACTTTTCTTATGTGCAATTCCAAATCTCGTAATCTCACTTTATCACTGATCATTACCGGAATGCTGCTTCTGTGTCTCTTCATTCCCGGAAGAGCGGGGGCCGCTACCGTGGATTCTGCCGTATCGGCAACCAACGAGCATGAGACGAATTCCGGCGGCGGATACGCCGTGACGGGACAGATATCCGGCGTGGGTTACACTGCGCAGATATATGACGCCACGAACGGACTTCCCACATCAGATGCCAACTGGGTATTGGGAACCCGTGACGGATATATATGGATAGGCGGCTACAGCGGTATCATCAGATATGACGGCTCTACTTTCGAGAGGATGGATTCGACCGGCGGACTTACCAGCGGACGCTGTCTGTATGAGGATTCAAGGAGCAGGATCTGGGTAGGCACCAATGATAACGGAGTGGTCTGCCTGGACGGTGAAAAGAGTATCCATTACACGTATAAGGACGGACTTCCGTCTTCTTCAATCAGGGCTTTTGCGGAGGATGCCGAGGGCACCATCTATATCGGATCCACCAGCGGGGTCGTGACCGTGGATGCTGCGGGCACTCTCGAGGTATTGGACGATCCCAGGTTCAATTCGAGAACCATAGTCAGGATGGCCGCAGATTCGGCCGGAGTGATATATTGCAGTACTGACAACGGAGACGTGTTCCGTATACTTGAAGGACGTAAGATAGATTTCTATCACGGTGCAGACCTCGGGATAGACGATATAACCACGATATTCCCCGATCCCCGTGAGCCCGGTTATGTGTATTACGGCACCGAGTCCTCCACGGTTTATCACGGTCCTTTCGGAAAAAGTGCATCTTCGCTTAACGAGATCCCCGTATCACCTGCGGATGACGTTCAATGGATAACTTATGCCTGCAACCGTATCTGGATGAGCTCTGAGGAGATCGCAGGATACCTCGATGCCAGCAATCATTTTCATGCTGTCAGAAATCTCCCGATGAATAACTCCATATGGATGTTCACATCCGACTATCAGGGCAACATGTGGTTCGCATCTTCCAGACAGGGCGTAATGAAGGTCGTGTCCAATAACTTCCGGTACCTGACTTCGGAGGCCGGACTGCCCGAAGGCGTCGTCAATTCCACATGCAAAAGGGATGATCTCATCTATATCGGTTCCGACAGCGGACTGAGCATCGTAGATACCCGCGATAACATAATCCAGAACGAACTGACCGAATACCTGGACGGGATAAGGGTCCGCTGCATAAGCAGGGACGATGAAGATAATCTCTGGATATCCACGTTCACCGGCGACCTGGGATTGCTGAGATACACTCCTGACGGAGAGATCACGAATTATACCGAAGCCGACGGCATGGTCGATAACAGGATACGCTGTACGACTCAGACCGATGACGGATCGATCCTGGTCGGATCGAACGGGGGCCTGAACGTAATTAAGGACGGAGAGATAGTAAGAAGCGTCGGAGAATCCGCTGAGATCGTAAACACTTATTTCCTGACAATCGAGGAGGGAGAAAACGGTGATATATATGCAGGTACGGACGGAGACGGCATATATGTGATAGGTGATGACTCCGTACGTAAGATCGGACTTGAGGAGGGGCTTACCAGTGAGGTCATCCTGCGTATCAAGAAGGATGAAGTCAGAGGGGTTTACTGGATCATCACATCCAACTCCATCGAGTATATGAAGGATGGCGCTATAACCTGCGTCAATACCTTCCCGTATAATAACAATTTCGATGTGTTCTATGACTCCGGAGACAATCTGTGGATCCTGTCGTCATACGGAGTATATGCTATCAAGGCACAGGATATGCTCGACGATAACGTGACCGATTACAGACTGTATACGATAGCCAACGGTCTGCCGTCGGCTGCCACGGCCAATTCATTCAGTGAGCTGGATGAGGAAGGCAATCTCTATATCTCCTGCAGAGGCGGCGTCAGCGAAGTGAACATCGAGCATTACTATGATCAGACAGCCAGAGTAAAGACCGGCATCAGATCCGTATATATCGATGATGAGGAACTGCGTCCCGATGCGCAGGGAACATATACCATACCGGCCGATGCGGGACGTATACAGATAACGCCCGCGATCCTGGACTATACGATGTCCAATCCCACGGTGCGCGTGTTCCTGGAGGGCAGCGGAGATTCGGGAATGACTCAGGAGCTGAGCAAACTCAAGCCACTGGAGTATACGGGCTTAAGTTACGGAACTTATGATATGCACATCCAGATACTGGACGGCAGCACCGGAGCGGTATATCAGGATGACGTATACCGCATAGTCAAAAAACCCAGACTGCTCGAACTGGTGGCGGTACGCGCCATACTCATTCTTCTGGTTGCCGGTCTGGCCGGTCTCATCGTATGGCGTATCATGAGCGGAACGATCATCCGTAAACAGTACGAAGAGATCAGACTTGCCAAGGAAGAGGCGGAGAGAGCCAATTCCGCCAAGTCCCGATTCCTTGCGAATATGTCTCATGAGATCAGGACGCCCATCAATACCATCATGGGTATGGATGAGATGATCTTACGCGAAGATCCGACCGATGTGCCCAAGCCATATTTCATGTCGGTCATCAATTATGCTCTCGATATCAGAACCGCCTCGGAGTCGCTGCTTTCACTGATCAACGACCTGCTAGACATGTCCAAGATCGAGTCGGGCAAGATGAATCTCGTTGAGAAGGAATATGACGTGAGCGCGCTGCTGCGTGAGATAGTAACGATGATCAGAGTCAGGAGCAGGGAAAAGGACCTGACGTTCGACTTAAACATAGACGGTGAGATACCTAAGAAACTCTACGGAGACGTGCAGAAGATCAAGCAGGTCGTGTTAAATCTCCTGACCAATGCGGTGAAATATACGGAACACGGCGGACTTACTCTCAACATGAACGTTGAAGAAAAGACTGATGAGTCATGTAAACTCAGGATCTCCGTTAAGGATACCGGCATCGGTATCCGTCCGGAGGATATGGAGAAACTCTTTACTGCATATCAGAGGCTGGAGGAGGAGAAGAATTCCGCAATCCAGGGAACCGGACTCGGACTTGACATATCCCGACGTTTTGCCGAACTTATGGGAGGCAGACTCTGGTGTGAGAGTGAATATGGGAAGGGAAGCGAATTCATATTCACTCTCGAGCAGAAGATCGGCGATGGCGAAGTGATAGGCACTTTTGACGAGAATGAAAAAGAGCATGCAAAGGGACCTTACGTACCTCAGTTCATCGCGCCCGGTGCACAGATCCTCGTGGTCGATGATAACCCGATGAACTTAAACGTCATAAAGGGATTGCTTAAAGCTACGCAGATGAACGTCACCACAGCATCGAGCGGTGAAGAATGTCTTCAGAAGATCGCCGAAAATGAGTACAACGTAGTCCTGCTGGATCATCTGATGCCGGGACTCGACGGAGTGGAGACCGTGGGACGCATCCGGGAGAATTATCCCGATCTTCCCGTGTATGCACTGACTGCCAATTCAACTGCGGGCGGTGATGAATTCTATATATCCAAGGGCTTCAACGGTTATCTGTCAAAGCCGATCGACAGCGTGGCCGTGGAGAAGGCCATCATGAAGCATCTGCCCGAAGATATGATGAGCAAACCCGAGGCTATGAGTTTCGATCCCGCTGAACTGCCGGAGGAAATGGAGTGGATCCGGGATGTTGAAGGAATTTCGGTATCTGACGGTATAGACAGTTCCGGTGGGGTGACATCTTATATCTCTTCATTGGAGTTGTTCTATGATACACTTGAAGACAGTGCAGATGTTATCGAGAATGCATATCATGATAATGACATCAAAATGTACACGGTCAAGGTACATGCTCTCAAGAGTTCGGCGAGGATCATAGGAGCCACAGAACTGTCAGGACTGGCAGAGAGTCTTGAGGCAGCAGGCAATCGTAATGACATGGAATTCATTAACGACAACACCGCGAGGCTTCTGGCCGATCTTCGGGCTTACAAAGATAAGCTCGCACCGCTTCGCGCATCCGGAGATGATTCGGATAAGGAGGAGATCCCGGAGGATGAACTCCAGGATGCTTATGCGGCGATTAGGGAGATCATCCCGCAGATGGATTATGATGCGGCGGAGATGGTCCTTGACCAGCTGAAAGAGTACAGACTGCCAAAGGAAGATGCGGCTAAGAGAGATGCACTTGAAAAGAAACTGCGATTACTTGATTGGGAAGGCATGGAAGAACTGTTGGGATGATTTGATTTCGGAGGTTACGGACAGTGGGAAGCAAGATGCTTTTAACGGGTGAGAAAGAGACATTTCTGATCCGCGTACTGATCAAAAAATGCACAGAAGCAGATGTGAACTGCGAATTCGTTCATTGGGATGTGGATGCGATCAATTCCAAATGGGATGACACGGTCCTGATCACTATGTACATGGATGCTCATGAGCGTCCGGAACCCAAGGCGCTGCGATTCCTGATAGACAGGATGGAGGAGACCGGGGTTCACATGATCGTGATCGGAGAGCGCGAGGATGTCCAGTATATCCTCGATAACGTTCCGGGGGACCTGATCTATAAGACCATCTACCGTCCGATCCACAACGACGAATACATAGACATAGTGGCGGATTACTGTGCCAAGGTTGATTCCGGAGAGTTTAAGAAGAGCATCCTGATAGTCGATGATGACCCGAACTATATGACTCTCGTACGAGGCTGGCTTAAGGATGATTATAAGGTCGCCATGGCAAATTCCGGTCTGCAGGCCATCAAGTATCTGGGCAAGAATAAGACCGACCTGATCCTTCTCGATCATGAGATGCCCATAACGAACGGACCTCAGGTACTGGAGATGTTAAGACATGATGAAGAGACCAAAAACATCCCCGTGATCTTTCTGACAGGCAAGAGCGATAAGGAGAGTGTCATGGCGGTCGTCGCGCTTAAACCCGAGGGATATTTTCTCAAGAATATCGGCAGGGAGGAACTGCTTCAAAAACTTGCGGATTTCTTCGCACAGAGAAGAAAATAAATAAAAAAATCTAAAAGGTCCGTTTACGGGCCTTTTTTGCTTTTTCCGGGTGTTGGACATTTGTTGGACATCGGTTGTTAAATTAATAATCATAAAGCCCAAAAAGGAGGAACAACATGGCTGAGAGAAAAGCTCACAACCTGATGAAGATCGCCCCCGCCACTTTTGAGTATATTAAGGAACTTGATCCCGCTTACCGCATGGTTTTGGAAGCACTGGTCGAACCGGTCAGAGAAGGGGTTTCGTTCCAGAAGATCATGATGGCGTCTCGAACGATGTGACATGCGGACTAAATAAGCCGCGATATGATAAAATAACAAAGTATGGGCATAAGCCCGAGAGTCTGATAATGAAAAGCAATTTGACATCCGGATTTAAAAATTTTAGAGAGCAGCATCCTATATTCGGAATAAGGATCAAGACGGGATTGGTCATGATAATCATAACCGTGGCGATATTCTATGCCTCCCAGTTCCTGGCTTCATATATGCACATAGCGTTGGAGATCAGCGCCAATATAGACGGTGATTATACTCTGGGTACATATATCGCGAAGACACTGAACCGGGATGTGTCTGACAGGATCTTCACGGAAGGCCGCAGGATCTATGAGAGCATCCCCGAGGAGATCAGGCTTGACCGCGAGAGCGATGAATATCTGTCATATTTCGATGAGCTTAAGACCGATGATTATTTTGCGCTCAAGCAGCTCATGACCGAACTGGCAGCTGACGGTGAAATTAAGTGGATAGATTTCCGGATAATGGATGAAGAGACCGGCAGAGTCATATTTCTTCTTGATACGGAGATGCGTGATGATAAGCTTTATTCTCCGGGATACTGGCAGTATAAGTCGGAGGTAGAGAATACATTCAAAAGCAATGAGTTTGACGATGAGGAATCCAACAATTATGGGCACATCGTCATTGCGGTTTTCAGAGGTTCCGACGATGAAGCGGACAGGCAGTTCTGCACTTATGCTCCTTATTATTCTGCTGACGGAAAACTGGTCGGATATATCGGCGTAGGAGAGGTCTTTAACTCCTATGAAGAGGATCTTTCTTATTTCCGGTTCATTTATATCCTGGTCATGCTCGTACTTATATTTGTGATCTTGAGCATAGCAACACTACTGATCCATTACCTGCTCGTCAAGCCCCTGCGCAGGCTTACAGCGGCAGCCAGGGAATACGGACGGACGGAGGACAAGAGCGTCAACAAGCATATATTCGACAGGCTTCAGATAAAAACTCATGACGAGGTCAGCGTTCTTGCCGGTTCGATGTCAGATCTCGAGAACGAGATATCGACTTACATAGAGGATCTTACCGAAGTGACTGCGGAAAAAGAGAGAGTATCCGCGGAACTCGATGTCGGCGCCCGCATACAGAGCGCGATGCTTCCCGAGCAGCTTAACGGATATGACGGAATTAAGGATTTTGAGATCTCATCCTTCATCAAACCCGCCAAGGAAGTCGGCGGCGACTTTTACGACTATTTCGTGATAGATGACGACCACATAGGTCTCGTCATCGCGGATGTCTCGGGCAAGGGAGTACCCGCAGCGCTCTTCATGGTCATAGTCAAGACTCTGATCAAGAACACGGGCTTAGAGGAGACATCACCGCTTCGCGTGATCGAGAAGGTCAACAGACAGTTGTGCGAGAATAATCCGGAGACAATGTTTGCGACAGTCTGGTACGGGATCTATCAGATCTCAGATCACAGCATCAGATATGTCAATGCGGGCCATGAGGATCCGGTAGTATATAGGGCTTCTACAGGCAGATATGAGATGATCATCGATGAACATGATATCATGCTCGGATTTGACCCTGATATCGCTTTTACGGAAAGACAGATCAAACTGCTCCCGGGAGACAAGCTGCTTCAGTATACGGACGGTATCCCGGAAGGAACCAGGGAAGACGAAGCGATGTACGGAACCGGCAGGATGCTCGATCACCTGAACGCTTCGACTGATAAGTCGGGAATGGAGATCCTCACTTCGCTCAAGGATGACGTCATCGGGTTCTCGGATGGGGCTCCCCAGTTTGACGACATGACGATGATTCTTCTGGAAGTTGTTTCGGATAAATCCGAGGAATAATACGGATCAGGAATGAATTTGGAATAGGAAAGGAACGGTAGAGATGAAAAGAGAACTGTTAAACAGACTTGTTGAAGAACTTGATAAAGCCGAGGACATTGAGAAGGCATCACTTTTTACGGCTGAGGAGCTGGAGACTCAGATGGATGTGGTCAGATGCCTGATAACCGAGACCGGTTCTGACCTGCTCGATCTGCTCGCAGAGTGCTTCTTCCTTCCGTTAGCTGACGGTGAAGAAGATGTTCAATACTTCACGATCATGGTCACACTGATACAGCAGATGAAGGATGACATCCGTCCTCTCGCCGAAGCCGTATCCCGCCTTAATACCTATCTACCCGCAGGATGCTTCGCCATAGATGAAGAAAACGGCATGTTATTCAAGTACGCCGTACCGATGCTTAAGGCATTCTCCGAAGACGACAAGCTCTCAACCATGCTCACAGCCTTTGATACCGCCATAGGCATTCTTGACAAATACGAGGGCTACCTGATGCTGGTCGCAACAGGCGAGCTGCAGCCCGCAGATATGATGGATACGATATTGCACAGATGAGCGCATTCCGTAGATGAGATAGAAAAAAACTGCACTGATGAGCTGCAGACAGAGGTACATGATATGGCACCTAAAGAACAATACAGGAAAAAAACATCCCAACAGATAATCGAAGGGTTAGATAAAGTTAAATCCGTATCTTCTTTCGTGAACATCGGCAACAGTCTGATAGCCGATCCCGAGCAGAAGACCGACAGGGTCAGAGCAAGGATCATGAAGAGAGCGGAAGATAATCTCCCCGCGATCACGGATATCAACCGTCCGAGACTTGAAGATATCGCCGATGCCCAGAAGAAGGCAGGCGTAAGATTCATGTCGATCAAACAGAAGCGCAGCCGGCTCGTGGACAGAGCGAACGCCAAGTTCGACCGTCAGCAGCAGCTTGCCGTTAAGCACGATCTGGCATTTGAATACGGCCGAGAGGAACTTAATGATAACGCAGCGCAACTGGCCGAAATGGATCCTGCCAAGCTGCTGTATGCGGAGGAAGGCCGGAGCGCCGATGAGACTCTGATCGAGCATTATAGCGACTTGCAGGGCACATTCCTCGCAATCGATACATTGGAGGCACAGCTGGCAACAGAGGCCGAGGCCGGCATAGAAGAAGAGCATGCCGAAGAATATGCTGCCAAACTCGCGCAGCTTAATACACTCAAGGATATCAGATCCTACTATCAGGTGACCGATGCTCTGATGTCCAACAAGTATTATGCCATGCTGCCCAGAGATCACATGCTCGCCAAATCTTATAAGGAGTTAAGAGAAAGGCTTGATGAACTCTACAAGGCAGAAGAACGCGACGAGAGTCTCATAGATTATTATCAGAATCTGGTCAGATTAAAACAGCTGGGAATAACGGATTCCAAGAGCATCACAGACAGAAAGGCGCAGTATCTCGAGAAACTGACCCGTGCGGAAGACACTGATCAGCGTGACGGCGCCAAGGAGATGAATAAGATCGCCACCGGTTATGACGAACTTACGAAGATGCTTAAGAAGCGCGCGGATTTTTATACCGATGCAGAGAAGAAGGCCTATATTCACCAGTTCTTCGTAACACACAACGATGAAATAGAGAAATTCAGAGATCAGGCCGATCTCAATAATTCATCTGTGGCAGATCTCATTACCGCATTCGATGAGCATATGGATGATCCGTATGTCGAAGCTCAGGAAACCTCATCCCTGCTCGTCGCAGCGAATGTAAAGGGTGATGCGTCCAAACTCGAAAAGAGAAAAGATCCGTCTACCGGCATAGCCATATCCCCCGAGCAGACACGCGCCATCAAAAAAGTGGGCGCATATCTCATGCGCAGATCGTGTCTTGACAAGAAGAAAAAGGGTGCATTCGTGCATCACCTTCTTCAGGCTCCACCGGAGCAGCAGCTTGTGGTCTTTTATCTTCTGGAGACCGGAAGACAGGATTCGTATATGAGATCCGATTTCTATTCGGCGCTCGCAGGCTATACGCCAGACTTAAGCGCCATCAAGAAGAAGGTCAAGACCGGCTGGTTTTCGTCTTCGCCTGACTGGAAGATGATAACCAACGCGGTTCAGGCTGCCAAGTCGTTAGGCGCCGATATACAGCTGTACGGCGAACTGGAAAACAACATCGCGCTTAAGAAAGACGAGATCTCAAATGCAGGGGACGATGCTGCGGCCAAGGGCCAGCTGATATTAGACCAGATCGCGAACAGATATGATCTGCTTGCACTTCTTTATCGTAATGCGGGACTTAGGCCCGAGATGTCGCCCGACATGGTGGATGATGAGAAACTGAGAGAGCGTATGTACTCAGAGCTCGGTCAGATAGTTCAGCTTAGTGAACAGTTCAGAGTTCTTACGCTGGACAATCCGGATATCGCGGTTGCGCAGCGCGAGCAGGCCGAAGACGGTACTCATGACACATATAAGGAAAAAGAAAAAAGCAGACTTGAAACTGCAAACAGCGTTGTTTCAACAGCCAATACATATTTAAACTATCCGTCGACCATACACAAATCCGCAGGCAACTGGTACAAGAACGACGAAGGAAGCTCCGGAAAGGAATTCATGGAAGGAAACCTTATGAAGTCTTTCGGAGTCGGAATGGGAACTTTAAGCGCGGTTTTCGGAATCATTTCCAATGTTTATGCGATAACCAAACTCTGGGGAAAAACCGGCCTTACGGTTGCTGATAAGATCGCTCAGTGGTCAACAGTCGGTTCAGGCTCTGTCGGTACCCTTACGGGCGGCGGAACAACCGCTATCAATTTCCTTAAGCTGGTCGGTACTGTCAGCGATGAAACGAGCGGCGTTAAGATGGCAGGAGATATCTTCGGTTATGCCGGAGTAGTGACCGGTTCGATCGGCGCCATAGCAAGCGGCATCCAGCTCGGAAGATCGATATCTTCCGGCATCGACATCGGTGCTTCCAGGAACAAGCTGAACGCCAGGAAGAAGCTTGAGGGAGGACTTAATCCCGACGAGAAGACTCTCGAGCGTTTCCTTGATCACTCCAAGAGAGACACGGCCAGACAGATCACATCCAAGGCCGTATCGACTTGCAGGTCGATCGCAGGCGTGGCCGTATCCGCAGTTGCCATAGCTCCGGTCATCGCACCGATAGGCGCGGTAGTAGGCCTGGCATCACTTGCCGTGGGAGAACTTGCGAGAGTCATCGACAGGAAGACCAGAAACGGGATCATCAAGAAGGCTGTGGATGAACAGCTTGATATAAACGGCATAATAGCCAAGATGAAGAACGATGCTTCCGTCGGTCAGAAGATCAGACGCATGAAAGAGGATGATCTTAAGGACATGGTCCGTGAAGAGGCGGTAGCTCAGTTCGGTTATTCGAGCTATAAGAGTTACTTCAGAGAGGTATGCCGTGAGTTTGCCGAGCTTCTTTACCGCAAGGTATTCGAAGAACCCGCAACGGAAGATAATGCCGATGAGAAACAGATGTACCGTGATGCGATGGAATCTCTCGGCACTAAGATCAAGGAAGGCGTAAACGGTAAGCCCAATCAGCCTTCCGTAAAGACGATGATTGCCAAACTTATGGGGTAGTTACGGATGAGATTAACCGTCATTAATGATCAGAACGAGGACAGTTTCCTGCCGCTCATGACCTATTATGAGGCCGATGGCATTGCGGAGGATTGTCTGCGCATAGGGGTGGTCGATTCCGGCGGATATGCAGCCGGTGCGCTTGTCGCTCGCATTGATAAGAAGATCATCGATATAGTAAGCCTCTATGTGGTTCAGGGCAGCAGAAGACGCGGCTATGCCAAAGCGATGCTTCAGGCGCTCATCGATCTTGCAAGGCCCGATGAGCAGACATTTATATCCGTCAGGTTCAGCGAAGATAATGAGCTGTATGCTTTTTTTGAAGCAATGGGATTCGAACTGGTCTACGATATGCCGCTTGAGTATGTGTCGCTGCGCTATGTATACAGATCAGGCATATTCCGCAGGAATGTGATCAGGGCAGGAGACTCCGATATCATCAAAGTAGATAAGCTTGATAATTTTCAGGCCAATACACTGGTCAGATATCTTAAGAAAAATAGCCTGACCGGAGGCGGATCCTTTAATCCGAAACTCAGTACGATATGCATACGCGGCGAGGAAATCTCGAGCATCATGCTGGCGGAAAGAGCCGAAGCGGACATATCGATCCTTTGGATGGATTTTGCACCGGGCCATCAGAAGGAACTGCTCAGGCACTTAAACCTGCTGGTGCAGTTCATGCAAGCGGATCCGGCTTTCAATGAAGAATCACGCATATATTTTGCTCCTGAGAACAGGCGGTTTACCGATACCCTGGTGCGATTGTCGATAGGAGAGAACATAGTCAGGAAAGACACCGATTATTTCTTCGGAGTGAAGTTGTTATAGACGAGAGGTCGGAAGATGTTTGTATTAGAGAAACTCTACGGAGGCAATATCCATGCATATCAGCCGTTGATCCCCGAAGTGCTCCAGAGATGGGCGGTCGAGGAGAACAGATGGATGTTCTACGGTATCAATGCGGATATGGAGGCTGTCGG
>JAFZQY010000055.1 GCA_017620155.1 Lachnospiraceae bacterium | reverse complement strand
GCGGATTCCACTCCAAAATCGCTCATCTGATCTTTAAACATCGCTGCACGGGCGTCGCTTGAATTGAGCAGGATCGCGCACTTATTTCCGGCATCTTCTATCTCACAGTCAAAGCTGTGATCGAGAACTTTCTGGGGAACGGTGAACCAGAAATCGGATCCTTTTCCGTATTCGCTTTCTACACCGATCTCACCGCCCATGGCCTCAACCAGTTTCTGGGATATCGCAAGCCCCAGTCCGGTCCCCTCCACGGAGCGGTTTCGTCTGGAATCAACCTGCGTGAAACTGGTGAAGAGTTTGTCTATGTCTTCCTTTTTGATACCTATTCCCGTGTCTTCTATGTGAAATTTCAGAAGCACCGAATCTTCGCCCGTATTCTCGCAAATCAGTCTGACGATCACACGACCCTCATTAGTGAATTTAATCGCATTATTGGCCAGATTGATGAGAACCTGTCTGATGCGCATGTAATCACCGTACAGTACATGAGGAATATGGGTATCGGTGACCACGACGATCTCCAGAGGCTTATCTCCCAGCCTCGTAAAAAGTATGCTCAGGATATCATTTAATTCGCTTGCCGGTTCATATCGTTCGGGCATGATCTCCATCTTGCCGGATTCGATCTTGGAATAATCGAGGATGTCATTGATGATATTAAGAAGGTTACGCCCCGATTTCTGAATCTGGGTAAGGCAGTCTTTGGCACCGGGAGAAACCTCTTCTCTCATGGCTATCTCTGCCATGCCTATGACGGCATTCATCGGTGTACGGATCTCGTGGCTCATGTTCGCCAGGAAGTCGGACTTCATCCGGGCTTCGCGCTCGAACTCGGCGCTCTGTTCCACTAACAAGCGTTCTTTCTCACGCGACGAAACCACCTCGATGATGAACACCTTGCCGAACCAGGTTACGATATTGACTGAGAGCAAGGTGAATGCAAGACCTACTATACGGAAGATCAGATTGAGATAGAAGAATTCGTTTTGCGCCGGCAGAAGATTTTCTCCGTTGATTATCCATGAGATGAACATGGACAGAAGGATCAGAGCCGTGGACAGACGCACGAGTTTTACATCGAAGAAGAACGCCTGGATTATCACGAACAATGGGGCAAATGCCCAGAAATCCTCGAAAGGGCAGACATAGCTGTTTATATTCCACTGCATCACCACCATGAACATGAGAATCCATTTGGCCATGTAGAGATTCTTAGGAATAAGGAAGCCGTCCGGCCCGTAGCTGTGTCTTACAAGCCATATTCCGATGATCATGTAGCCTACGTCTATGGCATTCGAGATCCACATGGCGGTCTCATTGATCGCCGGATACCAGCCAAAGATGTAATGCAGAACAGACATCGTTCCGTTACCACCCAGAAAGAATATCGGTACGATAAGAACGACCAGTTTGAATACTCTGTTTGAGTATTCGTCAAGAACGGACCCTCTGGTGCCTTCCCCGTCCTGTTTTGCCTGTAAACTCATGTTATGCCTCCGCGTCCGATTATTTATCCTTGTTTAATCCATGCCCTTCTTTATGGCTCTTTCGGCATCCTTCTGAATGTCTTTATCAAAAGAAAGCATCGGCGCTATATCCCTGCCCTTGATGCGGCGGTCGATATAATTGCGCGTAAGCTTGATGATCAGTGGTATGTGTACTATCAGTCCGATCAGGTTGGGGATCATCATCAGACCGTTGAACGTATCCGATATGTCCCAGGCAAGATTCGATTCCATCACGGCACCGAACACGATAAGCGCGATAAATACTAAACGGTATATCCTGGCTGCGGTCACGCCGAACAGATACTCTGTAACCTTGCCTCCGTAATATGACCACCCCAGGACAGTCGTAAATGCAAAAAGCGTGATGGCGAGAACCACGAACCACTCTCCGGGCTTACCTAAGGATGCTCCGAACGCTTTGGCTACGAGCGTCGCATCATTGATCCCCTCATGCAAAAGACCGGTCGTAAGGTCTATCGCTCCGGAGTTAAGGACAACTATGGCCGTCATCGTACATATGACCATCGTATCCAGAAATACTTCCGCGATCCCCCACATTCCCTGTCTGACGGGTTCTCTGGTACAGCTTGTTGAGTGGACCATTACCGAGGAACCGAGTCCGGCCTCGTTGGAGAATACGCCTCTCTTGCATCCGTTCTTGATAGTATTGATCGCAAGCTGCACGGCTGTTCCCGCTGCTCCTCCCTTGATTGCTACGGGACCTAATGCTAACTTAAATATCGATGAAAAAACTGCCGGGATGTTCTTAAAGTGCATGACGATCAGCACAAGGCAGCCCAGAATATACAGTCCCGAAACAAACGGGATCATCTTCTCGGAAACCGCCGACACTCTTCTGAAACCTCCGCCTATGATAACAGCGGCTGCGATCATGAGGACTACGCCTATGATCCAGTTGACCCTGGATGAACCGGCAAAAGTTCCGAGATCTACACCTGACAGGAAAGTGGATTCGAAGTTGATCGTGATCTTGTTGATCTGTCCCATGTTGCCGATGCCGAAAGACGCAAATACCGTGAACACGCAGAAGACGATTCCGAGAATCCTTCCGAGCTTCTTGCAGTGTTTCATGGAACCCAGGCCGTCCTGAAGGTAGTACATCGGGCCGCCGGACCACGCGCCGTCTAAATTTCTTCGTCTGTAGTAGATGCCCAGAACGCATTCGGAATACTTGAGCATCATGCCGAAAAAAGCCGCAATCCACATCCAGAACACCGCACCGGGACCTCCCACACAGATGGCGGTGGATACGCCCGCGATATTACCGGTTCCTATGGTCGCACACAGAGCCGTACAGAAAGCGCGGTACTGCGACAGAGCGCCCGCATCGTTGATGATGCGCCCTTCTTTGTTGATGCAGCCGAAGGTCTTTTTCCACCAGTGCCTTATGTGCGTTATATGGAAAAAGCCCGTGATCACAGAACAGATAAGCCCCGTTCCGAGAAGCAGGACCAGGTCGAACGATCCCCATGCAAAATTATTGACCGCGTCATTTATCCGGATGACTGTTTCCATAAATCTCTTCTCCTACCGCCAGAGCCTTCAGTTTTCCAGAAGGCTTATCATGCCGTCATAGTCAAAGTTATCGTACATCTTCTGCAGCTCTTCAAACCTTGCGGCCGCTTCTTCAGGAAGGCTGTATCCGCCTAATTCTTCGAATAATGTATCTATAGTATCGCAATCCATATCTTTGGCAGCGGACAGCATTCTTTCGGATACATCTGTAAGATAGCCGTCATCTGCGACGGGCTTGTCCTGCGAAGATGCATCATCGGAATTCTTATCATCGCCGAAGACCTTCGCAAGTATATCCTTGTAACCGAGATACTGCTCCATCATCGCAGCGTGGTTTGACTCAATATAGGCTGTGTCTCCTTCCTTGCCGGCATTCTCGAGAAGCTGCGCTTTATCGGATAAGTCAAGCGCACCGACCAGTTTTGCAGAGCTCTTGAGAGCATGTACCTTGATCGTATAGTTCTTTATATCTCCGGATGAATAGAAGCCTTCCAACTCGGATGAATGGGAGGGTATCGAGTCATAGAATATCTTAAGTACCATCTGGAACGAATCGGCCGATCCGCTGTTTTTTATTGCGGTCGCAGAATCGATGCCTTCTATCTGCTCGTACCATTCATTCCCGGGCTTCTCCCTCTCGGGTATCAATTCCAGAGCGTCCCGTTCATCTACTGCTTCTTCATCCGCGATTTCAGTTCCGGCTTCTTCGGCTGCAGCTTCCTCTGCAGATTCCGCAGTTGCCTGATCGATGCCTTCCCCTGCCTGTGTTTCTTCGCCTGCCGATTCTTCCTCTTCACGGTTCACATCCGCTTCGATCACCGCGTCATCGTCTTCTCTTTCTTCATCAAAGAATGAAGAGAGGTTATAGGATTTGTTGCTCTTAACAAAATACAGGATTCCGAATGTACCCGGGCCGCAGTTTGAAGATATGGCAGCAGATGCCTGCTTGAATTCCACATGCTCGAAATAAGCCACCTTCCTGATCTCATCCCTGATCCAGTTAAGCGTCTCTATCGGAACATCGGCATAGGTGATAAACGCAATATCCTGATCGGGTATTATGTCAACCGGAAGAGCCTTCGAGATGTATTTCTTATAAACCCTCTTCGTGTTGCCCATCCAGACGCCGCCGACTCCGGACCTGTCATTATCGATCTTAAGACAGGGATGAAGGTTGAAACTCTTGGCAATCTTATGCACTCTCTCGCTTATGAGCCCCCTCTGAGCCATATAATCGGTGGTATTGATGACGAAGCTGCACTTGAGACGATGTTTTACATTCTCGAGCTCTGCGATTATCTCATCGACCGTCATGCTCTGCTGCGCAAGCTTATGTGCTATCAGCACAAGGATTCCCGTGGCACTCGATAAGCATTCGGAGTTGATGACCGTTACATTATCAAACGACTTGGCCGCCTCAGATGCGATATCGAACTCGATGGACATGCTCCTGGTGAGAGATATATGTATGACATGATGCGCCCGCCTGAGGACCTGTGCAAAGAACTCCGTATACGCTTCCTCGTTCTGGGGAGAAGATACCGCATCACGCCCGGAGTCTATGTATCTGATGAGCTCATCGGCTCCCATCTGTTCGCCGTCCTTGAACAGACCTTCTTCGGTACGTATATTGAACGGAATGATCGGGATATTGAGTTTCTTAACGATCGCATCCGGTATATCGCTCATACTCGAAGCTGTGATAATGACGGGGATCTTTCCGGAATATCCGGCTGAAGTCTTGATGTCTTCCCTCATGCTCATCATCCTGCTGCTGAGTTTGACTTTTTCTTCCGGGATATGCTTGATCAGCATCTCCTCGAGCATGTCTCCCGAAACGGGTTTGACCAGATAATCGTCGAAACCGGACCTGTTATAAAGATCCCTGTTTTCGCTGCCGGCATTGGCTGTCAGGACGACAACGGGGACAGTCCTGTTGAATCCGCCGGTCTGGTTTCTGATCTTCTCTAAGCATTCAATACCGTCCATCTCAGGCATGAGATGGTCCATAAGTATCGTGTCATAGCGGTACTTCTGTGTGAGTTCAAGTGCCTGCATGCCGCTTATGGCTTTATCTATGGTCAGCTCAGTATCTGCGAGCAGTTTTGCTTCGACCTCGAGATTCATCTCATTATCGTCAACGATCAGTACTCGTGCTTCGGGAGCCTTAAACCCGCTCTCATACTGACTTCTCCTGGAGGATTTCTGATCATGTATGCTGAGATCGCCGATCACATCAGAACCCGATACGCCCTGCTTGATGACAACCGTAAAAGTGGATCCCTCACCATATACGCTGTTGACGGTGATGTTACCATCCATGAGATCAACGAGCTGTTTGACTATGCTGAGGCCCAGTCCCGTACCTTCTATGTGACGGTTCTTTTCCTCATCCACTCGCTTAAAGGCGTCAAAGAGGTAAGGAAGCGCTTCCTTCCTGATACCCATTCCGCTGTCTGTGACGGAGATGTTTAAGAGCACTTTATCTTCTTCAAGGGCAGAACTTTCAACATGCAGATCAACGAAGCCCTCCCTGGTGTATTTAACGGCGTTATTGAGCAGGTTGACTATCACCTGCTTGATCCTGACTTCGTCGCCGTAGAGCACGGAAGGGACATCGGGATCTATGCTTACCCTAAGCTCTAAGCCCTTCTCACTGGCTCTCTGCCAGATCATGTTCACGACTTCGGAGAACAGGTCGCCGACCTTATAATCCACGGGAACGATATCCATGCTTCCTGCTTCTATCTTGGAGAAATCAAGGATGTCGTTGATCAGTGCAAGCAGCATCTTGCCCGCGCCCTGTATGCCCGAAGCATCTTTTACTATCTCATCGGATGTGTCGGGATCTCTTAAGATCAGCTCGTTAAGTCCGAGGATCGAGTTGATGGGAGTACGTATCTCATGACTCATGCTGGAGAAGAATCTGTTCTGCGATCTGGTAAGTTCTTCAGCCCTTTCGGTCTCTCTCCTGGCACGCTCATTTTCTTCCTGAAGAAGACGGTTCTGGAACCATGTCATTACGAAGCAGATCACTCCGACCATGACGAGCGAAATGAACGAATCAACAAAATACATTCTCCAGGAATGCGGATAGACCAGTTCGGGATGATAGAATCCTACCAGATAACATATAAGCGATACCGCAAAAAGAAGGGTGAACATCACGGTCCTGAACCTGCCCGAAAGCGTAAGGCCCAAGTACATGAAGGCAAATATGACCCAGAACACGCCGCCGCCTTCGACACCGCCGCCGAAAAAGTAAAGTGCGGGAATGATAAGGAAGACAAGTGATACGACCAAGAGATATATGGCAACTTTGACCCTGTCTTTGATCAGACATATCACAGTTATAGCTATAACCGATATGATAATGGCTACGAGAGTCAGGATCTCCTGAATGTTCTCTCCCATCACGATATCGCCGATCAGGCAGATAGTGACCCCGATCACGGAGATAAGACTGTAGATCAGAAATATCCTCTCTGCGAAATCTCTTTCAGGATCAGTGATCGCTGCTTTATATTTTCTGATGATATCTAATATATTCATGCCTTTTCACCTCCCCTGCTCACAGCCCGGCCGGGAAGAACCCTCTGCATGACTCTCTCAAATTCAGCGATATTGATCGGCTTCGCGATGAATCCGTCAAATCCTTCTCTGATGAACATTTCACGTGCTCCCGATACGGCATTGGCCGTAAGAGCGACTACTCTGGCGGAAGTGTTTTGTTCGGTGGCGATATGCTTGATCTGTTTCATCGCTTCCACACCGTCCATTTCGGGCATCATATGATCCATGAACACGATGTCATACTCGTTATTCCTGAATTTGCTTATGGCTTCTTTTCCGCTTTCGGCGGTATCTATGATCATCTCATAATCCTTGAACAGTCCGGTCGCCACCACGAGGTTCATCGGCTCATCGTCTACGACCAGTGCCCTGACGCCTCTGAACGCCGGTTTGACTATGTTATCGGCACACTCGATATCCCTCGCATCCGTTCCCTCGTTCAGTATCTTGACTACGGGATAAGCATACAGAGGTTTGGGCATGAGTATGACTTTGCTTCCCGGAGAGGTCTTAAGTCCGGGATTGGCCGACACGGCGATGACTATGCCGTTTTTGCTCATTTCATCGAAATATTCGAAATTGGCTTCGTACTCTTCCTGTCCCATGAAGATATAGGATACATCGATACTGCCTCTTAAGTGTTCTATCTCGTTGATGGTCTCTGCGGAATACAGTCTTGCATGTATGCCGGTGGCCAGATTGGCTGCCATGCTCCTGTAGAAATCTCTGACCTTCGGTACCTTGTACTTATCGGAGCGAACATGGAAGAGAACATCACCGGAGAAGTCAGGTGAAAGCGACAGGCACGGAGTAGGATCCGATACCTTCTGAGGTATGGTGACTCTGACCGTAGTACCGTTTCTCTTTTCGCTCTCCACTTTGACGAAGCCGCCCATTTCATGAGCAAAGCCGTGGACGATGAACATCCCGAGGCCTATGCCGCCGGAGCTCCGGTCACGTTTTTTATTTGCCTGATACATTCCCTTCTTAAGCGATTCGATGGCCTTACGGTCCATGCCTATACCGGTATCCGTAACTTCGATGCACAGATTCACGCCGTAATCCATGGTCTCCGCATTCAGTTTGACATATATTCCGCCCTGCTTCGTGAACTTGACGGCATTATCAAGCAGGTGCCTGAATATCTTATGAAGTTTGTTCAGGTCGCCTTTCATCATGGTCGGAACATTGGGATCGATATTAACGACCATCTCGAGCTTGTTTTCGTTATTGATCAGCCTGAAAGAAGTGACCACGTCATTGATAAGAGACGTGCTCATGTAATCCTCTTCCTCAAGCATCACCTTGTTTCGCTTGCACTCGGTATAATCCTGGATATCCTCGATCTGATAGGCCAGCCTGATCCCGGCATCTTTTATGGAGAAAGCTTCTTCTCCGGCATTTTTCTTGATCAGCAGTTCCGACATTCCGTTGACCACGTTTACCGGGGTCCTGAGTTCATGGGATATATTGGTCAGGAAGTCCTCCATGTCCGCGTCAACGGCTTCGATCCTGGCTTCGAGTTCTTTCGAAGCTTCTTCGCCCGTCTGTCTGTCGGTGATCGCTTTTACACAGGAAAAGTAGATCAGTACAGTTGCGGTCATATGAAGTATGAGTCTGGAGATATTAAGAGGATCCGAGACAAGAGACTGTGCCCTGTAAGCAAGAAAAACCTGTATTCCCATCACGATGAAGTACTCGATGAGAAACAGGTTCATCATGTAAACGTGGTTAAGGAAGGAATACGCTACGATAACCAGCATGAAAACTATCGAAACATCAAAAAAGCTTGACTCATGTACGCCATGGAACAGAGCGGAAAGCATGGCATAGATCAGATAATACCATTTTCGCACTTGATAGTCCGGTTTTCCAGACAGGCTCATGATCCAAAGCCCTATCGTTCCGATGATGATCAGCGGCGGTACCCAGAATTCCCATCCGAGCATGATGCTCTCAACGGTAAGTCCGAGGCAAGCAAGTGTCACCAGTAATATGATGAATCTTTCGGTTCTCTGCCGATTCATTATGGTACCTCCGAAAAGATGGATTATTTGAAGAAATCTATGAGTTTGTTTAACAGATCTTCCCTGGTAGCACTCTTAAGCATGTATCCTGCGGGCTTAAGCGCTATGACCCTGGACACGCTTGCCGGGTCTCCGACACCTGTCAGGAAAATGACAGGGATATTGCAGGTCTCAGGCTCGTTCTTCATCATCTCGAACACCTGAGGTCCGCTGACTACGGGCATTTCATAGTCGAGAAGCACCAGATCCAGCTGATGCGTGTTCATGAAATTGATAGCCTGCATCGCATTAACGACTACTGATACATGGTAGAAATCCTTGATCCACTCTCTGACCATCTTGGCATATGTGGGGTCATCGTCAACTATAAGGATATTCCTGACCTTATCCTCTTCCTTTACCGGCTCCATAACCTCATTCTCAAGAGCATGGCGCACATATTTGCTGAATTCGTCCATATCGAATCCGTGCTCATTCCAGTCCGTTACGCGTGTTGCCAGATCGGGATGCTTGCGCTTAAGAACCGTCTGATCATCTTTCTCGGCGATGACGATGATCCGGGCAGGCGTTGACATGATATTCTCACGTATGCGCCCAAGCACATATTGTAAGTCATCCACATCTTCCCGAAGTTCTATAAGATATATCCCAGTGGATTCTTTTACTTCCTTAAGCCTCACGGTATCCGTGCCGACATACTCCACATTGATGCCCGAACTTGACAACTTATTCTTAAGCCCCCTTGCAAGTATGCTGTCTGTCGAGCCTACGATGACCAATCCGCGCATTCCGCTCATTTTAACTCTCCTTTTATGGTTTCAAAATCAAAATTATCGGCCAGAGTCTTTATCCTGGCTATCAGTTCTTTCTTATCATCAGGAATCGAATATTTTGACAGGCGCTCGAATATCTCTTCAAACTTATCGCTGTCGTAGTCTTCCGCAGCCGGGAGCATCTCGGCAAAAACTTCTTTCAAGAGAGCCTCGTCTGCCACAGGCTTGCCGCTGTCATCTTCATCCCCTGCAAAAAGCACTCCGATCAAAGGCTTAAATCCCTTAAGCTCCGCTATCAGAGCATCATGATTATCGTCTATGTAACTGGTATCGCTCTTCTTGCCAGCATCCTCCATCTTCTGCGCTTTGTCGCCGAAGGCGGTGGCACCGATGATGCGCGAGGAACTCTTCAGGGCATGAACCTTGATAGTATAGTTTTCTATATCACCGTCCGAATAATAACGGTTTATCTCATCCGCTTTATCATCTATCGAATCATGGTAGATCTTAAGCATCGACATGTATGAGTCCAAGCTGCCGCTGTTCCTGATTCCCGTAGTAACATTTATCAGGCCGCTTTCGGACAGTGATTTCAGACTGTCGGGGATATCTACGGCATCCGTATCTTCCGAAGGTTCTTCGGTGAGTTCAACCTTGCCGGAAGGAAGGTACTTAAGGATCAGTTCTTCGAGTTTCTTGGGATCTATGGGCTTGGACATATAGGCGTCAAACCCCACTCTGAGGTACTGCTCCTCCGCACCGGGTATTGCATTTGCCGTGAGACACACGGCAGTCGTCGAACGGTTGGGATTGCCCGATGACTCACGCAATTCATGAAGAGTCTCTATACCGTCCTTTCCGGGCATCATATGATCAAAGAAGATGATATCGTATTTCTTCTTCGCAGCCTGAGCAAGACCTTCGTCTCCGCTCGAAGCCGTATCGATCTTCATCTTCGTATGCTTGAGCAGGCTCTTGAATACCATCAGGTTCATAAGGGTATCATCGATAACAAGAACCTGAGCGTCAGGCGCAATGAAGGTTTCCTTGTATTCCTTCCGCTCGCTGTGAGCTCTGCGGTAAGTTGAGAGGTCATAGGTAACGGAAGTGATATCGGCCGTCTGAGCATCCACATCGGAGAAATCAAGGATATCATTGACCAGATCGAGCAGGGCTTTTCCTGCATTCTGGATACCCTCCGAATACATCGCGATCCCGTCATCGGCAGTCTCTCTGAGTATCATCTCATTCATGCCTATGATGGTGTTGATCGGGGTGCGTATCTCATGGGAGATATTGGCAAAGAAGTCCGTCTTGGCCTTGGCGGTCTTTTCGGAGATGACCTTCTCCATCTCCAGTTCGCGTACATGAGTCTTCTCATAGTAGATACAGTTATCTCTGTGGTTAAAGCCGTTGAATATGGCCGTGGCCATCTGCCTGCAGCTTTCGTACCCGCAGCATGTACAGTCGATATTCCGGGATTCCTCGGTCGTCTTGTTCATGCTCTCGAATATTGCTTCGAGCTGTTCATCGTTCGGAATCTCGTATCTGCACTCTTTGGAACGGTCGGTATAACCCCTCAGATAATCCTCGAGTTTCAGATCCCTGAACTGTTCGTTGAAGTTCTTAAGCCTCTCCTCGGGAGTATCGGGTTTCGACCATGCGTCTTTGCTCGTATTCTTTTTGGACTTCTCGCGGATATCAAGAAGCGCATAAAGCGCATCATCCGTCTTGGATTTCTCGGGATTTACGGCTGTACCGCATATACATCCCTTCTCGCAGTTGAGCGCATCTATGAACAGAAAAGGAGTCTCCTCATTCTTAATCCTGTCTTCGTTGGCATGCATCCATTCGTACAGATGCTTTTCGCCCTCTATCTGTCTGATGAATACGGAATCACCCAAAAACCACTTCACGTTTTCGGCAAGTCCGCCCGGAGTCGGATAAAACGATCCGAGACCGTATTCAATCTCGCTGTGGATCGACTCACCCGAGATCTTATGCAGCCTCACATAGTTCATCAGATGCTCAAACGTGACATTATACTGGACAAGTCCGTCGTTATGAGGATCTTCTATCTCAAGTTTCTTGGCTATGCAGGGACTGATGAACGCCAGTTTATCCGTGATCCCAAGTTCCTTCCGCGCATAGATGGCGGCGCACATCAGAGGGCTCTGCACCGGGAAGACCTTGGGAAGAAGTTCCGGAAGGTATCTCTCGATATAAGAGACCGCTGCGGGACAAGGCTGTGATATGCCGCCGACGAAGTTATATTCGTTTATGTAGTTTAAGTATCCCCAGGTAGTGATGTCCGCGCCGAAGGATACGCTGATTATCCTGTTTACTCCGAGTTCTTTTAATCCGCCCAGCACGCACTCGTATTCATCGGGGTAATTTGCTTTAAACGCGGGAGCGAGGAGCAGAGAGATCGGTTCGCCTTTTTCCAGATCGTCAAAAAATCTGACCGTATCATCCATGAATTCTCGGGCACCGTGAACGCATACGTCAATACAGCTTCCGCATGCTACGCATTTGCTCCCGTCGACATCGATACGCGCCTTGCCGTTTTCTTCCACCGAAACGCAGGCTCCTATCGCCGAGCAGACCTTGATGCACTTGTTGCATCCTATACAGTTGTCATTGGTATAAACTATGCTTTTACTGTTCATCGTTTATCGAACCCCGCCGATAGGCAGGTTTTACATCGCCTTCAGGGCTTTTTTGCGTTCGTACATCCTCCAGTCCGCTCTCTCGAATACGTCCTCATACGAAGAATCCTTCCCCCGGGAATACACTGCCATTCCGCTGGCAATGACGATATCGCCCTTACGCAGATTGGTCTCTATCTGATCCTCAAAGGATGCCAGGAGCGCATCTCTGTTATCATAATCATCACCGGTAATTATAACGGCGAATTCATCACCGCCGATCCTGTAGACCGGACTGTGGACGAACTTTTTGCATATCATCGAGCTGGCATCCGTTATATATCGGTCTCCAGCATCATGACCGAGCGTGTCATTGATCTTCTTCAGATCATTGATGTCCATTACCAGCACTCCGAACTGTTCGATCTCATTAGCCGCTATAAGCTCTTCGATCTCGTTTTTCTTCTCCAGATATGCGGTCCTGTTCTTCACTCTTGTAAGCGCATCCTTGTACGCCATCTGAATAAACGAGCCCAGCTCACGGCTGCTGTCTTCGCGCTCATCGGCTACTACGAAAGTGTGGATGATGCATGTGGCGATCAGACATCCGACCGCATAGAACGGAAGAAAAGGATCGAGAGTCTGAAGTATGATGAATATGGTCATGCAGACGCCGGAAAAGCCCATTGCCCTGTAATGCAGCTGATCTTTTCCCTTCTCTTTTGCGGATACATACAGGGTATATATCGAGATCATCGCAAACAGAATGATCTGCATCGCCAATGTGATATAGCGCGCCGGGCAGGGAATATAATCCTTGTTCTCATCGAAATAGAAAACGATGGGCGAGGAAAGGTTGATGATAAGAGTGATCACCTCAAAAGCAAGGATACCCGTACCGGAGAGCAGAATGATCCTGCTGAATCTCCCGGTGCGGTTAAGGTAGGCAACAATAAATCTGGTCCAGAGGAAAAGCGAAACCACCATCATCAAAAAGAACATGACAGTGTCGATATATGTGAGCACGACCAATCGAGCAGCATACAGCGATCCCCATAGCACATCCACGATATAATAGATCAATACGCCCCATAGGAAGCGTCTGTAACTGCTCTTGACAGGATCGTATGCTCCCGGAGCAGGTTTCCTCAGGATATCGATATTGATGATGATGTGAATGATTATTGAAAGTAAGCCAAAACTCGAGTAAACCATATTTCTACCAGTTAAGATCCACAGTTATGCCGGGTCCTTCATATCCGTAATCCGAAAGTTCCACCTCTATGTAGTTAGTATCATTATTCAGTCCCAATGCCATGGTTCCGCTCGTCGAATGCCCCGGAGTAACCGCATGGGGTGAGTTCGAGTATATCCAATAATCATCCATTGCTCTGCCATTGGCATCATAGAAGTTAAAATCACTGGAATTAATATAAAGATCGTCACTGTAATATGTATCCAGATCCATCACATAGGAAACATTCTTGTAGTCATAGTCGATCAGGACTACTCTGTCGGGATCCGTGTCCTCATAGGTGCTTCTTTCATCCGTTTCGCGCACACCTGTGAAAGTGACTTCGTAATCGCCGTATGAGGTGTGTACAGTCACGGTATCGCCCATGCTGTAATGCTCTCTCTCCCTGGGAGCACTCTGAGCTGTATCGTCCGTTACATCATCGTAATCCACATCGATGGCATCGTCCGTGTCATAACTCCAATCATGAGTCTCCGCATAGTCCCTGGCATCCTCGTACCTGGACCAGTCATTCTGATAACTGTAATAAGCCAGTCCGTATATGGCCAATGTGAGCAGGAATCCGACGGAACCAACGGCAATCGCCGAGATGCCCTTGCCCTTCTTGACGGGGTTCTTTCTGGTGGATATCGCACCCAGAGTGATGCCCGCAAGGTCGAGCAAGAGACCTAAGCCGAACAGGCCGGTGAAAAAGCCGGCTATACTGAAGATCAGGCCGAGGTTGCCGGTCGTATCCGCGGCATCTCTCTCCGATTCAAAGTATTCGGTCAGGCCGCTTTCATAGGAAGAAGCCTGATATGCAGGATCGGCTGCAGGGGGTGTATACGGCGGTACGGGCTGCTGTTCGTACTGCTGAGGTTGGATCGGCTGCTGAGGTGCCTGCGCCTGCTGCTCCTGTACCTGTTGCTCCTGTACCTGCTGCTCCGGCGTCGGCTCTTCAGGAGCTGCCATGTATGCGCCGCCGAACTGAACTATATTTGAATCATTCTGCTGACTCATCGGTCAAACCTCCACTTAGGCCCCATATATCCGGGAGCCCAGTCTGATGTATTCTTTTTGATAAGGATCCTCTCGAGTATGACTCCGGAATCCACCGCATAAACAGTGAGAGTATTATCCCCTTTATGCATTTTAGCGGTCAATGTCTTTCTATGTTCCTGATCGAGCACGGCTTTGCACCACTCGAAGCAGGAGTTTTCACCGCCCATATAACCTTCATCCACCATGGATATTGTCTGATACCGGCTGTCTCCGGCTTTCACTCCTATGCGGAGCTGTCCGCTGCCGTCTATCGGATTGGAAGGCGCGGTGATAAATGTGAGTCGATATTCCCCATCTTCGGGAGCATATATATTATAAGTTATAAACGGAGAATCCGCATCCTCTCCGGCCTCAAAATGTGCCGTGACCGGATAAGCCTTGACAGCGCTCTTATATTTTCCGAAAGGACTTAAGATGACATATCCTGCATCCGGCGATTCGCGCAGGTCATCATAATCATCCGCATCTATCACAAGACCGAGCTGATCGCATGCCGGGAATCTAAAGCCGGTGCCCGAAACAAGCCCTTCCGGGATCACCGGAATATAGTTCTTCCGAGCACTGTTCCCGATAACGGGAATCACCACATCCACATGCGAAACTTCGGTCGTTATCGTGACCGTAGCGATCTCGGCATCTCCTTCGGGGATCTTAAGGGCCGTCCGGTCCACTGTTATCAGCAGTTCATATACGCCTTTCAGCGTTCCTTTTTCGGAAGAAAAAGTGATCCAGTCTTTATCAGCGGTCACGCTCCATTCAAGATCGCCCGTCCCGCCGTTTTCCAGGCTCACCCGGACAGTGCTCACCTCAGGATCCAGGCAGGCTGATGCAAAAAGAGTCTTACGCGTCCAGTCTTCACCTGTAGTAAAGACATCCGAGTCGGTAAGATGCACGATCATGCGCTTTTTGCGGTAAGGATACACATATGTCCTGAGCGGATAGAGGGATTCTTCTTCGTTCCAGTTCATGAAGCTCATGTGCTCCGAACTCATCATGCCGCTCCATTTGCCGCCCGCGAGAGAATGATACATATCCGTAAGATCGGCATCCTTCCTGAAGCATTCTTCTATGTATCCGGCGTATGTATTGGCCGAAGGGCATCCGGCCCGGGAGAGTGCCTGATCCTTGCCGGCACTAAGCTGCATGTAATGCAGGTTGGCTGCGGCGCGGACAGGGTATCCCACCAGTTCTTCATACGCATCATGTAATGAGCTGTCCTCATATATCCGGCCTAATTCATCCGCCCTTCGATAAAGGTCTGCAGCTGCCCTTAATAGTTCATCGCTCTCGCCGTAGTTAAAAGGATGATATGTGTCTGCCCTAAGTGCCTCCGGCTTACGGAGCAGGTTCAGATACATATAGTCGTCCAGGATCTTAACTATCTCTTCGGTGTAGGATTTCCCGTCCGGACCAGGTTGACCGAACTGGTCATTTACCCATTTTTGCAGGTATTCACGGGGACTTTCGAGATTATCTATGCCCCATCTGTCATAATCGTATGCAAGATCCATGAAAAATGAGATTGGAAGTTCCTGAGGCTTAAGATCACCGGTATTCACTATCCATATCTTGCGGACGCCGGCTTCATATGCCTCGCACATCTGCTCCCATGTCTTGTTGAGGGAAGTGGAATTGATCCACTCATAGGATATCGGACCGCCATGATAGTCGAAATGATAATACATTCCGAATCCGCCGTCACGGTCCCTGTCATCATCGGTCGGAAGTCCGCGCATGTTGCCGTGATTATCCTCGCACAGCATGCATGTGATGCCGTCAAGTCCGTCCCATTCTTTCAGTCCTGGATTATCGGCGTCGCCGTAGTAATACTTCTCAACCTCTTTGTATATCGCGATCATCCTCGGAACCTTCGTAAGATCGGGATCGATCGTTTCCTGTATGAGTCTGTTCTGTACCTCGACTACTTCTTTTATGTAATCGATATTGTCCTTAAGGGTTGCTTCCGCGCCCATGATCTCGCTGTCACGCTCACCGCGCATGCCCATCGTGACGATGTTCTCGAGCCTGCCGTTCCTGATAAGGCCGTCCCGCCAGTAATTGGTCAGGCCTTCGCGGTTCTTATCGAAATTCCAGTCCTTGCCGTAAGGAGTGTCATCGCCCTTGACCAGGTCCCACTCCTCGCTGTGCCTTAGGCACGGTTCATGGTGGGAATTGCTCATCACTATGCCCATCTCATCTGCCAACTCTGCACTTGCGAAGCCCGGGCCGTCCAGTGAAAAATTGGATGTCCACATGGCAGGCCATAAGTAGTTACCCTTAAGTCTCAGGATCAGTTCGAAGACATGCTCGTACATCCCGGCAGTGAAGCCGCCGAAGTGTTCGAATGTCCAGTTTCCGTATGAAGGCCATTCGTCATTTATGAAGATGCCCCTGTACTCGACGCTGGGTTCCTTTGATATATAACGCGCCTCTTCGGAGAGTGCGACATTGTCCTTTTTCGCAGGGACTGCATCCGCAAACCATACCCAGGGACTTACCCCCAGAAGTTCGGATACATGAAAAAGACCGTAGATCGTTCCACGCTTGTCACTGCCTAAGATCACAAGTGCAGCGCCGCCTTCTGCATCTACTATGTCGAATGCAAAAGATTCACGTTTTCCGATGATTCTCTCTGCATCCGTCTTCTGCAAAAGCAGGTCGGCCATAGCGCTTTGACCGATGGTCGCGGCATAGATGTTTTCGGCTTTGAGGTTTGCATTGCCGGTATTTGAGCCTGCTTTTGAGCCGATATTTGAGCCGGCTTTTGCGGACGCATCTTCGCACACAAACTCTGCGGTCTCGGGAGTTATATCTGTCACAAGACCTATATCTCCGGCTACCATCCCGGCTATTCTTTTTACTCCGGGCCATTCATCGTCAGCAACGACGATCTTCAGATCCGGGTTATCTTTTCCTATAACGAATTTCATAAATTATTCAACCACGCCGAACCCGAGGATCGTGAACTTCTTATGCTCGGATCCCGGAGCCATGCCAATCTCTACCGTATGCTCCATGCACTCATCGCCGTCGCAGATTATCACTGCGTTGCAATGCGTCCATCCTATATCAAGAGGGTTATATTCCATGACCTTCCTGCCGTCCACGGTCACAACTGCGGTTCCGAATTCCGCAAGTCCGGTATCCTTGAACACGCCGAGGATCTTCGTGCACTTGCACTTAAGCACAAAAGGCTTCGGAGCATCCGATGATCCGTCGTAATGCCAGTTATAAGGAAACTCCGGCACGGGCACGATTTCGGAATCCATCTCGACTCTCTGTAAGTCTTCATCGGTAAGTAAGAAGCTTCCGTCTTCAAATGAGATATCCGTCGATAAAGGATTGTCCTTTTTATCAAGGAGCTCCACATTCTCAAATCTTCCGCTCTTAAGGGCGGGAAGCGCAAGAACGCGCGCCGACTCTGCCGCCCATTTTGCATCATATTCTTCGATGCTTAAGTCTGTGCCCTGAGCGGCAACCGTATCGATCAGATTCATGATGCAGTCGCTCATCACGATGTGACCGTTGTTGCTCGGATGATACTGATCGTAGAAATACTGGTTCTTGGAGATCACCCTGCCCTCCGCGGGAGAAAGATTAAACTGAGGAGTGACCGCGTCTTTCAGGCTGACCATGGGAAGATTTAAATGCTCACCCACAGGGCCTAAGCGCTCCTGCAGATTATAATCGCTTGAAAAAACAGAAAAAAGCAGGATAACAGCCGGGTGCCAGGGAAGCGCGAGCGCTTTACGGGACAGGGACTCGAAAAAGTCGCCCTTGGTCTCATCGCCTTCATCATTTACGGCAAACTCGATCACTATAAGATCCGGTTTTTCTTTTCCGTCTCTGAGTACATCTCTGGTGAAACGGACTATTCCGAGTTCGGAAGGAGTACCGCCCACGCCGGCCTTGATAAGTTTTACTTTTTCATCTGAAGAATACTTCGCCGCAAAGTCATTGGC
>JAFZQY010000054.1 GCA_017620155.1 Lachnospiraceae bacterium | reverse complement strand
TCCCTGCGGATCTGTCTCGTCAGTTCAAGACCGTCCATGAACGGCATCTTGATATCCGTGATCACGATATCGGGCAGCGTCTTACGAATCAGAGGAAGGGCAAGCTCACCGTCAGATGCCTCACCGCAGAATTCATAACCGTGTGCTTCCCAGTCTATCTTTTTTATTCCTTCTCTGACTACAAATTCATCTTCAACAAGAAGAACCTTGAGCATATCGATCCCCTTTTGTTTTATTTATCTGCACCGGAAAGGGCGGCAAATGAAGGAAGCGATGTCTTAAACTCGCGTCCGCTTATGGCCCCGGCATCCGGCGAATCCGGAAAGACTACCCTGTATGCGTGAAGAAGCTGACCGGTCCTTTCTTCACCTGATCTGCCTGAGCCTATGTCGCCGCGACTCTCAGTGCTTCCGTACTTCACGTCACCAGCTATCGGATGCCCCAAAGCCGAAAGCTGCGCTCTGATCTGGTGTGAACGCCCTGTGTGGAGACATACTTCCAGCAACATATAATCTTTTTCATCACAGGAGTAAGATCCGGCAAGCCTGAATCCGGTATGGATATCAAATGCTCCGGTCTTATCCCGTGCCGAAGCAGGACCGCCGGCTGTATCTCCTGCTGAAGCAGGACCGCTTATGATATGAGCAATGTTGCGGTCTCTGTCCTTTACCATCCGCGCGTATACATCGGTAAACCCGTCTGAAGTTACAGGCAGTTTTTCGTCAGGTCTCCCAAAAGCCAGGCACAAATAGTATTTATGCAGCCGTCTGTCCTTCAGAAAAGCGCTGAGCGTCTGAAGAGCCTTAAGGGATTTTCCTCCGAGGATGAGTCCGGATGTATTCCTGTCCAGCCTGTTCGCAAAAGCGGGCTTAAATGTCTTAAGCCTCTCCTCATCAAGAGTGCCGTCCGAAAGCATCCTGCCGACCAGCCATTCATTCATGGACAGATCCGAGGCCTCAGCCTTCTGTGAAAGGATTCCCGCAGGCTTATCCGCAAATATATAATCCTCGTCTTCATATACGATGGAGATATCACCGATCTTTTTGTATGCTTCCAGATATTCGATGATATTTATCCCGATATCCGCACCCGCCATGACGGCATCAGGCAATCCGGTCATCTTCTCATATGTTTCGTCCGAGAAGAATACCGAAATGACATCACCTTCGTTAAGTTTGTAATTACCGTCACACTTTTTGCCGTTAACAGTGATGTTTTTCTTGCGGAGCATCTTATATATAAAAGAAAGGCCCGCCGCCGGCATGGTCTTCTGCAAAAAGCCGTCGAGTCTGCGTCCGGCATCCATATGTGAGATCGTGATCTGACGCATATATAGCTCCGTTATCGTGTCTGTTTCGAATCCAAAAACTACAGCGACACTGCCTTGAGCGTATCGAGCACGCGTTCAGGATCGGGACCGGATCCCGCATCCAGCTCAACCAGTTTCTCAAGTCTCGATGCATACTTGGAAGTGTCGTTAAAGATCTTGATGGTCAGTCCGCTTATTCCTTCCTGCTTAAGCCTCTCATCAATATGTTTCTCACAGCCGCCGGCTGTGTCGTTATCTGCCCCGGGAATAAGCCCCGTGACCATGTTACCGCTCACGCAGATGTGTGATACGGGATAGTTCTTATTATATGAAGTCATGTACAGATCATATGCAGTCTTCAGCCGCGATGACATATCGCCTGACTCGGAAACGGCATTTTCAATCTGTGTATGAACATCCTCTTCACACCCCTTCGCCCTTATGAACATGATGGTGTTGACCAGGCTCTTGGAGGCGGGAAGGCATCCTAAGACGGCCACTATGGTCAGCAGATTCCTGCGGGTTCCGGTAGTCACATATCCTATGATGAACACTGCGGCACATAAAGCAAAATAGATCAACGTCCTTATGATCGCGACCTTGCGTGCATATGATATGTATCCGTATTCGCCTTTTCTTATCTTTGTCATGAACTGCAGACTCCCGGAATAATGATGAAAGGGGTCAATGTATGAACATCGCATCTCCGAACGAGAAGAAGCGGTATCTTTCTTCAACTGCACATCTGTAGGCGTTAAGCACGTTTTCCCTGCCTGCCAGAGCACTTACGAGCATCACCAGAGTGGACTCAGGCAAATGAAAGTTAGTGATCAGCGCATCCAGAACCTTGAATCTGTATCCGGGATATATGAAGATATCCGTCTCTCCCGTACCGGGGCGGACCACGCCGTTATCATCCGCCACCGATTCTATCGTCCTTGTGGAAGTCGTTCCTACGCAGATGATACGCCCTCCGGATTTTTTTGTCTCATTGATGATATCCGCGGTCTCTTTCGTCACCTCATACCATTCCGAATGCATCTTATGATCGAGTATATCGTCTTCTTTGACCGGACGGAACGTTCCGAGGCCGACATGAAGCGTCACATAAGCAATATGTACGCCCATATCCTGTATTTCCTTAAGAAGTTCCGGAGTAAAATGAAGCCCCGCCGTCGGCGCCGCAGCGGATCCGTCATATTTTGCATATACGGTCTGATATCTGCTCGGATCGGCCAGTTTATGAGTGATGTACGGAGGCAGGGGCATGGTCCCTAATTTATCCAGGATCTCCTCAAATATCCCGTCATAGGAGAACTCGACTATCCTGTTACCGTCATCCTTCTGATCCGTGACTTTGCCGGTTAGCAGTCCGTCTCCGAACTCCACTTCCGCTCCGCGCCTCATCTTTTTACCCGGGCGGACCAGGCATTCCCATGAGTCTGCGGACAGTCTTTTAAGGAGCAGTATCTCTACTGCTCCTCCTGTATCTTTTTTTGTGCCCAGGAGTCTCGCGGGGATGACTTTTGTATCGTTACATACAAGGCAGTCGCCCTTTTTCAGATATCCGGTGATATCCCTGAATGTCCTGTGTTCGATGCTCCCGCTTAACTTATCCAGCACCATAAGTCTGGATGAAGCCCTGTCGGTCAGCGGATCCTGCGCTATGAGTTCCTCGGGCAGATCATAATAAAAATCGGATTTTTTCATTCGTAATTATGTAAAGAGGTTTATCCCGCTCACATTCCTTTGCCTTCAAGGAATGCCATATAGCCCTTCAGCGACTCATAGAGATCCGCCTTGCTGATGGCTTCCCACGGAGCGTGCATATTGAGCACGGCTACACCGGAATCTATAACATTCATTCCGTAAAGAGCGAGGATATATGCGATCGTTCCGCCACCGCCCTTGTCGACTTTACCGAGTTCCGCGGTCTGATAGAACACCTTGCCGGTATCGAGTATCTCGCGAAGATATGCGATATATTCGGCGTTGGCGTCATTGGAGCCGGATTTACCTCTTGAACCGGTGAACTTGTTAAACACAAGTCCGCGTCCCAAGAAAGCTGCATTCTTCTTGTCAAAAGCATCCGCATAAGAAGGATCAAATGCAGCGCTCACGTCAGAGCTCAGCATGCATGATGCTGCAAGTGCTCTCTTGAGCTTAAGTTCCGAGAATCCTTCGGTAAGGTCCATTACTTCGGATACGGCATTCTCGAAGAAACGAGACTCCATTCCTGTAGCACCGACCGAGCCGATCTCCTCCTTGTCCACGAGGATGCAGCATGCACTCTTCTCTACATCGCCCGTATCGAGCATCGCTCTCATCGAAGGATATGCGCATACCCTGTCATCATGTCCGTAACCGAGTATCAGGCTCTTGTCAAAACCGCATTCTCTTGCGCGTCCTGCGGGAACTACTTCGATCTCAGCGGAAAGGAAATCCTCTTCCTCAAAATCATATTCTTCTTTAAGGATCTTCAGAATACCGCTCTTAACGGGATCCTTGGACTTTTCTTCCTTGGATTTCTTTGCGGACTTCTCTTCTTTATCCTTGTCTTTATCCTTATCGGTGATCACGAGAGGTTTGCTGCCTATGATGATATCGAGCGCTTCACCTTCGATGACCTTGGATGCTTTCTTTTCCATCTGATCGGCCGCAAGATGGATCAGCAGATCGGAAACAAAGAATACGGGGTCGTCATCATTCTCACCTATATTGAGCTCGATAGTGGTACCGTCCTTCTTCACCACGACTCCGTGAAGTGCAAGAGGTATGGTCACCCACTGATACTTCTTGACGCCGCCGTAATAGTGCGTATCAAGATAAGCCACGCCGCCATCCTCATACAGGGGGTTCTGCTTGATATCAAGTCTCGGAGAATCAATGTGAGCACCCAGGATGTTAAGGCCCGCACTGATTGGCTTTTTGCCGATCTTGAACATTACTACGGACTTGTTCATCTGAACGCTGTAGACCTTATCGCCGGTCTTGAGTTTCTTTCCTTCCCTGATAACTTCCTGAAGTTCTCTGTAGCCGGCAGCCTCGATCGTGTTGACGATATAATCCGTGCACTCTCTCTCGGTCTTGCATTCGCTTATGAAGTCTATGTACTCCGAAGCAAACTTATCAACCTGCTTCATCGTCTTCTTGTCATAACTTTCCCATGCATTCTTTCTTTCCATGTTGTCACCTGCTTTTCTAAAGTTTAAAAACTCCGTGAAAATAATTACTGTAACTTCAACCTTACGCCTATCTCTTCGAGATTCTTGAGTATCGTATCGATGTGAGCCTGCACTTCTTCTCCGGTAAGAGTTCTGTCGTCAGCCACGAAGGAGAATCTGATCGCGATACTGCGTATGCCGGCCGCTTCGTACATATCTATGATCGAAGTCTTGCGAAGTTCCTTGATCTTCAAGTCGGTCCAGCTCTTCTCTATCGTTTCGAACCTTACACCGTCGGGGATGATCAGGCTCAAGTCATATTCAACAGCCGGGAATGAAGAAGGCTGTACAAAGCTCATCTCCGCGGGCTCTACCTCAAGAAGCGCGTCCATATCGATCTCGATACATACTACATATGCATTCTTGGCGATCCTCGTACGTACGCTCGGGAAAAGAGTATTCAGGATACCGATCGCTTTTCCGTCAACAAGGATCTGAGCGGTGTTCTTCGGATGCTCCCATGCGTGCGAAGTCTTAGTCTTTTGGTATGAAGCCTTAAGATGCTTGAGTTCGTCCACTATGGTATTGATGATCTCAACCGCTTCGAAATAAAGTTCCTTCTCGGTTCTGTCCTTGCTGTAGAGGCATACTGCCAGGTGTCTGTGTTCATCTGCGCGACCGTCTTCTTTTGTTCCGGTAAACACGCGTCCGATCTCAAAGATCCCATACTCGGTACTGAAGTCCCTGTTCTGTCTTACTGCCGGAAGCAGGCACTCCATCATGGATGTACGAAGGATTCCCGTTCCCTTCTCCTCAGATGCCTGAACAAGCTTAACATTATCCTCGGGAGACAGAGATAGATCCTTCATCGCATCGGGATCGCACCATACACGTGTATGAATCTCATGGCATGCATAAGTCTTAACAAGAAGATCCCTTACGGCATTCTCTTCGGCACGGCGTCTGGTTGTCTTGGCAGGGATGATCGGGCTTAGCGTAGTCTTGATCTCGAAGTTGTCATATCCGTAGATACGCGTGATCTCCTCTACGATATCGGCCTTCATGGATACATCCTTGGTGCCTCTCCACGAGGGAACCTTGGATACGAAGTTGTCTCCGTCCTGCGCAGTCTCAAATCCGAGCAGTTCCAGAGTGGTCTTGATCTGCTCGCTGCTGATATCGATACCGGTATATCTGTCGATGAACTTCTTATCGAACGACACCGTGAGCTCGGGATACTTTTTCACATAAACATCGGTGATGCGTGTGGTGCACTTCATGCCGGGATCGGAATCATGCAGGAGCTTGATGAATCTCTGGACTGCAAGATATGTCATCTCGGGATCGAGCGTCTTCTCGTATCTTGCGGAAGCATCGGTCCTTAACGCCATGCGTGATGCGCTCTTACGGATTGATACACCGTCGAAGTTGGCAGATTCAAGCATTACCGAATGAGTATCGTCCACGATCTCGGAATCAAGTCCTCCCATGATGCCGGCGATACCGGTAGGTACATCACCGTCCCAGATCATCAGAGTGTCCGTGGTGATGTCTCTCTCCTGACCGTCAAGAGTGGTGAACTTCATGTTTTCCTTAGGTGTATCAACGACGATCTTCTTCATCTTGTCGCCGTTAAAAGCATGCATCGGCTGTCCGAGTTCGAGCATGATGTAGTTGGTGATATCTGCAAGCAGATTGATCGCTCTCATGCCGCAGTAATACAGGCGGATCTGCATCTCCATGGGGCTTACGTTCGCCTGAATGTTCTCGATCCTGACAGAGCTGTATCTGAATACCAGATCCTTGTTCCTGATCTCAACCGGAACCTCGGCATCGCCCGTGTAATCGCTGTCCATGACAGGCAGAGCCTTAAGCTCGTGACCGGTCAGTGCCGCGAACTCTCTGGCCATTCCGTAGTGTCCCCAGAGGTCGGGGCGGTTGGTCAGTGACTTGTTATCAACCTCAAAGATGACATCATCGATGGGGAATATCTCTTTTATGTCGGTGCCGTTCGCATAAGAAGGATCCAGTTCCATGATGCCGCTGTGGTCATCCGAGATGCCCAGTTCTTTAGCTGAGCAGCACATTCCGAAAGATTCGATGCCGCGGAGCTTGGCAGCGCGGATCTGCATGTCTCCCACCTGTCCGCCGACCTTTACGAATGCCGTCTTAATGCCTGTGCGGGCATTGGGCGCGCCGCATACGACATCATATACCTTGTCGCCCGCGTCCACCTTAAGTACATGCAGGTGGTCGGAATCGGGATGATCCTGGCACATGATGATCTCTCCGACTACAACATTGCTGATATCGCGTCCCTTATACTCTATGCCTTCCACTTCGGCAGTCGAAAGTGTGAATCTGTGTATCAGCTGCTCTAAATCTTCACCGTCAAGGTCTACGAAATCCTTGATCCAGTTCATTGATACGTACATATATCTTCTCCTTCTCTGGGTTTATCTGCTTGTAAACTGACTGAGTGCGCTTAAGTCACCGTCGTTGAATGTTCTGATATCCTTTACGCCGTATTTCATCATGGCCAGACGTGTTAAGCCCAGTCCGAATGCGAATCCGGTGTATTCAAAAGGATCTTCATCGGTGTTGATCCCGCCGAGTTTAAGTACGTTGGGATGGATCATGCCGCAGGGACACAGTTCAAGCCATCCGGAGCCTCCGCATGAAGGGCATCCTTCTCCGCCGCAGTTTAAGCACTTGATATCAAGTTCGAATCCGGGCTCCACAAAAGGGAAGAAACCGGGACGGAGTCTTACGGTAACCTCTCTTCCGAATACTTCGCTGAGCATCGTCTTCATGAAATATATGAGGTTAGAAATGGAGATATCCTTATCAACCATCATTCCTTCCATCTGGAAGAAAGTATTGTCGTGGGAAGCGTCGACTGCCTCGTTTCTGAAGCATCTGCCCGGGAACACGGCACGTATCGGACGGCCGTCTTTCTTGAGCGCATCGCCGTACTTGCGAAGGATCGCATTCTGCGCTGCGGAAGTATGTGACTTGAGCAGCTGATTGGCAGTCGAAAGATAATATGTATCCTGCATGTCGCGTGCGGGATGGAAAGGAGGAATGTTTACGGCCTCAAAACACTCGAAATCAGTAACCACCTCGGTATAGTCTTCTATATCGAATCCCATGGACTCAAATATATCCTCAAGTTCTCTCTGAACAAGAGTTATGGGGTGATATGAACCCGTAGGGTCCTCGGTGGGAAGAGTCTCGTCATAACTCTCAGCGCCCTGGATCAGGATCTCCTCCTGAAGCCTGATCAGCTCATCCCTTTTCTTTTCAAAAAGTTCCGTGATCTCCTGCTTAAAGGTGTTGATCGTCTGACCAACCTCTTTTTTCTGATCATTGGGAACCTTTCCGAGTTCCTTCATGAGTTCCGAGATATATCCCTTTTTACTCATGAACTGCAGACGCAGGTTCTCCAGAGCCTCCGGGTCTTTGATGCCCGACAGCGCCTCATTAAACTGTGCTCCAAGCTTTTCAATTCTCTCTTTCATAAATACTCCTTTTTATCAGCTGTCTGACTCATCGTCAGCATATTTCTCCGAACGCCCCAACCAGCTGTTAAGATAAGCGCCCACCATAAGTATATACATCATCATGTACATGTAGATCATGATGATTATGATCGTAGCCATGCTCCCGTAGGTCGAAAATCCGTTATAGTTATCCAAATACTGCGAGAAGAACCACGATGCCACATACCATACGATACATGAAAAAACGGCTCCGGGAAGCTGCTTTGAGAACTTCTGTTTTTTGCTCGGCACCAGACAGTATATCGTCGTAAAGACGATGACCAGCAGAACAAGCGATATCGGATATCTGACGATCAGTATCTGTCCGCGGAATTCTTCAAGCTGCGGAAAATGTCTGAGCGTGAAATTCACTATCGTCCGGCCGAACATCAGCATGCCCATCATGATGATCATGGCCAGAAGCAGCCCTATCGTGTAGAGGCACGCAAGTGCGCGAAGAACGAAAAAGCTTCTTCTCTCCTGGATGTCATTGATGACATTAAGTCCGCGTATGAGCGACTGCATCGCCTTGCCGGCCGACCAGAGCGTCACAATGATGGATACGGTCAGCACACCGGCCGAACTCGCATATATCTCGCGGATGATCGAACTCACGAAACTGTCCGTCACCGAGGGCAGAGCTCTGAGCACAAAACTAAGAAGCATCTCTTCCGTCACAAAAGTATAAGGAAGGATGGAAAAAGCAAGTATCAGGAGCGGGATCAGCGACAGGAACAGGAAGAATGCCGCGCTGGCAGCGAAATCCGTGATATTCTTGCTGTTAAATGCCGATGAAAAACTCTGCAAAAAATAGATGATCTTTTTACTTTTCTTCATAAACGCAAAAAAGGCCCCGGGATGCCGGTTCCTGTTCTTTGACTCCTAGCTGACAGCCAGGTGGGCAACCTCAACAGCCTTTCAGCCTTCCACTGCTTTTCGCTTACGCGACGTAGGCCTGACTTCCGGACCATATATCGGAATCCCGTTTAAAGTATTGTAGGTTCAAAAATACAGGAATTATCGAACATTCCAGGTTACTTATATTATATAATCCCAGGCCCGACTGTTCAACTGTTTTCGAGCAGTTTTTGCATATAATTCCCGAAGTTCAGAGCTTGGACTTATCCACTTTGATCAGCATCAGGTTCACGCCTTTCCACTCGGTGCTGATGACCGCTTCTCCCAGATCGGAAAATCCGGCTGTATCCACATAATATTTGCTCACTTCCGTCGGTCCAACAAATATATAATCTATGTCATATTGTCTCAGGATCTCTTTGCAATAATCCTCATCCCCCATCATATAGAACAGTTCCACCTGTTCAGTTTTTATACATGCCGTATCGTAATCGTCATGCCACATCCATTCATGTGTAAACCACCCTATCGGCGTGCATGCTCCCGAATAGACAGACAGAGCACCCTGATGGGTATAGTTGTCTGCAGCCGCCTCAATTATGTTAAGGACCTGTTTATCATCCTTATCCAGATAATCCATGGCCTGTAATTCGAATCCATAGTCGGGATCATCACGCAGTCCCTCGAGAGATGATATTCCCAATCTTGCATCGGAATTCAGAACATTCCCGTACCATTGATTTACTGCGTATCCCGTGTATGTTGCGGACAGGAGCACATATAAGGTAAGGCCGATCACGCCGGCGCATTTTAATACTCTTCTTTTGTTTCCGGAAGTCAGTTCATACAGCAGTATCGCAAATACTATCCCCGTAATGATCGCAAATAATACATATGCCTGATATGTCAGTTTAAACATTGTATTGAAACGGTGATAGCCTTCGGTATAGATATCTTTGATATATAAGACCTCCGGAGTAAGAGTCAGTCCGATAGCGCATACCGAGAGAGCCAAAAGACAGGCACCGCATTGGGGATTTATCTCAGAATCGTGTTTTTGGGAATACAAGATGTATGCAGCAAGTCCTATCGTGACAGCGATCGAAATAAACCAGAGGACCAGAAACTTTCCGAAAGGACTATGAACATCACTGAAAGCAATGCCTGTCACCATTTTTTTGAAATTCAGAGTAAACGGCAGAGGAACAAGAAGCGATACCACTATGACTATGACAGCCTTGACGGTAACAGTGCAAAAAGCCTTAAGGCCGATCCCTTTCCGGCTGATCTCATAAGTGAGCACGACAGCACCTGTGATAACAAAATAGATGGCAAAATCCCAGTAGTTGCTGCCTTTAAAATATCCAAGGAGCATGGAAATCAGTATAAGCTTGTATAATCCGCGTTTTTCATTCTCGTCCTCATCATCTTCGACCGGCAGACAATGATCAAAAAGAAGTGCCAAAAGCGGAAGAACAAACATCAGATTGATCACATGTGCATGAAGGTCACCTAAGATCACCGAATACGCCGGAAACTCATTTTTTCCGTTATCGGGATCCCCTAAGGCGGAACTTATATACGTCGTCGGATCCGAGAACCAGTAGCCATAATCACGAACAGGATATGTCTTTCCGATGAGAGGATACACGATTCCGTACAGCAGCCAGTGCGGATTGGCTCCGAATGCGGCCAGTACTGCACCTGCCATCCCACCGAATGATGATAATTTATCCCTGTTCTCCATATCCGGAAGAAGCGCATTCGTTATCCCGCATATCAGTTCATAAACCATGATAAATACCATGCCGATGAAAGTGGCAAGCATCATGTTGTAACCGTATTCAGGTGTGTTTAATCCGAGCCTGATCAGATAGACACATATGGATTGTCCCAGATAATAATAGTTCAGTTTTTCTCCCGCAAACCATATGTCATACGGTATGGCCGTCTTCTGCCTGTAGATAGTACGGATGAAACCATAATCCATATAATTCTCGGTACCGGGATCTATCAGGGGATTAAAACCGATAATCCAGAAGAAAAGCAGAAAGATCACAGCAAATGCCGCAAACCCTTTTAACGTCTGCATTGCTTCTTCCGGGGTTATATATGTCTCTTTAAGAACGAATCTTTTGATCACATAGCCCAGACAGGCCAGAACAAGAAAGGATATGAATATGATCGGATCGGAATACTTGCATATGCCGGTAGAAGAAATGAGCCACGCGGGATAAAAGCACAAAAAAGCACCCAGGCCGAATGATATCCCGAATCCGCCATCGGGAAACTTAATCGTTCGAAGTCCCATATAAGGGCGCATGAAAAAAGAAATGAGAAATATTGCGGCGAGGTGTCTTATCGCCGCAATATTCCCATTATCATTCATTATCAGAAAGCAGATGACCACAGCCGGAATAACTGCAACGGCATAATAGTCAGAACGCTTTTTCCATAATCGTTCGATCATAAATGTATTGTACGAAACACCGCCGGATCATTCCTGCCCGTACA
Organism: Lachnospiraceae bacterium; assembly: GCA_017620155.1. Taxonomy (GTDB): domain Bacteria; phylum Bacillota; class Clostridia; order Lachnospirales; family Lachnospiraceae; genus XBB2008. Next base: position 3,936 of record JAFZQY010000054.1, on the reverse strand, counting down.
GGATGCGGGCGAGTTCCGAATCCTTATCAAGGATAAGAGTCTTGTTGCTTCCGGCAAGTGCATCCAGTGAGTCCAGACTTCTTAAGAAGCTGTAAAACTCAGCCTTATCCTCGTCGCTGTACGCATCTGATAATATGCGCATGTACTCGGCTTCGCCTTCGGCCTCAAGCTTGGCGGCTTCCTTCTCCGCATTAGCCGTGATTATTGAAACCTGACGATCGGTATCGTTACGTATCTTCTGAGCTTCAGCCTGGCCCTGAGCGGTATAGCCGGCAGCGATATTGTTTCTCTCGGAGATCATACGCTCATAGACAGCTTCCTTGTTATCATCGGGCAGGTCAAGAGCCTTGATCTCAGCGAGTTCTATCACGATTCCGTACTGGGCGATGTCGCTGTTGGACTCATTGGTGATCATTCTCGTAAGCTCGTTTCCTCTGGCGGCGATGATGGCATCCTGTGTCATTGCGGAAATGGTATTCTTGGTCGCATTATAAACGGCTGCCTCGATACGCTCTTCGGCTCTGCCCTTTACAGCGCCAAGTGTCTGATAGTACTTGGTAGGGTCTGTAACCGACCATATTACATAGTCATCGGCGATCATCGACTTCTTATCGGAAGTGATGACATCTGATGTAGGAATATCATAGAGATAATCGCCCGTATAGATCTTGATGACATCTTCCACAAAAGGAGTACGCAGATGAAGTCCCGTATTCTGTTCTATGCGCTGTATCCTGCCAAGTCTTACGATTATCGCAGCCTGATTGGTCGATACGCTGTATGTCGCAGATGAAAAAATAATCAGAGCAGCAACTACAAGTATGAGTATGATTGAAATCTTACTTACTTTCTTCATGGTCAGTCCTCCTCTCCGGTGATGTCCGTGATATCGGAAACATCAGAATCATCACCCGTATCAAAGAAACTCTCAAGAGGAAGCATCGTCTGGGTGCCTCCATCCGTGATTATGACCTTGAGTCCCGGAAGGATGTCTTCCATCTTCTCATAGAACATACGTCTCTTTGTGATCGTAGGGAACTTGCTGTATTCCTCATACATATCATTGAATCTGGCAACCTGGCCCTCTGCCTCGGCGATACGCGCTTCCTTGTAAGCATTTGCCTTCTGGATGATCGCGTCTGCGTTAGCTTCAGCCGTGGGAATCTGCTGATTCTGATACTGGTATGCCTGGTTCTTGGCGGTATCCGCACCCTGCTTAGCCGTTTCAACAGCCTTGAATGCGGCCGTGATCGTCTCCGTGGGCGGATTGGAATCCTGGATAGTGATGTTGATAAGGGTAAGACCTATGTTGTGATTGGTAAGAGAAGCAAGTATCGCTTCCTTGATATCAGCCTGGATCTGTCCCTTGCCGGTGGTCATGGCTTCATCAACCGTATAGTTCGAAACCACAGTACGGATATTGGCCAGAGCAATGTTTCTCATCACGCTCTCGGGATCTTCCGCATTGTATAGATAGGCTATCGGGTCCGATACACGATATTCGATATAAAAATCGATATCCAGCAGGTTGAAATCCGATGTGATCATGATCGCGTTCGCTGAATCAATCGTATATGAGCCCTTCTGCGCATCCCCGTCTATGATATATCCGATACTGGTTCCGTGCGTGGTCATATCAACCTGTGTAACGCTCTGCCAGGGCGCCTTGAAGTAGAACCCTGCAGTATCCACCCGTACTACTCTTCCGAACTGGGTCACAACAGCATTGCTCTGCTCATCGACGCTGTAAAAGCATCTGAAAAGCACTATCGCAAGCACGATGCCCAGCAGGACGAGGCTGATGGTCTTCCCAAGCTTCTTTCCGTCAAAGCCGGGCTTGGGGAATTCATCGATTATGTTCTTGTCTTTTGCCATAACATGCTCCTCCTGACCTTGTTAAACACGGTTATTATCATATCACAAAACCCGTAATATGTGTTCTGACAACAATATAAACCCGGCTGAGCGCAGATAAAATGCCCTTATATGCGAAATACAAACGGTTATTTCACACAAAACCGCCATGTGGATACAGTTTGGACTTTTTTCGGCGGTACTTTAATTCTTATGCCGTTTCTGTTACCCTTTTGATATAGTTCAAACCTGCAAGGAGCATATCATCATGAAAAAACAATTGATCTATCCTCTTATACTATCCGTCATAATTATCCAGCTGGTTGGATGCGGACTCAGCGAAAAAGATACAGCGACCGATAACGGCGGATCCGCCCAGGCCGATACAGGATCGACGGAATCGGATGCGGCTGAATCCGGCGATGAATCGATCCCTGTTTCCTCGGATGAATCTCAGGGCTTTTCATCAACTTTTACATCAGGATCTTCCGAAGGGGCAGATGATGATTCGGGTTACGAAGATGAGGGCTGGTACGACGGTCCCGATTTTGATTCGCGCGCAGATGAATTCTACGGAATCTTCAGCGACATGACTATCGAAGAAGCGGCGAGTAAATATGCCATCACCCTGGTCGACGACGGAAAATACGCCGACTACGAAGGCGATATCGGAGATGTCATACCGGAATACAAGGGCAAGGACTTTGACGGTGACGGTAAGCCTGATGTGATAAAGCGAGAAGGCCAGCATTATGTAATAGAGTTTTCTAACGGCGATACGATCAAGACAGGTGACTTCTCTTCTTCTCCGAACGAAGGGGAGATCATCGAGTTTGAAGATCTCGCCTGCAAAAACTCTGCCGAGATCCTGATCGCCCACTATACCTTCGGAACAGGCGGACCTTTCGTATGGGATACCGCGATCTATTCAAATGCAACCGGTGAATGGAAAGCCTACCCTCTCATAGATAAGCATTGCTACATCAACTCCAAGGATTTGAGAGACTATATCGAAGAAAGAACAGGCAAGCCTTATGAACCGGGATGCGTCAGAGTCGCAGCAGCCGACATGAACGATCTGCTGATCGATTTCGGAACCAAGGACGGCGCCGAGCAGACTCTTGATTATGAACACGCCTATATGCATATGTATTTTCATCCGGACCATATAGACGAATATGATGATTATGCGTTCGACGCATATCCTGACATCATGTCACTGGTAAACTTATGGCCTCTGGAACTTACGGGGCCCGAAGTCGAACTGACATCTGCTCTTCAGCAGAAATTAAACACCTATATGTCCAATTTCTCTGAGCAGAATTATATGAGATATGATGCAGGTTCAGCAAAACTGGCCCATTTTGCACTTGAATGGGCAGAGCTGAATAAACCCGAACTGGTTGAATACAGAGACGAAGGCGGCTATTACGAGTGCATAACCCAATCGGACATCAATCAGATTCTGGGCAAGTATTTCGGAACAAATCTTGAAGAAAGTGAATTCTATGCTAGCGACGAAGACAATGTATTTAACGGTGTTGTGGAAATAGATGAGAACAATACCGCCTGGTACTGTGAACCCGCTGCTGACGGGGAGATGTACAAGAATAACCACTTCACAGTAGTCACAGGTGTTCAGAATATCGGCGACGACTACGGTGATGCCTGCCTGCGTCTCGAATATACTGTATACTCGCGTAGTACTGATGATTTTGATGAATACGGCATAACCAAGGAGCAGTATTCTCTAAGCGCTTCAGAGGCTTCTGCTCTTGCCGATAAAGGCAACTTATATGCCGACTATACCGGCACAGCAATCGTCCAGGAAGTCTCCGACGGCTACTGGCTCCTGAACTACAAAATCTACTGATCACAGATGCATTACTGACACACCATATATGTTTAGACGCAAAAAAGCCTCCGGATCACTCCGGAGGCTTCAGACTGTAGACAAACCCATCTTTGGATTTACCTGATCCAAGAATGGGTTTTATTATTCCATTTTTATACTGCTTGCAATGCGAGAATCCGAAAAGGCCAAAACATAGTATGAGGATGAGGCCCTAACAGCCCCATCCT
>JAFZQY010000053.1 GCA_017620155.1 Lachnospiraceae bacterium | reverse complement strand
CCAGACAAGCTATGATATATACGATAGTAAGTATAGTTCTTAAAACAGCCATTTTATTCCTCCGTTACAAAACACAAACTATACTTTAACACACGCCAAAACATTAATCAAGCACTTTTACTTCGCTATTTTCTTAAGGGCCGTCAAGGCTCCTTTTTCTATTATCGCTTCGCCGTGCTCACTTAAATATGTGAGTTTTCCGCGAACATCGACTACTACATTGGCATAGTCAAAAGCTTTGGCTGAAAGCTTGTTGAAGTTGGCCCATGAGCATCTGTTCTTGGTCACTATCAGATAGTATTTGTCGTCGGCAAACCCGAGTATTGATTTGACCTGTCCTGCGACAAAACCGTCTGAGGCAAAGTCAAGCACATCGCTCATGCTCATGAATTCGAACACCCTGATGTTCTCGGGCTGATCCTCTGCCGGATAATAAGCCTCTTTGTGATAGCTTTCCGAGTCCGCATCTATGAGAGCATGCTCTTCATCTGTCAGCTGGCCTCCGGCCAGAAGAGCCATCACATCACGCATATGCTCCAGAAAACTCATAAGGCCGGCACTCTTTTCATTGGTGATCGTGATGATCATGCCGTCGTCCTGGACAGGTGTGATCTGCATCGCCAGACTTGCACCGTTTATCTCATATCCGACTTTTTCATGAGCTTCCTCGATAAGCTCACGAAGGAATCCTTCGGCTCTCTCACTGCGCTCAAATATATCGCCCATAGTGATCCCGCGCTCATCCATATCGTCGCCTGTTACTATGCACTGGATCGTATCCTGATCTATACGTCTGTACTTCATATGCATCACCGCCTTTCGGCAAACACATCAACTACGATAATCAGCATTGATCTTAACATAATCATAAGTCAGATCACATCCGTATGCAACCGCGCTCTCGTCGCCCATATGCATATCCGCGATGATCTCCACATGGTCCTCGGACAGGAGCTTTGCAGCTTCTTCCTCGCTGTAATCCGTTCCGACTCCGCCGGTGAAGATCAGCATTTCGTGATCTCCTGCTTTAAAATACATATCGACTTTTTTAGGGTCAAAAGTAACCCCCGAATAGCCGAGTGCACAAAGTTCTCTGCCCCAGTTTGCATCGCAGCCGTACATAGCCGCTTTGACAAGAGAAGAACAGATCACGGACTTGGCCAGCGTTCTGGCATTGTCTTTGGTATCGGCGCCGCGAACGGTGCACTCAACGAGCTTGGTCGCGCCTTCGCCGTCAGCTGCCATTTCTTTGGCCAGATACAGACATACATCAAAAAGTGCCTCTTTGAAGATCTCATACCTTTCATCTTCGGTATCGATAACGGGATTGCCCGCCATGCCGTTGGCCATGAGCAGCAGCGTATCGTTGGTACTGGTATCTCCGTCTACCGAGATCATGTTGAAGGTATCCACAACTGCCAGGCTCAAGGCTTTCTGAAGAAGTTTCCGGTCTATTGCGATATCCGTGGTGAGATACCCGAGCATCGTGCACATATTGGGATGTATCATCCCCGATCCCTTGGTCATGCCGCCGATATGAACCTTGATCCCGTCTATCTCGATCTCGCGGGCAGTCTCTTTTTCATGGGTATCGGTAGTCATGATCGCTCTGGCGGCTTCATTCGCAGCATCTGCCCCGCCTGCAAGCTTACCTGCGAGTGCGCGGGCACCTGCCTCAAGCTTATCGACCGGAAGCTGCATTCCGATGACTCCTGTAGAACCCAGAAGCACATCTTCGGTCTCTATTCCGAGAGCCTCAGCGGCTGCTTTCGCGGTGCTCCTGCAGCAATCCAGGCCTTCCTCGCCGGTACATGCATTGGCGATACCCGAGTTGACTACGACCGCCTGAGCTCTGCCGCGCCCATGGACTATGTCTGCGTCCCATATTACCGGGGCTGCCTTGAACAGATTGGATGTAAAAGTGCCTGCCACAGCACATGGACTCTCCGAATAAAGCATTGCCATGTCGGTACGTCCCTGATATTTTATGCCCGCAGCATATGCCGCTGCCTTGAATCCTTTTGCAGCACATACGCCGCCTTTGATCTTAATCATAATGCCTCCTGCGAAATCCGTAACTATACCTGTGGTTTAATTTCTTTAAGTTTCGAATACTTCTTTGTATATTTGATGCGGTCGATCATGGCATCCACGATGTTTAATGGTTCAACGCCTCTGATCGATGCCAGATATGCCGCGGTGCAGTTTTTCTCGAGAACTTCCGCAACGAACAGTGCCTCGTCGTAGGTCGGTCCGAAGCAGTATGCTCCTTTTCCCGCAACCATGATCGCATTGCTCTTGCCCAAAGCGCATGTAAAATCATCTCTGCCTATATCAGCCGATACGCATTTAACGGAAGGGCCCGTGATCTGCGCCATATCGTCGAGATATGCTTTGACGGTACAATCCGCCTGACTCATCTTAAGTATGAAAGGAGTCATCACATGCAGCATCCAGGCTCCGTATCTTTCATCGGATGATTCCAGTCCTTCCGGTACCGACTGCACTACTGTTACAGGTTCGTCGGGAACGGTGACCTCATTCATGGCAGAAGCGATGTCGTCGGCCTGCATCGCAGCTTTGTGTGCCTTGCGCTGCTTAAGCTGCTCTATAAGGGGAGCTCCGTCGGTAGTGTAATACTCGTATATCTTCTCGGACAGTTTCTCAAGAGTAAGCGCTATATGAAACGCCCTGTCATGATCGGTTCCCAGACATAATGCCCCGTGATTCTTCATCAGTACATGATTGGTCAGAGGATTGGTCTCGATCGCATATCCCACAGCCTGTCGGAGTTTCTTGGATCCGTTAAGTCCGTATGAAGCACACACTATCCTGGGGCCGATCAACTGTCTGGCACGCTCGGATACTCTGGATCCGAGACGTATATCCATGCCCGGAACGCTTAAGGCCGAAGCATAAGTCTGATGGGTATGGATCACGAAGTTCACATCGGGGCGCAGTCTGTAGCATTCCAGATGGACTCCTATCTCGCTGGACGGAAGGATATCGCCTTCATACTTACCCTCCATGTCCGTGATGACTATGTCGTCTTCCGTTAAGGTATCGTAATCTCTGCCGCTGGGCGTGATCGCTATGCGCTCGCCCTCTACTCTGGCACTTACATTTCCCCAGGTTCTGACTATAAGCTTATGCTCCACCAGTTCTCTGCATGATTGCAGGACCAGTTTTTTAGCCTCTTCTTCACTATAATATGACATATGTCACTCCGCCTTGTCTTCCTCTTCTTTTAACGGGGCTACATGATAGCCTGCCGTAGCATACAATCTGCCGTTCACGGTCTTAAGTTCCGGTGAAAAGAGATTATTGCGTCCGGCGAAATCCTCCGAATAGATCCACTCCCCGCCGCCGTCGACATCCTCGGCCACAAAGAGATTATCGATGTACTCATGATAATTGCCCTTCTGTACCCATGTGCCGAACTGGCCTACCGGCTTGGCTTCATGAAGCGTGGTCTCGCATACCTTGTACTTGTCAAGATATGTCGTCGCCGTAGTCTGGCTCACAGTTATCTCGACTATGTGCTCCACGCTGGTGAACATGACCATCTCGGGATACATGAAGTCGAGGTTGGTGTATTGCTCGTCATATACGGCATCGCCCTGTCTTCGTGAAGTATACAGCATGGGGATATCCCGTGTACAGTCAAAAGCGAAAAGGTAATACTCTCCGTTCCTGCCGTCCATGCTGCCCCAGGTGATGCCTGCCACACCGGAATCTGTCTCTATATTGAATCGGATATCAAACGATGTAGCCGTGCTGGTACTTCCCAGAAAAGGGTTGATGCTGACCGCGCCTGTGTCCTCGTCTTTGGCATTATAATCCGTGACAGGCGATATCGGAGCAGTGACGGTATCTTCTTTTGTCTCCCGTGTGCCATCGTCAGGTTTTGACGGGATGGGTTCCGTATGGACTCCGGATGAGTCTTCATCTTCAGATAGCGGGTTATTTGCCAGAGCCTCCGCAACCTGATCCTCGACGCTCATCTCCTCTGCCTTGCCGCATCCGCCGATCATCGTCACTGCGAGGGTCAGCGCAAGAGCTATTGCCGCAGTTCTTATCTGTTTTTTCTTCATATGATTCTCCTCAGGATAATACCTTATAATATATATACATCTATCCTAAGGGAAAATCCGCAAAATAAATCTTAAGTTTTCCTTATATATTTATTCAGAAATGATTCCTAAAGATTTTATTCTTCGGGAGAAAACTCGAAGATATCGTCCGAGCCCCCGCCCGCATCGCCATCCGGGCTGTCTTTCATCACGGATCTGATGGTCCCGACGATCCGGTCATACATCTTGAGCGCTTTGCCGTGCCCGGCTTCTATCGTAGCTTCATCCTTATTTCCGGCAGCTTCCTCAAGCGCAGCTGCTATCTCGGACAGTTCGATCGCGCCGAGCATCTTGGATGTGCTCTTCAGAGAATGTACATATATTCCGTAATTATCCCAATCCCTGTCGTTATAGTATTTTACGATGCTCTCTCTGCGCTCTGCGCTTTCCAGGGCATATTCAGTCAGAACGCTGAAATATACTTCCTTTTCTTCCAGAGCAAATTTGAGGCCCTGGGCGGTATCTATTCCGGCTTCGCGAAGTGCACCATAAATTCTGTCATCATTCCCGGGTCCTTGCTGTTTTTCATCCCCATCTTCGGCCGTCTCATCTGCTTTGGCCTGCCATCCGGGATCTGAAGGATCCGTGATAACTTTATCTTTAGGCAGATATGCGATGAGCATCTTCTCAAGTTCGGGGCCTTCAACCGGTTTTGTCAGATAATCGGAGAAGCCTTCCGCCATATATCTTTCCTTGGCACCTCTGATGGCATCAGCGGTAAGACAGATGACAGGGGTATCCGCATTCATATGGTTATCCAGCGCTCTGATAGCCTCCAGAGCCTGCGTTCCGTCCATTCCGGGCATGCGCTGATCCATCAGGATCACATCATACTCTTTTCGCTCGGCGAGCCTTACGGCCTCCACGCCGTTATACGCCGTATCTATCCGGATCTGAGTCTTCTTGAGCAGGTTGACCGCTACCATGATGTTCATCTTGGTATCATCTACGATCAAAATCTGCGCTTCCGGAGCATGGAAGGATTCGGAGTATTCGCCTTCTTCATCTTCGGCGGACATGAGCTTATACTCACCTATGGGCTCGGGATCCTCGATCTTCTGCCATAATTCAAAATAGAATTTCGAGCCCTTGCCGTATACGCTCTCTACTTTGATCTCACTGTCCATCATGCCCAGAAGTTTGGTTATTATGGACATGCCCAGACCTGTACCCTCTATATTCCTGTTTCTGGTGACATCCAGTCTCTCGAAGGATTCAAAGAGCTTATCCATGTCGCTCTCTCTTATACCGATTCCGGTATCTTTTACTTCCACATACAGTTTGACGGCATCATCAGTCTTCACTCTGCCCTGAATCGTCATCGTTACGGAGCCTTCGGGAGTATACTTGACTGCATTTGTCAGCAGGTTGAGGATGACCTGATTGATGCGCGCGTCATCTCCGAACAGTTCGGACGGAAGCATCGGATCTATGTTGATCACGAACTCCAGGCCTTTGGCATTCGCCCTCTCCTGTATGGAATTGACCAGATATGTGATAAGCGCCTTCACGCTGTAACGGACGGGAACGATCTCCATCTTGCCGTCCTCGATCTTGGAGAAGTCGAGTATGCTGTTGATGAGCTGCAGGAGGTTACGCCCGGAAACCTTGATGTTTCTGGCATACTCTACTATGCCGTCACTTCCGGCTTCGCGCAGGATCATCTCGTTCATGCCCAGGATCGCATTGATGGGCGTACGGATCTCATGCGACATATCGGCTAAGAAGCTGCTCTTGGCCTTGTTGGCCTCGTCCGCAGCCTTTTTCTCGAGCCTGAGCATCTCAGCCTCGTATTCCTGCTTCTGGCGGCTTACGCTCATCTCCTCCATCTTCATGCCGTATACCTGCTCGTTCTTGTAACCCAGATAATAGAAGAAGGATATCAGGCCGAATATGATGAGTGATACTATGATATTGACTGCGAGCTGTGAATGAACGTCTTCGAGCAGTTCGGAGTCGCTGATGACTATCACTACATACCACTGATCGAGCACAGGACATAAGAAAAGTGTGCAATCCTCATCGTTCATGGTAGCATTCAGCGTGCCGTTTCCGAGAGCGATGATCTGTCCCAGAGTGTCGGGATCATATATGTCCGCAAAATTCTCGCCGTTATACTCAGTATCGGGATGCGCTACTATCATGCCGTCACGGTTTACGATCATCGCATAGCCCTTGCCGCTGATAGCAACCTGTTCGGTGATCTCCTGTATATGACCGACGATAACATCAAGTGCGACCACATCACGCTTGCTGTATGAGCCGCTCATTCCGCCGTCATCAAGTAATTTGCATATCGTGATGACCACGGAATGTGTCTGTGCATCCACGTAAGGAGATACTATGATCGTTTCGCCGTTTGCATCGACGGCCTGCTTGTACCAGTCTCTTACTTCCGCATCGTAATCATCCGGAGGTATCCAGCCCGATCCGTCCATATATTCGCCCCGGACATAGGCATAGAGTCCGGTGAAGTTCTCATCGAAGTGTTTCGCCTGATTCTCGGTCTGTTTGGTCAGATACGCATATATCGCCTCCTGCGTCTCTCCATTATTGAGCATCATCTCGACCGTATCGGCCGTCACTCGCAGGGTCGATTCGGAAACCGAAAGATAAGTCTCTAACTCAGTTGCTACGGAAGATGCCTTATCCTCTCCGGAATCATACAGTCCGGTAACGGATGTCCTGTAGTAGGTACGGCTGTTGAATATGACCATGAAGACCATCAGCACCAGTGTCACAACAAGCGTGGTGATGAAATTGATCTTGTTTCGTCTGGTGGTAACGACAGTCTCCTTTTTCTCAGCTTCATTCCTGTAACGCTGCGCGATCACATATATGACGGCCAGGATCATCAGCACCAGGAAAACAGAGATTATGAACAGTGTGACAACTATGACATTGTTGGTCTCCTGTATCTGACTTTCGTCGGGCATGGCATTTTTCATGCGGTCTGCAAGATAGTATCCTGCCGCTCCGCCGCCGAGGATGATGAACGATACGATCACCTGGAGCAGAACCTGCGACCTGGTCTCGTCAGCGCTCTTCTCATCGTAGACCAGACCTTCCGCTATGTAATCTCTGCCGACAGCCCATGCCATGAACAGCGCGATGATATAGTTAAGAAAAGCGGAATAATAATACGGATCAAGAGCGATGGACGGCCAGGAGAAACAGGAGGCTGTCCACATGCCGTACTCGGTAATGATGAGCAGCAGCAGGAGCACATGGGTATAAGGGAAGTGAACTCCTTCCTCCTTGCGATTCGCAAGATAATAAAGGATCGACTGCATGCTGATGACTGCTACCGCCGTAGTCAGACCGCATTGCCAGAGATTATTGAAGATACCTCCGTACTGGATGTAGATCACAAACTGGATCCCGTCAACGATGACAGGCAGAAACATCAGAGGATTGATATACCTCTTCGAACCTTCCTGACGCATATCGAAGGCCAGAAGCAGCAAGACAACAAATGCTATATTCCATCCCAGATATGCGATGAAACCGGAGACATCGGGCTCATCATGCATGATCAGGGTATATCCGGTCCAATAGTAATCACTGAGAAAATATGCCAGAAAATAGCCGGCAGAAAGCATCCACCCCCGCTTCGGGATGTCTATATACTTAAAAAGACAGATCATCAGCCCTACAACGGCCGATACGAGCATGACTATATTTTCAACAGAATTGATATCCATATATGCCTCAAAAACAAACGGGGACAGTCTAAACGACTGTCCCCATTATAACATCTGGCGTAAAGTCTAACAATTAAGCATTAACGATCTGACCGAAGTCGGGCTTCAAGGAAGCACCGCCGATAAGTCCGCCGTCAATGTTGGGCTTGGAAAGAAGCTCTGCTGCGTTAGCTGCGTTCATGGATCCGCCGTACTGGATGCGTACTGCGTCAGCTGTAGCCTGATCATAGAGATCTGCGATGATCTCGCGGATCATCTTGCATACTTCTTCTGCCTGATCGGCAGTAGCTGTCTCGCCCGTTCCGATAGCCCAGATAGGCTCGTAAGCGATGACGAGAGTCTTAACCTGATCGGCAGTGATATCTGTAAGATCCCATTTGATCTGTCTTGCGATCCACTCTTTATATGTGCCTGCCTTACGAAGCGCAAGTGACTCGCCGCAGCACATGATGGGTGTAAGTCCGGATGCAAAAGCCTTCTTAACCTTCTGGTTGATCAGGATATCGTTCTCACCGAAGATATCTCTTCTCTCAGAGTGGCCGATGATAACATACTCTACACCTGCTTCCTTGAGCATCGGAGCGGATATCTCGCCTGTGAAAGCGCCCTTGTCCTCGATATAGAAGTTCTCAGCACCTACGTGTACGTTAGTACCCTTAACAGCCTCAGCTACGGGTACGATGTCGATAGCAGGTACGCAATATACTACATCTACATCATCGTTTTTAACTAAATCCTTAAGCTCATTGCAAAGAGCTACTGCCTCGCTGGGAGTCTTGTTCATCTTCCAGTTGCCGGCAATTATTCTTCTTCTTGCCATTTTAATTCTCCTCTAAAAAGATCTTATTTGTCATCTGCCGCATAAACGCCGGGAAGTTCCTTACCCTCAAGGAATTCAAGGGAAGCGCCGCCGCCTGTAGAGATGTGGCTCATCTTATCTGCAAATCCGAGCTGGTTGCAGGCTGCTGCGGAATCGCCGCCGCCGATGATGGTGGTTGCATCTGTCTCAGCCAGTGCCTTGGCTACAGCGATGGTACCCTTGGCAAGTGTAGGATTCTCGAATACGCCCATAGGTCCGTTCCAAACAACTGTCTTGGCATTCTTTGCAGCGTTAGCGAAGAGTTCCTGAGTCTTGGGACCGATATCAAGGCCTTCCTTGTTTGCGGGGATGGCTGTTGAATCAACATACTCTACTTCGATGGGTCCGTCGATGGGATCCGGGAAAGCATCAGCAACTGCGGTATCGATGGGAAGAAGCAGCTCTTTGCCGAGTTTCTTAGCCTTTTCCATCATCTCCTTGCAGTAATCAAGTTTCTCATCATCAACGAGTGAGTTACCGATCTCATAACCCTGAGCCTTAAGGAAAGTGAAAGCCATGCCGCCGCCGATGATCAGTGTATCGCACTTCTCAAGGAGGTTATTGATAACATTGAGCTTATCTGCTACCTTAGCGCCGCCGAGTATAGCTACGAAAGGACGAACGGGGTTCTCTACTGCGTTGCCGAGGAAGTCGATCTCCTTCTGCATCAGATAGCCGACTGCATTGGTGCCGCCCTTCTCGGTGATGTACTTGGTAACAACCGCTACGGATGCATGTGCTCTGTGAGCGGATCCGAAAGCGTCGCATACATAATCATCTGCAAGATCAGCCAGTTCCTTTGCAAATGCTTCGCCTGCGTCGGTGGGCTTGGTCTCTTCTTTTCCGCGGAAACGGGTATTCTGAAGAAGTACCACATCACCGTCGTTCATGGCGTTAACTGCTGCTGTTGCAGCCTCGCCTGTTACATTGTAATCAGCTACGAAAGTAACCTTCTTGCCGAGCTTCTCTTCAAGAGCCTTAGCTACGGGAGCAAGAGATTCCTTCTCGTTGGGGCCTTCCTTAACCTTGCCGAGGTGTGAGCAGAGGATAACCTTTGCTCCGTCACCGATCAGCTTGTTGATTGTGGGAAGTGCTGCCCTGATACGTGTGTCATCGGTGATAACGCCGTCCTTTAAAGGAACGTTGAAATCACATCTGACAAGTACTCTTCTGCCGGCTGCGTTGAAATCGTCAACGCTCTTCTTATTAAGTGCCATATGTTTTCTCCTTATCATTAAAAAGATTAAAGGGCCCGGCCCTTACCGGACCGGGCCCTGCATTTGCTTTACGCGGAAATCAGGATGATTTCCAAGCCTGTCTGCGAGTGCATGGATGCACTAAGCAGGCTTACTTCAGCAGGCTACCGAAGTGCTTGATGGTACGTACCATCTGGCTGGTGTATGAGTTCTCGTTGTCATACCATGAAACAACCTGAACCTGAGTTGTGCCGTTGTCAAGAGGCAGAACCATGGTCTGAGTTGCATCAAAGAGTGAACCGTAAGTCATACCGATGATATCGCTTGATACGATCTCGTCTGTATTGTAACCGAAGGACTCGTTTGAAGCAGCCTTCATAGCGTCGTTGATCTGCTCCTTGGTTACATTACCCTCAACTACAGCAGTAAGGATAGTGGTTGATCCTGTAGGAGTAGGAACACGCTGAGCAGCGCCGATGAGCTTGCCGTTAAGCTCGGGGATAACAAGGCCGATAGCCTTTGCAGCACCTGTTGAGTTGGGAACGATGTTGCAAGCTGCTGCACGTGAACGTCTCTTGTCGCCCTTTCTCTGAGGTCCGTCAAGAGTCATCTGATCACCTGTGTAAGCATGGATCGTGCACATGATACCTGACTTGATTGTAGCCAGATCGTTAAGAGCCTTAGCCATGGGAGCAAGGCAGTTGGTTGTACATGAAGCAGCGGAGATGATCTTGTCATCAGCTGTAAGTGACTGATGGTTTACGTTGTATACGATTGTAGGAAGGTCGTTTCCTGCGGGAGCAGAGATGATAACATGCTTAGCACCTGCATCGATATGTGCCTGAGCCTTGTCCTTGCTGGTGTAGAAACCTGTACACTCAAGAACAACGTCAACACCGAGCTGAGCCCAGGGAAGATCTGCAGCCTTAGCTTCTGCATAGATAGTGATCTTCTTACCGTCTACGGTAATGCTGTTCTCATCAAAGGATACCTTGTCTGCAAGAGCATATTTACCCTGAGTTGAGTCATACTTAAGAAGATGAGCGAGCATCTCGGGAGAAGTAAGGTCGTTGATTGCTACGATCTCAAATCCCTCAGCGCCGAACATCTGTCTGAAAGCCAGACGACCGATACGACCGAATCCGTTAATTGCTACTTTTACTGCCATGTGAGATTCCTCCTAAGAAAAAATAGATTTATGAATACCTGACAGAGGTTTTCTGTCAAAACTTCGTCAGCGGTATCAATTATACTCAATCT
>JAFZQY010000052.1 GCA_017620155.1 Lachnospiraceae bacterium | reverse complement strand
GATCTCCTTGATGAGAACAAGGATATACCATAGGATAAGGCCGGCTGACTTTAAGAGACACAGATCCTTTTTGGGAGAATACCCCATGAATCTGCACATAAATCCATATACTACGGCAGATATCACCAATCCGAAGATCAGGATCTCAACCGTGAACCGTCCGTTTAAAAGGATCCAGAATAAAACAAAGATGATATACATATTAATCTATTACAAAAATGATATGCGTTCTAATTAATTAAGAAAAAACAATCTGCGAAATCGTTTTTAATCATAAACCAAAAGCCCGATATATGCAAATCGTTACAATGCGATGGAAACGCATAATTTTAAGTGTCACAATCGTTATTTTATGATAGTATTAACTATGTATTGGTATTTTTTTACTTAGGGGGCCTTACATGAAAAAACGCAATGGATTGCTTACTCAATTTGCGATCATCTTTATTCTTTTTGCTCTTATCACGACTGTCGCAACATCAGTGATCACCTACTTCGTCCAAATGAGGACATATCGGGAGCTTTGCTGGGATACAATACAACAGGTAGATGATTATCTGGCCAATCTCATACTCGCGGATGGGGACGATTTCCTGTATTACACGAAGTTCTATCAGGAGCATTACCAGGACCTGCGCATACCCGTTGACTTCGAAGGATATGAAGAAGCCAGAGCACGGTTCGTTGATGCGTACACACATGCCTACCCCGACAAGACGCTTTTCTCGGATGTATCCGTGTCTGAGCTGCCTTATGATCTGCAGCTTCTGTATTATACCTATCGTCATGAATACTGGCTCACCACATTCGAGCAGGCCCGCAAATCCTTTGACCTGCCCTATACATATTTCCTGACCATGAAGGAGGACATCCACAATGTCGTATATCAGATAGACGGTGAGCGTACCGAAGATGAAGATCATCCCGGATACCTCTACATGGCTGATGAATACCACAATGAGCCCGATACTCACCAGCTCATCTGGAAGACCTGGGATACCG
This sequence comes from Lachnospiraceae bacterium, assembly GCA_017620155.1. GTDB lineage: Bacteria > Bacillota > Clostridia > Lachnospirales > Lachnospiraceae > XBB2008. Next base: position 22,829 of record JAFZQY010000052.1, on the reverse strand, counting down.
GTCAGGTATATGACGAAGTATACGAATGGGATAATGCATGGGGAAATACCTATTCACATTACAGGCCTCTGATAATAAACGGTCAGAAGGTCGGTCTGGTGGTCGCCGAGATTGCCGTAAGCCGCGTAAACCGTGAGATCCTCTCCAATTCCGTCCAGCTGGGTATCAGGATAGCCGAGATCTTTTTCCTGGCGATACTGATCCTGCTTTTCATGATCAACGGAAAATATATCTCCAAACTTCATTTTCTGGCAGATAAGATGGAGCGGTATGCCTCGTCAAGGGACGAAAACACCGTAAGCGACTTAAGAAACTATTCTTTCGGTAAGGACGAGATCGGATCCCTTGCTGAAAAGACCGCAGACATGATCGAAGAGATAGAAGCCCACCAGGATGAACTGGAGACGGCTGCACGCATGAAGACGGACTTCCTGGCCAACATGAGCCACGAGATCCGTACCCCGATGAACGCCGTAATCGGCATGGCAGAGATGGCGCAGCGTGAAGAGATGTCGGAACCTGCGAGAAACTACTTAGGACAGATCAAGGCTTCGGGCAGGATCCTGATGGCCATAATCAATGATATCCTCGATTTTTCCAAGATAGAAGCCGGCGAACTCGAGATCATCTCCGGCGATTATGTGCCGACATCCATGTTCAATGATGTCTCAAATATCATCATGATGAGGATCGGAAGCAAGGATATCCATATGGATCTTGATCTTCCGCCTAATCTTCCGCAGGGTCTTCGCGGCGACAGCATCCGCATACGGCAGATCCTGATAAATCTCGCTAACAATGCGGTCAAATTCACCGAAAAAGGACGCGTCTCCATACGCGCACGTTATAAGAAGATCGAAGCCAATACCATAATGCTGACTGTCAGCGTCGAAGATACGGGAATCGGCATCAAGGAAGAAGACCTTAAGAAGATCTTCGAATCCTTCTCACAGGCAGACAGCAAGAGAACCCGTTCTGCCGACGGTACCGGACTGGGACTAGCGATCTCGCAGCGTCTGGTCGCCCTGATGAACGGAACCATGGATGTCGAGAGTACGCCCGGAGAAGGATCGGTTTTCACATTCAGCATCCCTCAGACCGTAGTGGATTGGACTCCCGCGATGGAGGCCGAAAAACCTAACAAATGTGTGGCTCTTTCACTGCTGGGTGATGAAAACGTCCGCGAAGGCTTCAAGAGAGATTCCATAAGATTAAATGTCAGCACACTCTCACTTCCCATCGATATCGATCTTGCACCCAAGCTTCAGGAGATACAGTTCCAGTATCCCGATTATGAAACCTTCCTGTTTACAGATGCGGAGCAGCTTACTCCCGATCGGATACAGCTTCTGGAAAGCAGACCGGATATCATAACCGTACTGGTCACCGACTTCAACGAGCGGAGCGATATAAACCTTCCCAATATGGTTCAGATCAGGAAGCCTCTCTCCGTAATGAATCTTTCCATGATCTACAACCATGAAAAGATCCTTTTTGATATCTCAAAAGCTACTGACAAGAGTGAATATATCGCTCCGGATGCATCCGTGCTCATAGTAGATGACAACGCTGTCAACCTTACGGTCGCAGAAGGACTGCTCGAGCCGCTGAAGATGAAAGTGATGACAGCGGAGAGTGGCAAAGAAGCCATCGATCTGATTCGTACCAACCACTTCGACATGATCCTGATGGATCACATGATGCCCGAAATGGATGGCGTGGAGGCAACACATATCATCCGCGAAAAATACCGCGAATACGAGGATATCCCGATCATCGCCCTTACTGCCAACGCCATAGGAGATGCCAGGATCAAATTCCTCGAGGCCGGACTTAATGACTTCATCGCCAAGCCCATAGAAGTACGAAACCTGGTGGAGAAAGTGCGCGACTGGCTTCCTCCCGAGAAGATCAGATATCTGACGGATGAAGAGATCGCCGAAGTACGTCATAATGAAACTGCGGAGACAGGCCCCGATAACATACCTTTCATCGGCGATCTGGATACGGATACCGCCATTTCGATGATCGGAAGCAAGAAGGTATTCTGGAACATCCTGAAAGAATATCATCGTGTGATGAAAGCCAAAGCCGCAGCTATAAAGAACACCTATGAGGCAAAGGACTGGCCTTCATATACCATAGAGGTTCACGCTTTAAAGAGTTCGTCCCGCCAGATCGGAGCGATGGAACTGTCGGATATGGCAGCCGCTCTGGAAAGTGCCAGCAAGCAGCAGAATACGGAATTCATCGAAGCGCATCATGAAGCCATGCTTGACCGCTATATGTCCTACAAGCCTCTTCTCGATCCTCTGTTTACCGAAAAAGTTCCTGATACCGAACTTCCTCCGGCAGATCCCATGACTCTGTCCGGAATCTTCGCAAGACTGCTCTCGGCCGCGCAGGATCTGGATCTGGATACGATGGAAGAAGTGGTATCCGAGCTGGATCAGTACAGTTATCCCGAGGATCAGGCCGAATATGCCGTCAAACTAAAAGAAGCTGTCGGCAATATAGATACCGACAGCTGTGCTTCAATAGTTACTGCATGGAAGGCGCTCCTTTAAAGCACTCCGTTTATTTTCGCTTCTAAGTCGGGCTGGGAGAGGGCGCCGACGGAGGTCATGGCAGGTTCGCCGTTCTTGAACACGATGATGGTCGGGATGCTCATGATGCCGTATTTTCCGGCCAGATCTCCCTCATCATCTATATTGCATTTTCCGACTTTGAGCTTGCCCTCATAGCCTTCGGCGATACGCTCAACTATCGGAGCCATCATCTTGCAGGGACCACACCAGTCTGCATAGAAGTCAACCAGTACGGGCAGATCTGCCTTAAGTACTTCCTCTTCAAAGTTCGCTGTAGTTATCTGTAATTCCATTTTCAACTCCTTTCAGGTCATCTAAGACCATTTTATTGGACACATGCCATGGTACCATGTCTATAGTACAAAAAAAGAGCCGCATCATAATTCCGATGAGAACGGCTCAACCCTGAGACAGGAGGTATACCATGGATCTTACAAACAGTTTCTTTACAGTAATCGTTATATCCGTCGATATGTTTGAATCAAGTATCGTTGACGAGCGCCATTTCGGCTCGATTCAGGAGGCGATGCGCTTTAAGAACAGCCTTCCGGATGATCTCCAGGGACTTGTATGCGAGATCGCCGCCTAAACCGCTATTATCACTTATCAAGTACACCGTTAACCTTGTTAAGGAGTTTCTCCTTATCGATAGGCTTGAGCAGATAACCCTGAGGGCCGAGACTCAATACTTCCTTTACGCGCTCCGCATCGGATACGCCGGTCAAAAATACGATCGGAATATTATCAAGTTCTCTTCTGGTACGCAGATTCATGAATACTTCCGGACCGCTTTCTCCGGGCATTTCATAATCGAGCAGTACCATATCGGTCGTTTTGCTCTCAAGGAACTTATAGGCTATCTTGCCGTTAACGGCTGTAGCCACATCATACTTGTCATGCAGATACTCTTTGATCAGTTTGAGCATCAGCGGATCGTCATCGATGACCAGCACATGCTTACGACGTGCGGGATCCGGTGCGGGAGCAGCGGGGGCACCGCCGGCTGCTGCCGGAGCTCCTCCTTCGGGCTTTGTGTTTTCGAGCTCCCTCTGACGGTCTCTGTCAAGCATGTAAGCATAGATATTTCCACGGATCACATCATAAGTCAGGGGCTTGGCAAGTATCAGATCCGCAAGGAAATTGGTCTTATTCTGGAAAATATCACATTCTTCTTTGGAGCCTATGATCGCAAAACCGCATCCGGCTTTTTCGATATGCCTTCTGAACTCATTCATCTTGGCATAATCATCAGGTGTCTCGTTATGCAGGCAATAGACGAAAAGATCAGGCTTGAAAAGCTCGAGGTTCTTGACCATATCACGGAAGATCGTGGAAGAACTGAGCAGATCATATCCTTTATCCATATGGTTATAGAACTCGTCTATTACCACTGAATTTTTTCCGGAAAGCAGAATTTTGTAAATCATATGTGGCCCCCCAAATGTGTGACTTAGTGACTACCCAATTATTTTAATACAAAATTACCAAATTCTGCAATATATCAGACCGTCTTTTTGTATATTCAGATGCTTTCGTGGAACGTTCTGCTTATAACATCGGCCTGCTGCTCGGGTGTCAGTTTTATGAAATTGACTGCATAGCCCGATACTCTGATCGTAAGCTGGGGATATTTCTCGGGATGCTTCTGTGCGTCGAGCAGGGTGTCTCTGTTGAGAACGTTAACATTCAGATGGTGTCCGCCCTTAACTGCGTATCCGTCAAGTAAAGATACAAGATTGTCAACCTGTGCTGTGTTTGCTGCCATAATGTTTACCTCCTATTAACTAAAACAGTAATGATTACTATTATCTTAATTAGAGATTAGCATTAACAGGTTTGCTTGTAAAGAGATATTTTGTATTTTTACAGGAGCAATCGAAAGAAATCCGGGAACTACTGTCTGTCGAAGTAGTCCTTGTCCGCATAGTAATACGTCCGGATGAAACCATCCGTAGATACTACGACAAATTCACGGGTATCTTCCAGATAGAAGACATCATCACCGTCCTCCTGCTCGAGCTTGTGAAGCGCATTGGGATTGGTAACTACGGCGCTGGCTGCAGCCTCATATTCCTCCGCGGAAGCAAACCCCATCTCGATCCCGTGCTTATCATAGTGCTTATCCAGGAGATTCCGGTTCCTGAATTCATATCTTATCGGCTCCTCAGCCGATTCAGGTTCTTCTTCCGCAGTATCCGCAGCATCCTCTATGGTGCCAGGCACCGGTTCGGCTGCTTCTTCCGCAGTATCCGCGGCATCCTCTATGGTGCCAGGCACCGGTTCGGCGTCCGTGATGACTATCTCGGGGGTCTGCTCCTGCACAGGAATCCTGTCGGAATCATTTCCGGTAAACCACCTGCTTATGAAGAAGATGATGAACAGGACGATGACGATCCTGAATATTATTTTTCCCCAGTCTTTATCACTGTTTTTCATTTGCTATAAACAAAACTCCGAGGGTTCCGGGGCCGCAGTGGCATGAGATCACGCCGCCCGCTCTCGTCTCGTGTATCTCTTCGAACACATTCAGGCTTTTCAGATATTCGCGCACGCTGTCTACAACTGCCGGATCGATGGAAGAATGCGTTATGAACACACGGTCCTTCCTGGCATTCTTAAGCTCCGGCTCCATATCTTTGGCGTAATCGAGCACGATATTGGAATACTTGCCGCGGTATTTCTTCTCGGGATGCATGGCTCCGTCCTCGACCATGATCTTGGGATGAAGCTTAAGTGCAGTACCTGCAAGAGTGGCAACTCCGCTGCATCTTCCGCCCCGGTGCAGATAAACAAGCGTATCCACCACGAAACTTGCTCTTACAAGGGGCTTTAATTCTTCGATCCTTGCTACTATATCCGCGCGGCTATTGCCCTCAGATGCCATGACCGCAGCTTCGATGACGAGCAGTCCGATTCCTGTGGAGAGATTCGCGGAATCCACGACAGATACCTTATCCTGTGCATCCAGGATATCGACTGCCATATTGATATATTCATAAGAGGCACTCATGGAGGAGGAGATTGAAAAGGCAACTATCTCATCTCCGGCTTCCAGGATGGGCTTAAATACCGCCACCGCATCCTCGGCGCTCGGTGCCGATGTCTTCGGAGTCGTCTTATTGGCATCCGCCCATTCGTATATCTCTTCTATGGAGATGTCCACTCCGTCCCTGTACTCTCTGTCACCGAGAAGAACATGTAACGGAAGGATCGTAATACCGTATCTCGATACCAGTTCCGGGCTCAGATCGCATGTACTGTCTGCAACTATCCTGATCATATCTGCACTCCCTTCGTATTTACCTAGTATAACACATCTTCACATTCAAAAATGCTCTGAGGATCTCGGCCGTGCTCCAGGCCTGTGTATAACATCCGCGCCCCGTATGCGGGACATCTCCCTCGAATACTTCGCAGAATCCTCCGATGCAGTTTGCATCAGGCAGATGCTCCTTTACCGGTGATAAAAGTCCTTCGACCCGCTCCTGCAGATCGGGTTCATCCCGGTGAACCCTGCAATATGCATCTATGTATGCTCCCAGCAGGTATCCCCAGGCGGTTCCCTGATGGTAGGCTAAGTCTCTTTTTTCCAGAGCTCCCCTGTACTGCCCATGATAGTCGGGATGAGCGGGGCTTAAGGATCTTAATCCCACTCCCACATACAGTACGCGCTCCACCCTCTCTACTATGCTCCTCGCAGCCTCTTCGCTTACCGGAGAAAAGGGTAGCGAGACCGCAAAAATCTGGTTAGGGCGCAGGGAATCATCTCGCTGCGCATATGTAAATCCAAGTTCACTGTCGTCTTCAGCGTATCCGTCCACCACGTCATACAGATAACCGTTTGAATAATATGTTTTTTCATATACCGATTCAACACGCTCAGCCAGCTGAGTCCAATGTCCGGCCCTGTCGGCGTCTCCAAAACGCTCAGCCAGGCCGGCGCCGATCCTCAGTGCGTTGTACCAGAGCGCATTGATCTCGACAGGGCAGCCGTGTCGCGGAGTAACAACCAGGCTTCCTACCCTGACATCCATCCAGGTGACCTGATCCAAGCCGCTTCCTGCATGTATCAGCCCGGACGGCTCCATGTATATGCTGTTATCCGTGCCTTTTTCGTATGCTTCCAGGATATGAACGAGGGTGGGATATATCGAAGATCTGATGAACGAGTCCGCATCTTCGGCATGCTCAGGATCTGTTTTGGCAGTGTAATTCAGATAATTATGCACTGCGATGAAATACCAGAGTGAAGCATCAGCGGTATTATACAAAGGCTCTGCCCCGTCATCCGGGAACATGTTAGGGATCAGCCCATGTCTTTCATATTTGGCAAAAGAAGAAAGGATCTCGCGGGCATCACCGAACCTGCCGGTGCAGAGCGTAAGCCCCGTAAAAGCTATCATCGTATCCCTTCCCCAGTCCGTAAACCAGGGTAGTCCCGCAAGCACGGTCTTAAGTCCGGTGGATCTGCGGAATGCGATAAAATGATCCGCATCCAGAACCAGCCTGTCAAAGAATTCCGGGATATTCGAATCTCCGGTCAAAGCCCGGTATGCTTCCCGGCCGCGCTCCTCACAGGCATGATAGTATTCCCGAACTTCCGCGATCAGCTTGCGCGCGGTGCCTGCTGCCACGAACCTGTCTACGGCGGCCTCAAGCAGCTTATCCCCTCGAAGCACGCTGCCCGAATCAGGCAGTTCTTCTCGAAGCACCTTTCCCGATGATTCCGAAACGGCCCGCTCCACCGTGCATATCACGGAGACATGCTTCTTTTCTCCGGGAGCGACCGTGATCTCTATGTCATATGGAATATACGAAGAGGTAAGACCTTCCGTTTCTAAATCGACCTCGGTCTGCAGCTCCACATCCTCATCATACTTATCCGCAAGTTCGAGGAACCTGCCCTCGCTCACGCTTAAGTCTATGCGTATATCATCTTTTTCATAAGGAACCAGGGAGAGAGTATCCCCTGTGATAAGATCCGCGAACTTATGGTCGTCTGCGGATTTCAAAGTATTGTGCTCACGGAATGTAAACGCGGGAGTCAGATAAACAAAAGCCTCTTCCGCGGAATAATTCGTGAAAGTATAATCGACGACTGCGGTGTTCTCGTCTCTTGCGAGCGCGATATGCTTGATCTCGGAAAAAGTGCATACACCCGCCTCGCACTCAGGAAGGCCCTTAGCATCCGGCTGCGAAGGTCCCAGTTCATATTCAAACCTGACAGTCCCGTCGTAAGTTACTTTTTTCAGGAACTTTTGGCCTTCCGAATAAACCCCGCCGCGATGCTGCGAAGTCTCAAGATCATAATCTGTCCCGCCGACCGAAATAAATTCCGAGATCTGCTCAAGAACCACATAGCGCTCGGTCGGAGGATTGAACGACGCGATCAGATACCCCTGATGAGTCCGGTTTCTCGCGCCGATCAGAGACCCGCCGGCATATGCGCCGTTACCCGAGGTCATGACCCATTCGAGGGCATTTCCTTTTTCAAAAGTGCTCCACCGGGACGCATCATATGTATAAGTCGCCATGCCGCCCCCCGCGCTTTCTTCTGCGCCTGCGCTTCCTGTCCTCGCGCTTGTTCGAGAAATGATAGTCCCGTCCGAGCCGGATCAGCAGCACGATGATGCCCAGGATCACAGCCGCTCCGGAAACCGAAAGCAGGATCACCTTTACATTAAGGAATATCGTCCTGTCTTCATTCTCTATGGCTATGCCGCTCTGTTCCTCCTTAATCTGATCAGGAGAGATATGCTCGAATTCATACTCGGGCTGGGTGTTTTCAACGATCTCCACCAGCGCGGATCCCAGTTCCTGTCCGCTGTATGAGAAAAATACCTGAGCCACGGCATCCTCGGTCTCATAAGATACTTTCGTATCCAGGTTTTCAAATTCAACGTTATTCGGGAGAACGATACGGCTGTCCGGATTAAGGGCAAGGAACGGTGCGGAATTGCCGAATAAGTCGGATCCCGTCTTAAAGAAACTGCTCTCCTCGGTCGTAAACTCCGTCTTATAATCGGAGACCTTGACCAGAGAGAAGTTGCTGTATCCGTAATCGAAGAGCGTGACCGTATCATAGAACTGATTCGGAGTCTCCTCCATCATGATCACACAGACCAGACGCATGCCGTTCTGCTCACAGCATGTGACCAGAGTCTGCCTCGCATCATTCGTATATCCGGTCTTTCCTCCGAGGATACCCTCGTAGGGAATGCTGCCCGTGATCAGCTCATGCTTGTTCTTCAGATAAAAATCATCCGGCTGGGTATCGGTGGGTTCGAAATGATATTTGGGAGTATCGGCTATACGGGCGAGCATGTCGTTTGAGAAATACTCTTTGGCGATGAGCGCCAGATCATATGCCGAAGTGTAATGGTCCTCATCGTGAAGACCGTTCGTATTGGTAAAGTGAGTGTTTGTGCAGCCCAGCTCCTTCGCTCTCTCGTTCATCATATCCGTAAAAGCATCTATGGAGCCCGCGGTATACTCGGCGACCGCATTGGCCACCTCATTCGCACTTCCGACCAGGATCCCGTACATACATTGTTCGAGAGTGATCGACTGCCCCGCATCCATGCCTATGCTCGATCCGTCGGACGGCACGGAGTGCACCGCTTCATAACTGAAGGGGACCATATCGGTCATGTTGCCGTTCTCCTGAGCCAGAAGACAGGTCATGAGCTTGGTCGTACTTGCGGGATAGAGTTCCTCATGGATATTCTTGGCATACAGGATGGTACCGGTGTCGACTTCCATAAGGATAGCGGACTCTGCTCCGATCTCGGGACCTGCGGGCCAGCCCGGTATCTCGTTGGATTCTACGGGAAGAGCCTTTCTGGCCTCGACATTTGCATCCAGCTCTTCCTGAGTTTCCGCAGCGCCTGACTTGGCGGCATAAACATCCGCGGACATAAACACCGTCCCCGAAAAAAACAGGACCAGTGTTAGGAAAACGCAGAACGTAAGGCGGATCCGGGATCCGTGCAGATGCGAATTATTATGTTTATGCTCAGTCTTACTCGCAAAGATCATTGTTCTGATTCCAGGATAATCTGTGCAGATTTCCTTTTTCCTCAAGTCCGGCGAAGCCCTGCTGCCTCAGGGCCTCATACAGGACGATGGCCACGGCGTTGGACAGATTAAGGCTTCTTATTCCTTCCTGCATCGGTATGCGTATGCAGTATTCTTCGTTATCTACAAGTATCTCTTCGGGGATCCCGGCAGATTCTTTGCCGAACATGATAAAGTCATCGGGCTTATACTGCACCTCTGCGTAAGTCCTGCGGGCTTTGGTCGTCGCCATCCATACGGTCGCACCGGGGTGCTTTGCTTTAAAATCCGCATAGTCGTCATACTTGGTCACGTCCAGTTCGTGCCAGTAATCAAGCCCGGCGCGCTTAAGAGCCTTGTCATTTAACTGAAATCCGAGGGGCTCGATCAGATGAAGAGGCGTTCCCGTAGCCAGACAGGTCCGGCCGATATTGCCCGTATTTGCAGGCATTTCCGGTTGATGGAGAACTATGTTCATCGTTTCGGACTCCGTATTATGTATTTACATATCGGATTGCCGATCGAAGAGAATTTCTCTTCATATTCGGTCATGATGTTCCCGGCCATGAGCGCCTCATCGGCATGAAGGTCGTAAGTACAGACCTCCATCTCCCAGCCGGCGAGCCCGGCTTCTTCTACCGCAAAATCAAACAGATCCCTGTTATCGGTCTTAAACTCGACTCTGCCTCCGGGGACTAAGATCTTTTCATATCTGGCCAGAAATTCTTTTGACGGAAGCCGCCTCTTGGCGTGCCTGTCCTTCGGCCAGGGATCCGAGAAATTAAGATAGATCCGCGATATCTCGCTTTCCGCAAAAACCTCCGTGATGTACTCTGCTTCCATGCGGATGAGCATCACATTGGGAAGGGGGTCGGCCTCCAGCTTCTGGATACCCCGCAGGAGCACGCTTGAGTATTTCTCGATCCCTATATAGTTGATATCGGGGAAAGCTACGGCATTATCAATAAGAAAACGCCCCTTACCCATACCTATCTCGGCATAGATCGGGGCATCGTTTCCGAAATGCTCCCTCCACCTGCCTGCCATATCTCTGGGCGTTTCCACGCACCGGTCGCTTTCCGCGATCATTTCTCTTGAACCAGTAATATTTCGTAAACGCATAGATCATCATGCACCTTTTGGTGCGTCATAAGAAGCCCGCCCCGAAAACAGGGCGGGCTCGGTATCATTTGGATGGCGCTTTCTGGCCGCCCGGACGGGGCGCCGGCCCTTGAGGATTCGATGATTGATGATGAATCCTCTGCTGTGTGGTATTGATGTACCGGTCATCCTTTCTTGATAATGCAAAAGTATTCGGTTTTTCGTACCGCTTTGCACTGGTCGCGGTATGAACGCTCTTCATGCTTCCCGAAGCGATCGCGCATGCGATACCGGCTACGATCAGTCCGACGATGATGCATAACCCGATGCTGATACCGGAATCGGATGAACCGTCCGATGCGAATACCGTCATCGTATTCATCAGAACTAAGGCTATGAAAGCAACCATAAGTGATAATCTCTTCTTCATCATGCACCTCCTCAAAGCAGCATCTGGAACAGTCCACAGATCACTGCTACCGGAATAAACCATTTAAAGAAGAGTCCGACAAGCCTTCCCCTATCAATAGGAAGATCGCCGACCATCTTTCCTGTCTGGCCGTTCATGGCAAAAGTATATGTCTCTCCGTTAAACTTCGTGGACAGCATCCATACAGGGAAAAGCGCGTATTCAACCTTGCCTCTTCTGATACGGACATTCTTCTGACGAATGTTCACGGAGCTGTATCCCGTAACCGTCTGGCTGATATCGCTGAGAAGCGTATTCTCGAATCTCACATCCGCTCTGGGAGCCGATGTCTCGATCTCGATATCATACTTGTCTGCCAGAAATCCGGGCAGATAAGCCGTGGAGAACGGTCTTAAGTCGGAATAATCATACGGCTCGATGGAATCCATATGCTTCGAAGGCATCTTGGATGGTGCATCTACGGGTACATCCTCGAAATCCACCTTGCCTGACCTTGCTACCTCGAAATGCTCGGTAAAGATGATCTCGTCATCACCGTGGCGTTCGCTTCTGGTCTTTTCCGCATTGAATATAACATCGGCGCTGGCCGATCCGTCAAACAGCCAGAAAGGAACGTATACGCCCGTTATCTCCGAGATGCTGTTTGCCGATGCAAAAGACTTGGGCAGAAGCTTTTTGCCCTTATAATGTTCCTTGAGTCCTTCAATAGCCTGTTCCTTGGTGATCTTGAAAGGAATGATCTTATCGGGTTTTCTGCCGTCTTCGAACTGACCGGGTACGACATTGTTGTTGCCGCAATAAGGACAGCAGCTTGCTGCCGTGGTCGCATCGGCTATGAGCTGAGCACCGCATGAAGGACATGAATAAACCTTCATTCCCTGTGCATCGGTTCCCCAGGAATCGGTGCCGGAATCGGACCAGCCTTCGCCGGAAGCCTGCGCAGCCGCATACTCTTCCTTGGCCTTTGCTTCCTGCTCGGCATAGAGCTTCTCTATCTCGGGTATCGAATATGAGCTGCCGCAATAATCACATTCCAGTTTGTCGCTGCTGCCTACATAATGCAGCGGACCGGTACAGGCCGGACACTGGTAATTGTTTATCTGATTTGCCATATTATACTAAATCCTCATCTCCGAAGGGGTCGCCGCATTCAGGACAGAACTTGGGCGGATTTGAAGGATCTTCAGGCATCCATCCGCACTTGTCGCACTTGTACTGAGGTGCGCCCTCGGGCTTCTTGGCTCCGCAGGATGTGCAGAATTTGCCCTGGTTTACAGTGCCGCATGAGCATGTCCATCCGCTGGTCTCGGGACGCTTAGCGCCGCACTCGGGACAGAAATTGCCGGTTATGTTCTTCTGGCCGCATGCGCAATCCCAGCCTGCTACTGCGGGAGCCGCGGGCTGCTGAGCTGCCTGCTGCTGTTGCTGCTGAGCACCCATAGCGTAGAGGTTCTGAGCATTGATGCCGCCTGCCTGCTGTGCCATGTTCATACCCATGAAACCGATAGCTGCTCCGCCGGAGTTGCCCGCTGCTGTCTGCATAGCATTGGATGTAGCGTTGACCATAGCTGCTGCCGCAAGATTCGGATTGGTATAAGCTGCTGCTTTCTGAAGTTCCTTGAGTGTCTTCTCGTCTTCCTCATCAGCCTTGATCGAAGATACGCCGAAGGATACAATCTCGATACCGCGGAGTCCTCTCCACTTATTGGAAAGAACCTCGTTGAGTGCGTCTGCAAGCTCTGTGGTATGTCCGGGGATAGCAGAATATCTGATGCCCATCTCGGAAATCTTGGCAAATGCAGGCTGAAGAGCGGTAAGAAGTTCTGTCTTGAGCATGCTGTCAAGCTGCTCTCTCTTATAATCCTGAGCTGCGTTTCCGCATACATTGGTATAGAAAAGAATGGGATCGCATACACGATAGCTGTACTCACCGAAGCACTTCATGGAGATATCCATATCGATGCCTGCACGCTCGTCAACTACTCTGAAGGGCACGGGATTGGGTGTGCCGTATTTGTTGCCGATCAGTTCCTTGGTGTTGAAATAATAAATTCTCTGATCCTTGGGAGCCTCGCCGCCGAAGGTAAATCTCTTACCGATGTTAGCGAATGTCTGCTTGATAGCCTCGCCAAGATTACCGGTGAAGAGTGAAGGCTCAGAAGAAGAATCATAAGTAAACTCGCCGGGTTCTGCACAGATCTCTGTAACCTTGCCCTGGTCTACGATGATCATACACTGTCCGTCTGCTACTGCGATAACGGAACCGTTGGAAATGATGTTGTCGCTTCCGTTGTTGGAGCCTCTGCCGGTCTCTCTCTTATGACCCTTGGTCATGATGACTGTCTCAGGTAATGCTTCACAGTAGAAATACTCTTTCCACTGGTCCGCCATAACTCCGCCCGCTGCGCCTAATGCTGCTGATATTAATCCCATAATAACCTCCTGTTATGAAAATATTACGTCAATGACGCCGTTTACCATTGCTTTTTTATGCAATATATATACTATACTATATTTTCGGCTCCATGTTAATCGTAAATACCACGATAGCGGTATGTTTTCCAACTCCGTTAATTATGTTACGATAATAGCCGTACAGGTACATACAGTATCTTGTGCCAAGCAAAAAAACATCACAAAGGATAGTAACATGGCAAACAATCCGGAAGGTCTGCGCATAGATTTCCACGGCGACGATTACGGCGCTTCGATAAACAATTCAAAAAGAATGCTCGAGCTGATCAAAGCCGGAAAGCTGGACAGTATCAGCATCTTCCCGAACATGGCTGCATATTCGGATTGCATGGAACTGCTTCTCCAAAGCTGGGATTCTTTTGAAAAAAAGCCTGCGCTCTCCATTCACTTAAATCTGATAGACGGATATTCGCTGTCGGGCTGCGATGAACCGCTCCTTTGCAATGAGGACGGATACATGTGTGCATCCTGGGGGAAGTTTTTCATACGATCCTTTATTCCCGGGAAAAAAAGAGAGGTTCTGCGTGAAGCGATCTGCTCGGAATTCAAAGCGCAGATAAGCCGCGTATTTGAAGATTACCCAAAAGATGCAGCCTTAAGGCTTGATTCTCATGTTCACACCCATATGATCCCGATGGTCTTTGATGCCATGCTTGATGCTCTGGAAGAGCTGGATCTTCTTGGCTTTGTCGAATATGTACGGGTTCCCGATGAGCCACTGTCTCCTTTTATCTTTAATAAGGCTGTTTCCGGATCCATTCCATTCATAAACATAATAAAAAACCGTATCCTGCATGTTCTTTCAAAGCGTGCCGTGAAAAAACTGGACGGATCCGGAATATCTTACTTCCCTGTCTGGGGACTGTGCATGACAGGACATATGGATAAAAAACGCATGCAAAAAGCAGCACCCAAAATGCTGGATGCTGCTTGTAAATACGGTGATGCTCTTGAGATAATCTGTCACCCCGGCATCGTCAAAAAAGCCGAGGACTCACCGGAATTCGGTCCCGATGACAGACTTGCCTTTTTCTCCAAAGACAGAGACGTCGAATATGATGCGGTCATGAACCGCCCGATCTAAGCTCTCTTAATCTCTCTGCTAAAACAATAAAAGAAATCAGTTATGCTCCCTGAATATATATCTGGGTCTGTTCTTTACTTCACCATAAACCTTGGACAGATATACAGAGATTATCCCAAGGCTTGTAAGTATCGCCCCCGTTGACAAAGTGATGAGGATGACCAGCGAAGGATATCCTCCTACCGCTTTGCCTTCGAAATACGTGATTATGGCGTCTATCCCGAGCCATGCCCCGATCACTATGACGAATAAGCCGAGAAACAGGATCAGATAGAGCGGAGCGTAAGTAAAAGCAAGAATGTTTCGAAGAGCATATTTTATCAGTGAAGAACTCTTCCATTTGCTCTTCCCGGCGGCTCTTTTCTGTACCGCATACTCAACGCTCGTACTCTTAAAGCCCGTCCAGAAGGACAGCGCCCTGAAAAACATCTCCTGTTCGGTAAAAGTTCCCATCACATCGATCACCTTGCGGTCGAGGAGCTTGAAATCCGAGGAATTCCGCATGTCAAAGCCGGTCTGCGAGCTTATTATCTTATAGAAAAGCGCGGCGAGCAGGCTGTGATCTCCGGGTTCTTTTCCTCTGGAACTCTTGATCCCTTCTACAATCTCGAATCCTTCTTCCCACGCCGAGATCATATCGGGAATTACTTCGACCGGATGCTGGAGATCCGCGTCCATCACTATCGCGCAGTCGCCGCTGCACAGTTCAAGACCTGCGAACATCGCGGCTTCCTTGCCGAAATTCCTCGTAAAAGAGCCGTATCTGACGGTATCGTCTTTTTCAAGGAGCTTACGTATTTTATCAGCAGTCGCATCGGTCGATCCGTCATCGACAAAAACCGGTTCAAGTTCGTACTGTGCCAGGGCCTCCCTCCAAAAAGAGGTAAGCTTATCATAAAAGACCTCGATAACTTCTTCTTCGTTATAGCACGGAACTATGACGGAAATCTTTTTCATCTGTCTTATTTCTTAAGTCTGATGCTTACTACGCTGCAGGCGGGAAGGGTAACCTTAACGCCCGAATCTGTCTTGCTGTATGCGGAAAACTCTTCTTCCTTAACAACATCGGGTGCATCGAAAGTATTGTGTGCGTTCATCTTGCCGGTAACTACGGACGCCTCGCATACGGAATATGCCGAACCGTTATCGGTAAGAACCACATCTACATCCTCGCTTGCTTCGAGTGAGTTGTTGGTAAGAGTGATATTGATCACGCCGTCATCCGATACGGATACGGATTCGAATACCTTGGCTACCTCGTTCTTGTCTTTTCCTACACATCCTGCATCCATCAGGTCGCTGAGCAGCAGGCTCGCACCCTGGTGATGACGGTACATATGGAATACCGCATAGGTAGGAGTCTTGATCATCTTTTCGCCTTCGGTCAGCATCACTGACTGAAGCACGTTGATGAGCTGTGCGATATTGGCCATCTTTACGCGGTCCGAATGCTTGTTGAATATGTTGAGAGTATTGCCTGCTACGAGCGCATCTCTCATAGTGTTCTGCTGATAGAGGAATCCGGGATTGGTTCCGGGCTCTACATCTGTCCAGATGCCCCACTCATCAACCATCATGCCGATCTTCTTATCGGGATCGAATTCATCCATGATAGCGCCGTGTCTGGTCACGAGTTCTTCCATGAATGCGCCGCGGGCGATAGTCTGATAGAAGACTTCCTCTGTAAAATCAGTAGCCGAACCCTTGAAGTTCCAGTCATCCACGGTCTCGGGAAGAGTGTAATAGTGAAGTGAGAGACCGTCCATGAACCCGTGCTGATGAGGCTCACTGTGGTCGAAGCAGGTCTCCATGACCTTGCGGGTCCAGGTATAATCTGCGGAATTGGCGCCGCAGCAGATCTTCTGTATGGGCTGAGTGCCCGCATAATTACGGATATAAGTCTGATATCTGCGATATTCGTCAGCATAATATTCGGGACGCATGTTGCCGCCGCAGCCCCAGTTTTCATTGCCGACTCCGACATAATCTATGGTCCAGGGCTCCTCATGGCCGTTTTCCTTACGAAGGTCAGCCATCGGTGATACGCCCTTGAATGTGATGTACTCAACCCACTCACTCATCTCGCGTACGGTACCGCTTCCGACGTTCATGTTCACATAGGTCTTGCATCCTAACTGCTTGCACAGTTCGAAGAACTCATGTGTTCCGAAGCTGTTATCCTCTACGACTCCGCCCCAGTGGGTATTGATCATCTTCTTGCGCTTTTCCTTGGGACCGATGCCGTCCATCCAGTGATATTCATCGGCAAAGCATCCGCCGGGCCAGCGCAGTACAGGAATCTTCATTTCCTTAAGAGCTTCCACCACGTCGGTACGCATTCCGTTCACGTTGGGAATATCGGAATTCTCACCAACATACAAACCTTCGTAGATACATCTTCCCAAATGTTCCGAAAAATGTCCGTAGATCTCGGGATTGATAGTGCTCTTTTTGCTTTCGTTATTGATGACCAGTTTTGCCATTCTCTGTAACCTCCGTTAATACCTGTTTCTTATTCTTAGGGTTTGATCCTTGCTACACCTGAATCTATCGCTGCCTGTGCTGCCGCCTTCGCTACGGCATCCTTGACTCTGGGGTCAAATGCCTTGGGAAGGATGTTGTCTGCGGAGAGCTCATCATCCGAGATCAGTCCGGCAAGAGCTTTGGCTGCCGCGATCTTCATCTCATCATTGATGTCGGAAGCTCTGACATCGAGTGCGCCCCTGAATATTCCGGGGAAACACAGAACGTTATTGACCTGATTCGGATAATCGCTTCTTCCGGTAGATACGACTGCCGCGCCTGCTGCCTTGGCCTCATCCGGGAAGATCTCGGGAGTGGGGTTAGCGCATGCAAAGACGATCGGATCTTTTGCCATAGTCCTGACCATGTCCTGAGTCAGGGTGCCGGGTGCGGATACGCCGATGAAGACATCTGCTCCTTTGATGACGTCGGCTAGAGTTCCCTTCTCTTTATTGAAATTGGTGATCTTCGCCATCTCCTCCTTAACTGGATTGAGTCCGTCGCGGCCCTCATAGATAGCGCCCTGGCGGTCTGTCATGATGACATTCTTAAGTCCCATCGCCATGAGGAGCTTAATGATCGCGATGCCTGCTGCCCCGGCTCCGGAAGTGACGATCTTGATATCTTCTATGTTCTTGCCGACTACTTTAAGTGCATTCATGAGTCCGGCAAGAGTGATGACTGCAGTTCCGTGCTGGTCGTCATGGAAGATCGGGATATCGCAGCACTCTTTGAGCTTTTTCTCTATCTCGAAACATCTGGGAGCGGAGATGTCCTCTAAGTTCACTCCGCCGAAGCTGCCGGCAAGAAGTCTTACGGTGTTTACGATCTCATCAACGTCCTTGCTCCTTACGCAGAGCGGGATCGCATCCACATCACCGAATGCCTTGAAGAGCACGCACTTACCTTCCATTACGGGCATGCCGGCTTCGGGACCTATGTCGCCGAGCCCTAAGACTGCGGTTCCATCGGTCACTACGGCTACGGTGTTCCATCTTCTGGTGAGCTCATAGCTCTTGTCTATATCCTTCTGGATCTCGAGACAGGGCTGTGCAACACCGGGAGTATAGGCGATACTTAATGCTTCCGAGCTGTCCACGGCCGCTCTGGCCTTAATCTCGAGTTTGCCTTTCCATTCGGCATGTTTTTCAAGTGAGACTTTTGCGTAATCCATTTTTCCTCCTAAGGCCGGATCATCCGGCGTATATTTTTTGACCTGATTTACAGGAAATGTGCGCGGATCTCATCTCCCGAAAGAGGAGTAAGATAAGCAGGTGCTATATCAAATACGGTCTTTGCACCCGTCACGCCTTCGGCGTTCAGTCTTGCGACTGCCCTCGCATAGGCCGTGAGCACCGAACCTGTAAATTCGGGGTTTGAATCAAGCTGTAATCTGTACTCGATCACGTGATTGCAGCCGTCGGTTCCGGTCTCGCCGCTGTAGAGAACGCTTCCTCCGTGGGGAAGTCCGCTGTGATCGCGCTTCATCTCTTCTTCAGATATGAAATGAACTGTAGTGTCGTAATCTGCGAAATAATTGGGCATGGTCTTGATCTGTTCTTCGATCTTCGCTTTATCCGCACCCTCCTCGGCAACTACGAAGCACTCTCGCGTGTGCTTTTCTCTCGTCGAAAGTTCGGGATTTTCTCCGTTACGAACGCGGTCAACCGCCTCCTCGACGGGTATCGTGTACTGCCTTGCGTCCTTAACTCCTTCGATACGGCGGATCGCATCGGAGTGACCCTGGCTTACGCCTTTTCCCCAGAAAGTATAATCGCTTCCTCCGGGAAGGATTGATGTCGCATAGAGACGGTTTAATGAGAACATCCCGGGATCCCATCCGCAGGAGATCAGTCCGACCTTGCCGCCCCTCTTCGATGCCGCATCCACATTGGCAAAATGCGTCGGTATATTGGCGTGGGTGTCAAAGGAATCGATCACGTTATAAAGCTCCGCATATTTGGGCGTCATCCCGGGCAGATCCGTTGCGCTGCCTCCGCAGATGATCAGAACGTCTATGTCCTCTTTGCCGCTGTCTAAGTCAGCCGCGCTCTTAACAAGCGCCGTCGGTGTCTTGATCTTAAGTCCCGACGGATCGCGGCGCGTATATACGGCCTTAAGCTCGATGTCATCGCATCTTGCGATCGCTGCCTCAACGCCTTTTCCCAGATTTCCATAGCCTAAAATACCTGCTTTCATCCTTTTCTCCCATTCTCTGATTAATTCGGTTATCCCGCACCGGCCGCTTCGCCGTGCGGACTTATTAATTTTATCTTATATTCACTTAAACCTCAATCAGAGAATATGTGTTAAACTTAATAAAACATCAATCAAAACGAGGTAAGACCATGGATCCTTCAACTGCTCTCATGCTCACAGTGGGCGGTATCGTATCCGCCGTTTTCATAATCATGGGTATCAGACAGATATTAAGCAAAACGCCTGTCGCATTCTACACCGGAGAAGAGCCCCCTCTCGAGTCCCATCTAAGAAGCGTCCGCGGCTGGAACACGTGCCACGGTCTGCTCTGGATCTGGTACGGTCTGGTCATGATCTCATGCTTCCTGGCAGCCGCCTTCCTCACCATTGATTCCCTGTATAAATCGCTGATCCTGTTTGCAGCAGTGATCATACCGCTGTTTATGATGGTCATAGGGCATCATCTGCTGATCCGGATTTACCTGGACTAACCCGGATAGAGCCATATATTTTGGTCCTTACACATTTATTATGGAAAAGAATCTCGCGCGCGGAAGCGTGTTCAAAAATCTGATATTATTCTCCCTGCCGTTTTTGCTCTCATATCTGCTGCAGACCCTGTACGGTCTGGCAGACCTATTCATCATTGGGCAGTTTGATCCGACTGCAGGTACATCGGCTGTCTCTATAGGAAGCCAGGTCATGCACATGCTGACCGTCATGATCGTGGGACTCGCGATGGGATCCACCGTGCTGATCGGCAAGGCAGTGGGAAGTGAAGACGCGGAACTTAAGAATATCTCGATCGGAAACACCGTCACGCTGTTCCTGATCATTTCCGCTGTCCTCACCGTCATCCTGCTCGTCTGCACCGCCCCTATAGTAAGCGTGATGTCAACACCCGCGGAAGCGGTCAGCGGGACAAGGGATTACCTTAAGATCTGCTTCGCGGGAATCCCTTTTATCGTTATGTACAACATCATCTGCTCGATATTCCGCGGAATGGGCGATTCCAAAAGCCCGATGTACATCGTAACGGTCGCATGTTTCTGCAACATAGTCCTGGATCTTCTCTTCATCGGACTCTGTCACATGGGGCCTGCCGGCGCCGCGCTCGGCACCACGACCTCACAGGCTATCAGCGTGATCATCGCCTTCTTTGCGATCCGCAGCAAGCAGATGTTATCCGGTCTTGAGAAGCGGCATTTTAAGCCGGATTCTAAGATAATAAAAAACATCCTGTCGGTGGGTATCCCCGTTTCCGCACAGGATGGATTCATTCAGATATCATTTATAGTTATTACGGTCTTTGCCAATCAGAGAGGCTTAGCCGACTCGGCGGCTGTGGGCATCGTGGAAAAGCTGATCGGCATACTCTTTCTCATACCTTCCACTCTGCTGGCTTCGGTCTCCGCTATCTGCGCCCAGAACATCGGTGCCGGCAAAGAAGACCGAGCAAAGAGCACTATGTGGTATGCGATACTCGTGGCAGCAGGATGCGGTTTGGTGTTTGCCGTGGTTTTCCAGTTCGCGGCAGCAGGCGCCGTGGGCCTGTTTTCTTCCGATCCCGAAGTGATAAGGCTTGGCGACCAGTACATGCGCTCCTATGTATGGGACTGCATTCTGGCCGGAATGCACTTCGTCTTCAGCGGATACTTCTGCGCATGCGCAAAGTCCGGTCTGTCATTCATGCATAACGTCATATCGATAGTCTGCGCGAGGATCCCGATAGCCTACTATACTTCCGTTCATTTCCCGGATACCCTGTATCCCATGGGGTGGGCCGCTCCGATCGGTTCACTGCTGTCGGTGATCGTCTGCCTGATCGCATACGCTTATCTTAACCGCCGGATACTAAAGACAGGTCAGCTCTGATGTACCTTAGGGATCGTCAGCTCTGATGCACCGTTGTCTCTATCAGCTCATCATCTTCCGAATACACAAGCTTTACCGAAAAGAACCCTTCCGTCTGCTCTAAAAGTCTGAAAAAGACCTTATCACCTTCCCATATCGGCAGATCATATACCTTATCTTTATCGATCCAGATAAGTTCGCCCTCGTCGCAATCCCGCATCTCTCCGGTATATCCGTCCGCCGTATACAAATGCATGTATTCGGTCACATCTCTTCCGTATATGAAAGTGATAATGCCTCGTGCGCGGTATGAAGTGAGCGTGAGTCCCGTTTCTTCCATGACCTCACGAAGAAGGCACTCGTCCGGACTCTCGCCGTATTCAAAGTGTCCGCCCACTCCGATATACTTATCCTTATTGATGTCCTTATCCTTTTTGATCCGGTGGAGCATCAGATACTTTCCGTCATTCTCGATATAACACAGTGTGGTGAGTTCGGGCTTTTTTTCTGACATGGGATTCTCCTGAAAAAGAGCAAGACCTGTATTCAGGCCTTGCTCCTGACTGCGTGAAGAATAGTGACAAGGGCTCCGTAAAGCACGCCGGCTACAGGCCATACGATCCAGCTTCTGTCCCACCTTCCGGTGATAAAACTGTATGCCAGGTATCCGGCGGTTACAAGTCCCCAGTAAATTCCGGCGATGGGATCGTTCCTCTTGTTCTCGGCTTTCTGCGCTCTGGTATAGCTTCCGTCTTCAAGTAACATCTGCATTCCGCCCCAGATGATGCTGACTCTTACTATGAGGAATACTCCAATAGCGACCAGGATGAGCAGAACGGCTACGGCTACACAATAGTAGAAATCCTTGCCCTCATCGCCCAGGATGATCAGAGCTATGAAGATCGGGACCGCAGAAACCACGCACATAACGATTCCGATGGTAAGCTGGGATGAGAAGATACTTTTGAAGCGGTCGCGTCTTTCACGGACCATTCCGTCAACGCCGTACATCGTATCGATCATCTCTTTTTCGATATATTCATATTTGCTGTTAGCTATTCCGGAAGTGACGAACAGTGCCACAGCGCTTCCTATCAGTAAGAACATGTACAGGAGTCCGATCCCGGTTGCCGCACTGTCGGCGATACGGATGATCCCGTCTTCTGCGGCTGTCGACAGCAGCATTATCACTATGGGTGATAATATGCACATCATGACTCCGAGGCTGATCTTTGATGCAAAAGTGTTCCTGAAATCAAGGAAAGAAGACGCTTCCTCCATGGATACGCTTCTGGTGCTTATGTAGGGCTCGCTTCCGTAAGAATCCTCTGGCTGAACCGCGGGTTCAAGTTCAAGATTATCCTTTAATAAGTAATCCGTGCTTACTCCGAACAGTTCGGACAGCTTGATTATCTTATTCATATCGGGAACCGACTGAGCGCTCTCCCATTTGGATATCGACTGTCTGCTGACATCGAGTTTCTCTGCCAGGTCCTCCTGAGACCATCCGGCTCTCTTT
>JAFZQY010000051.1 GCA_017620155.1 Lachnospiraceae bacterium | reverse complement strand
GCCAGTCTCAAGAAACTGTTGTATACTGTTAATCATTAGGGAACACCTCCTGTGTGTTTATATTGGCTTGATCACCGAATATAAACTATATCACGAAGATGTTCCCTTTTCTTTTAAGTCCTACAAAAAAGTTACGCTATTGAGGACAAGTTTTTACAGGGATCAGAACTCTTCTGCATATCCGGGATATATCAGAACTCCTCTACATACTGAGGAAGGATCAGATAATATCCGGCCTGAACTCTCTCATCTTCATCAAGATGATTGATGAATCTGACTTCAGCTATATAATCCTCGCAGGAATCATAGTAATCCTTATCCATATACTGAGCGGCAAGCTCATAAAGATCTGAGCCAAATGGCATCATAACGCTCGAATATGTCTTGATCTTATAAGCATCGGGAGTCTCTGCAGCCTTGGAAAGGATCGAAGTAAGGCCGAGCGAAGAACTTACTATGATAATGACTGCCGCTATGGCTATGACCATGCGTCTGCGAAGCTGGCGCTGTCTCTTTATCCTGTTGCGTCTGATCTTGAGTTCTCTTATCTCGCCGGGAGTCATTTTGTTATTTCTCATTAAATTCATGCTCATCGTATTCATGCTCTTCTCTCCGTTATATAAATCGAGGCTTCGGTTACCTCGAACATCCGTTCTGATACGATAATAATCGAACATACATTCTTTGTCAATACATTTTCAGAACATTTGTTCCGAAAATATGTTTGCTTTATTGTTCGACCTGTGATAAAATCTTATGTAGATAAATTGATCATATCGAACGGGATCGCCTGTTCATATTCATATGATACGAAGTTATCTGTACAATAAAACGGACTTATATTTAGGAGGTGGATGATGTCCAACGGTAAGATATCCGCAAAGCAGCAACAGATACTGGATTATATCAAGGAAGAGATCCTAAAGAGAGGTTATCCTCCGGCAGTTCGTGAGATTTGCGAAGCAGTAGACTTAAAGAGCACTTCTACCGTACATGCTCACCTGGAGAGACTCGAGAAGAACGGTTATATCAGAAGAGACCCCACCAAGCCGAGAGCCATCGAGATCGTAGACGACTCCTTCCAGCAGGTTAGGACAGAGATGATCTCCATCCCGGTGGTAGGACGCGTAGCTGCAGGCGAGCCGATACTTGCCGAACAGAACATAGACAGTTATTTCCCCGTTCCCGCTGCCATGGTACCTGCGGGCGACAGTTTCGTTCTTAATGTTAAAGGAGATTCGATGATCAATGCCGGCATCTTCTCAGGCGACCAGATATTCGTCCACGCCTGTGATACCGCCAAGAACGGCGACATGGTCGTAGCTCTCGTGGATGATTCCGCTACAGTCAAGACATTCTACAAGGAATCCGATCATATCAGGCTTCAGCCCGAGAATGACGACATGGATCCCATCATAGTCAATGATTGCCAGATACTCGGTCGTGTGTTCGGAGTATTCCGTATGGTCAAATCAGGTTTCTGACCCATACATAGCCGAGGTCCTTTCATAAACGCAGAAACAGCCGGGAATGTTCCCGGCTGTTTTCGTAGATACCTTTACTTAATATCATATTCCAGCTTAACAGTGATCGTAGCGGTCTTCTGTCTTGAGGTCGTATCCAGATATCCGTCATACGAATAATATGATGTGCCCGAGTTGCGGGCTGTGATCTGGAATACACCCAGGTTAGAGCTGCGCAGTTTGCCAAGTTTGGCACCTGACTGTTCTGCTATGATCTCCACGCGGTTTCTGGCGTTATCGGTAGCTTTCTGAATAAGATCCAGTTTGATCTCATCAAGGCCGGTGCAATAATACTCGGGAGTACCGGAAGTAAGTTCAACGCCCTTATCCAGAAGTTTGGATATATCTCTGGAGATAAGCTCTACCAGATCGATATTGGATGTCGATATCGTCACGCTCTGAGACAGGTTATAACCCTGGATCGTGGAATTTAAGTAGTTGCCGTACTCATCATAGTTATTGACGGTACTCTCTGATATATCAACTGATGAGAACACATATTCATCAGCGGTCAGGCCCATGTCCTTGAGATAATCTTCTACCAGAGAAGCCTGCTTCTTGATCTCATCATAAGCACGTGCAGAAGATGTGGAATATGAAGAGAAATATCCTCTCCACACTATAAGATCAGCCTCAAAATCCATGCTTGCGGAACCCGTAGCGCTTATGGTCCTGGTCGCATCTGTCTTATATTTCAGAAAAGCTCCGCCCAGTACGCAGCAGCTTAATATGATCGACAGACCGATGATGAGCGGTGCGAAGAACCCTCCTTTGCCCGCTCCTTTTTCACGCTTCTGAGGCGGAAACGGAGGCGGAGCCGGCATTGCATAGCCGGGATTGGGATTCACATTGTTATTTGTGTTGTTAGCATTATTTCCATCCATTTTTCATTACCTCCCCATTCTTATTACTTTAAGTCGCTGATTTCGATAACCTTACCGTCTCTCCAGATCCTCTCAAGATCATAATACGACCTGCTGTCGGGATCAAAGATATGGATTATGACATCACGGTAATCGAGAAGTACCCAGTTGGCGGTGTTATACCCTTCTATCTGCTTGGGGTTAAAGCCGGCTCTTCCGAGTGCCTCTTCCACATTATCAGAAAGTGCCTGAATCTGATTTCGGTTGGTCCCGTTCGCTATTATGAAATAATCACCGAGTATCGATACCGAACTTATATCGATAACCTGTATGTTCACAGCCTTCTTGTCTTCAAGAGCATCGACTGCAAGCCTTGCCATTTCCTTAGATTGTTCGTTCATAGATTTCCTTTCGGTCAACCTTTATCCGCACGGGATTTATAATAATCATATGTTTCTTTTGTCATAGGGTCAATAGCTTTTGCCGTGTCCCCGAGATACTTAAGAGTCATGTCCAGAATGTCAAGCACGCATCTGTCCAGATCCATGAAAGCCTCTTCCCTGATCTCGTTTAAGTCCGGTCTCTCATCCCTGCCGGGCTCTATGTAATCCGCCACAAATATGATCTTTTCAAGAAGTGACATTCCGGGCCGACCGGTCGTATGCGAACTGATCGAATTCAGTATATCCTTATCCTTGATGCCGTATTCTTTTGCGGCAAGTATGGAACCTGCTTTGGCATGAAGCAGACCGGGATTTTCTTTTTCGACGGATGTAACTGTCAGTCCCGCCTTCTCACACATATGGATCTTATCCTTGTGTGAGACATTCTTGGCACAGTCGTGCAAAAGACCTGCCACATAGGCAGCATCCGCATCCGCACCGTGGATCCGTGCCATCATCCTTGCGGTCACAGCGACTCCGAGTGTATGCTCAAACCTCTCTTCGTCCAGTGCGCCCTCTAATCTTTTCCTTATATCCGTATAAGTCATAATTCAATCTTCGGATTCTTGATATCTCTTTTGTAGAGCACGATCTTCTTTCCGATGGTCTGCACAAGCTCCGATCCGGTCCTCTCGGCGATCATCTCGCCCAGCTCTCTCGGATCGTCGGCACAGTTCTTCAGCACGCCGATCTTGATCAGTTCTTTGGTATTAAATGCCTCTCTTATAGCCTCGGTCACCTCGGGAGTAAGAGATGCCTTTCCGACCTGAAAGATCGGATCCAGGCTCATCGCAAGACTCTTTAAATGCGCTCTTTGTTTGCTGGTCTTGATATATCCCATATCTTACCTCATCTGTAATAATCAAAAGACAATCCGTACATCCGCACGGTGTCACCTTCGTTTATGCCAAGTTCCTCGAGCTGATCGAGGATGCCGTTATCCTTAAGGAACTTCTGGAAAAAGACAAACCCCTTCTCCGATTCAAGATTCGTATAACCGAGCATCTTCTCGATCCTGGGTCCTTCGACGACATACTCCTGCGCATCGGGATCATATTCAACCGTAAAAGGCTCATCCGAGAAGCTCATCTCCGTCTCGGGATCATACTCCTGCTCAAAAACTATGCGCTCTTTCGGCAGTTCGGCGAGCATGGCTGATACCTTGTACAGCAGGTTCTGAATGCCGTCACCGGTAGCCGCACTGATCGGAACGACTTCTATTCCCTTAGGCTCAAACTCTTTCTTAAGCCGCTCTATCGCATCAGATCCTTCCGGCGGAAGTATATCCGTCTTATTGGCCGCAATGATCTGAGGACGCGAAGCGATCTCCTCGTTATATTCCTTGAGCTCACGGTTGATCGCATATACATCCTGAACCGGATCACGGCCTTCGCTCGATGAAGCATCCACTATATGGATTATAGCCCTTGTACGCTCTATATGACGCAAAAACTCGTGCCCTAATCCGGCGCCTTCAGAAGCGCCTTCAATGAGTCCGGGAATATCTGCGATCACAAATCCGTCACTTCCGTCCACATCAACAACACCGAGATTGGGCGAAAGGGTCGTGAAATGATAGTTGGCGATCTTCGGCTTGGCATTCGTAACACGTGAAAGAAAAGTCGATTTGCCGACATTGGGAAATCCGACAAGTCCGACATCGGCGATCATCTTGAGTTCAAGTATGAGTTCAAGAGTCCTGGCCGGCTGTCCGGGCTGTGCATACTTAGGAGCCTGCATCGAGCTGGTCGCATAATGCTGGTTTCCGTTTCCGCCTCTTCCGCCTTTGAGGATAACGAATCGTCTGGTATCCCCCGACATATCAACGATGACTCTGCCGCTTGCAGCATCCCTGACTACGGTCCCCTCCGGAACCTTAAGGACTACATCGGCTCCGTTCTTTCCGTGACAGTTTTTCTTCTTGCCCTCTTCGCCGGGTTCTGCCGCGTATTTATGTACATGTCTGTAATCGGTGAGCGTGTTTAAGCCTTCGTCGACTACGAAGATAACGCTGCCTCCGTTTCCGCCGTCACCGCCGTCGGGGCCTCCGTCCGGCACATACTTCTCTCTCCTGAAAGAAACATGGCCGTCTCCGCCCTTCCCGCTTATTACAGTAATCTTTGCTCTGTCAGCGAACATTGTAAACTCCATAAAAAAGGGCTCTGGACATGCGTCCAAAGCCCTTACGATTTACTTCTCTACAGGATAAACAGAAGCCTGTTTCTTGAACTTGCCCTTACGCTCGAATCTTAAAACTCCGTCCTTAAGAGCAAATAATGTATCGTCGCCACCTATCCCAACATTAACACCGGGATGAATATGTGTTCCGCGCTGTCTGTAAAGAATGTTACCGGCTTTAACAACCTGTCCGTCCGCACGCTTTGCACCAAGTCTCTTGGACTCTGAATCTCTACCGTTCTTGGTAGAGCCCACGCCCTTCTTATGT
>JAFZQY010000050.1 GCA_017620155.1 Lachnospiraceae bacterium | reverse complement strand
GTTCTTCTGCCGGTGCTGCACTTGCGAATATCGCTGCTATCTGATCAGGTGTAAGCTTCGCGTTAGGATCATCTGATACGGGCGTAACCTCGATCGGCGCAGGTTCAGGGGCAGCTTCAGGCTCCGGCTCGGGAGCGGGCTCCTCTACCACGGGCTCGGGTGCAGCTTCCTCAACGGCAGGTTCTTCTGCCGGTGCTGCACTTGCGAACATCGCTGCTATCTGATCAGGTGTAAGCTTCGCGTTAGGATCATCTGATACGGGCGTAACCTCGATCGGAGCCGGCTCAGGAGCGGGTTCAGGCTCCGGTTCGGGCGCATGCTCCTCTACGGCAGGTTCTTCTGCCGGTGCTGCTTCCTCTGCGGGTGCTGCACTTGCGAACATCGCTGCTATCTGATCGGGGGTCAGGCGCGCATTCGGGTCGTCTGATACCGGTGTAACTTCAACAGGAGTCGGTTCCTCAACAGGAACAGGCTCGGATTCAGGAATCGGTTCGGGAGCGGGCTCTTCCACTACAGGTTCGGGCTCCGGCTCGGGGATCGGTTCGGGCTCGGGGATCGGTTCGGGCTCGGGGATCGGCTCGGGATCAAGAACAGGCTCCTCAAACACAAGCTCGGGAACGGGTTCGGGTTCTGCCACAGGCTCGGGCACAGGTTCGGCTTCTACCACAGACTCAAGCGCATGGTCTAATACAGCCTCAAGTTCGGGATCTAACACAGGCTCACCCGCAGTTTCGTTTTCTACCGCGGTCTCAAACGCATGATCTAACACAGCCTCAAGTCCCGGCTCTAACTCAGGCTGAACCACTGTCTCCTGAACAGGCTCTGGTTCAACCTCCGGAATGGACTCGGGTTCAATCACCGGCTCCTCAACCGCGGGCTCCTGCTCAACCACGGGCTCGGGCTCTACCGCAAGTTCGGGCTCTACCACAGGTTCGGGTTCGAGAACAGGCTCCGGTATAGGCTCCGGCTCGGGTTCCGGCTCAGGCTCAGGTTCGATATCCGCGAAGATACTGGGGCGTCCCTCTTCAGGCACGACTCCCATAGCTTTGAGGCGATCCGCAGCGGTCATTGCCGCGCCGATTGCACTCTCTACTTCAGCATCTTTCTCGTTTGCATTTTTTAACAGGTTGTCGAGATAATTCTCGTCCACAGCCATATGCCTGCTACTCCCTTACTTTGTTGATTTTGCTCTCTTTATTTCAGAAGTGTTTCTGATTCTGTTCAAATACTATGAATTTGTCGGGTTATGACTCTACTGTGACTTTTTACTCCTCAGGTCATGAGTCTCTCTTCCCCGTCGGTCTCAAATGCATTTTACCCGCCGTTTCCTATGCCTGTCGGAAAAACCAAGCGAATATAGAAAACCATCATTTTATTATACAGAATAACAGGCGCATCCGTAAAGGGTGCGCCTGATATTATGTAAAGTCAAATGTCATCTGTGTAAAATCGGAACCTGATATATCCGGTTCATCCGTCACGCTCTCTTCAAAAGCGGCTTCCGCCTCAGTTTCTTCGTCTGCAGAAACGGTGACAGGCGGCGCACTCTGAACCGGTGCAGTGACCGTCTTCGGAACCTTTCCTTTGGGATAACCCTTAGTTCCCCAGCTGCCGCCGAATCCCAGACTCTCAAGATCCTTCTTTATAGCCGCTATAGATTCCTCAAGGTTTGCGGATAACCCTGTAAACATCAGCACTCCGCTCTCGTCAGAGACAGTGTAGCCTCTGTTTTCCATTTCCTTGATAACCTTCTCTGTTTCCATCGTCACACTCCTGAATCACTTTTTTGAAAATATTCGGTCAGCTGTTCTATCGGAATCGGCTTCGAATACTTATATCCCTGCAGATAATTAGCGCTCATATCTTTGCAGCGCTCCTCATCTGCCTCATCTTCTACTCCCTCATACAGAACATCATAGTTCATATCGGCAAACATTTTCGCAAGATGCGCCACCATGTTCTTGAATTTCTCATCTCCTGCAGCCCCGATGACCAGAGATCTGTCGAACTTGATGATATCGAAAGGAAGCTCCATGATCCTCTCGAAGTTGGAATATCCGGTGCCGAAATCATCCAGATAGAACTTGATGCCGCTGCCTTTGAGTTCGCTGATCCTCTCCTTGATCAGCTTGAAGTCCTTCTCATTCTGAGTCTCGGTCACCTCGATCGCGATATTGTCGTTCGGAATGCCGCTTTTCCTGATGATACGCTCCACGACCGAACAGAAATCGTTCTCGCGAAGATCGAATACGGAGAAATTGACCGAAATACGCTTGAATGAATAGCCCTCATCCAGCATTTTCCGGATCTGCGCACAGGTCTTGGCCAGGATGATCTTGGTCAGCATCTGGATATCATTGTTCTCCTCGGCAACCGGAATGAACTTATCGGGATAGACCATCCCCAGTTCCGGCAGTTCAAGCCTCATCAGCGCTTCGGCAGTATCATACGATCCCGTATGGATGTTGTAGACCGGCTGACAGAACACGAGTACTCTCTCATCGTTCAGATCTTCTTTTGCGGAGATATCGGCCAGCTGATCCCTGATGAAGATGGTATCCAGATACTCTTTTACATCCTTGACATCAACGCGTCTAATGCTGTTCTCGGGCATGCGGGAATGAATATACCGGATCAGATTCTCGTAATCGTTGTTCTCGCTTATCTTATCCCAGGTCTCCATGATCACGATCTTGTAGTTGCGCCTGTAGATCGGATATACCCTGTTGAACTCGTCGACCATCTTGTTACACAGGAACTGATAATCAGGGTTTCTCTGGATATCTATGACCAGGATAATATGCCCGCCCATAAGCCGGAACAGCGTGGCACCCCTGAAAAAGTAAACAACAAAATACCTGATCGTGCTCGCTATCTCGAGCGGGAATCCACCGTCTCCCTTGTCAAACTCCGGGAGATACAGACTCATGAGCAGCAGCGGTTTATTCTTCTCGTAGCTGCTCCTGATCTTATCCAGAAAGCCATCCTTGCCCACAGCGCCGCTCTCTATATCATACGGATTGGAGTGGACCAGATACAGGATCGCATATAACGGAAAAACAAAGGTAGCCGTAGTAAAAGAAGATTGTCTGTGTATCTGCTGAAGCGCTATAACAAGGACCGATATACCTCCTGTCGCCAGCACTCCGATGAGGATCGGTTTAAATATCCTGTCACGATATTGATAAACAAGATATATGAGGATCAGCAAAAATCCCACATATCCGATAAAGAATATCGGCAGGCCCGAATGAGCCCGGCTTTCTTCATCGATATAGAAGGCGAACCTAAGGACTGTCCCTAAGACCTCCAGTATTACCAGAACCCCGTATAATGTTGCAGAAGCGATCAGATATCTTCTGTTGGCATCGCTTTCAAGATGTATGGGCTCTTTCAGATAGATGACGAACATCCAAAGATTCCCGAAAAGACACAGATGAAAGAGCGCCCGAAGAATATATATCACAAGATTCGGTACCGTCCCTATGCTGTTCATGGCAACATGGAACAGGATATCGGAGACCGAAGCGGTGATGACCATGGCTATCATGGCCCTCAGATAAAAGAAATTCTTGGTCCGCTTGATATAGGCGGTATGGATCAGGACAATAAACAGCAAACACATTGCCATGACCAGAATATCGCCTACCGGTGTGTAGTTTTCGTAATATGTGATCACCTGGCCGCTCATATCACGTTAGTCATTTTCGGAAAAATCAAAAAGGGGCATGATGTCCTTCACCATACCCCCTTTGTAAACCTTCAAAACTCTGTTCTCAAATAAATATCATTAACACAATCAGCCATTCTGATTAAGTACCAGCGAATCCACAGTCTTAACCAGATTACCGATCTCAGGCTTGGATAACTGGGCATCGGCACCGAGAGATTCACCCTTGCGTCTCATCTCTGTATTAACCAGTGATGAGAAGATGACTACAGGGATATGCTTGGTCCTCTCGTCATCCTTGATCAGTTTGGTCAGACGATGGCCGTCCATAAGAGGCATCTCGATATCGGTGATGACACACTTGATATTGTCTTCAACCGTACCCTCATCTCTGTAGTGCTTAATGATGTCATAAGCTTCCTGGCCGTTCTCTGTATGAGTAAGGTTCTCATAACCTGCCTGCTTAAGCGAATCAACGATCAGCTTGTTAAGAAGAGGTGAATCCTCTGCGATAAGGATCGGGATGTCATTACGTGTACGTACACCGAGCTCGGCAAGATCAGCCATCTTAAGTCCTGTCTCGGGATTGATATCGGATACGATCTTCTCGAAGTCGAGGATGATGATCAGTCTTCCGTCGATCTTGATGATACCGGTTGATACGCCATCCTCCGAAGTGGATACCGTAGTACCGGGCTTGATGATCTCCGTCCAGGATACTCTGTGGATACCGAGAACCGAATCAACATGGAATGCTATATCCAGCTTGTTGAAGTTCGTGATGATAAACAGACCGCCGGGATCGGATGTACCTCTCTGAAGGCAGTTCTTTAAGTCGATCGCAGTGATCATCGTATCTCTCGGCATGAAAATACCTTCGATACTGGGATGGGAATTGGGCACAGGAGTAACCTCCTGATAATTGATGATCTCTCTGATCTTCGCTACGTTTATACCGTAAGCGTTGCCATCAAGAGTAAACTCAAGCACTTCCAGTTCATTTGTACCATTTTCCAGCAGTATATTTGTATCCATTTAGTGTACCTCACTATTAAAATTATACAAATAAGTGGAGAATAACCCACCAATTAATGTAAATTATAACATAAACGCACAAATATGCAAAACCATATTTAATTTTCAATAAAATATCTAAATATTCGAAAAAGAACTACTTAAGGGACATTACGTCAGAAAACCCGTCCCCGCGTACAGTGAAATCGATGGTTTGGATATCGGCGCCCTCCGCTTCAGAGATCTCGCAGATGGCTACTATGTCCTCGGTCTGTCCGGAGCCCAGGGTTCCGACATAGGACAGAAGGTCGTTTTCAAGCAGCGTAGTCATGACGAACTTATTCTTACCGCCGTTTAAGGAAACCCTGTATCGTAAGTTCAGATTGTTAAGATTCACGTCCATATCCGAACCCGAATTGTTGGTCAGATCAAAATGGATCACCAGAAGTTTGTTGCCGTCCGAAGCATCGACAGTGAAATACGGATTGACGTCTCCGCCCTCGGGATAACTGTCGACTACCTCATACTGTCCGGAATAATCAAAAGATACGCCCAGATCAGCCAGGAAATTGGAGAAACCGGCAACACCGCCGCCGCTGGTCTGCCCTGTAGTTACATCGGTTACAGACACATCTTCGGATGTGACATCCGGCACATTGTCTACGGGAATATCAGTACCCGTCTCTGTTTCGGGTGTGGTTTCGGTCAGAACCGCATTGGGATCGTTAGGATCCACATAGGCTATGGATACCACGCTTCCCTCAGGAAGAAGCCTGCTGGGGGTACTTGAATCATACTTAAGCAAAAGCGCCGCGGAATACTCCGTGATCATCTCCTGCTGCGTGGGAGTAAGATCCGGGATCTCATCTCCGCAGCCGCAAAGGCAGATAACGCAAAGTGCGGTAAGTATGAGAGCTGTTATTCTTTTATCTCGCATCAAGTTCAAAATAGAATTCCACTCCGTTATTGTAATTGATCACACCGTATGCCTGGTTGATCGAATCCTGTATGGCCTTGACGATCGACAGACCTACGCCACTTCCACCATACTCCCTTGTACGGGCTTTGTCCACTTTATAGAATTTCTCCCATATGTGGTCTACGGCATCTTCCGGGATCGGATCGCCGGTATTGAACACAGAGATCCGCACCTTTTCTCCCAAACGCCTGATATTTATGTCTATTTTACGCTCTCCGTCCAGGTGATTCAATGCGTTGGTGAAATAATTGTTGAAAACCTCCTCGGCCTTAAAGACGTCTCCCCAGACTTCGACAGGCTTGTAATCATCCATATGGACCTGCGCCTCATGCTGTTTGATCAGAATGTCAGCCGATGCCAGATAGCCGCGGATGACCTCGACTATATCGAAGCGCTCCATGCTAACCGTATCCTGTCCGAACTCGAGCTGGTTTAAAGTAAGCAGTTTCTGAACGATATTGTTCATCTTGCCGGCTTCATCGACTATAACGTCCGCATAATAGTCCCTGCTCTCGGGATCGTCGTTCACACAGTCCTTCAGGCCTTCCGCATAACCCTGAATAAGAGCGATGGGCGTCTTCAGTTCGTGCGATACATTAGAGAGGAATTCTTTACGCATGTCATCTATGCGCGTCTTGTTGGCAATATCCCTCTCCAGCTCATTATTGGCGGTCTTAAGTTCGGATATCGTAGTCTCCAGCGTTTCGGAGAGTTCGTTGATATTCTGTCCCAGAACACCGATCTCGTTATGGGACGAACCCTCATACTTGGCATCAAAATCCAGGCTCTTCATCCTCTCCGAGATCGCAGTGAGCGACCTGACAGGCTTCGATATCATCCTTGAAGCCCATATTCCGATAAAAATGCTCACCAGGCCGGCAGCCAAGCCTATGTATATGAGGAAACGGTTGGATATGGCCACACTGTCCGCGATGGACTCCATGGCACTCCTCATGATGAAAAGGCTGCCGTTATCCATGAGCCCCCACATCTCGACATACTGGTCTTCGGTCACCACATCGGTCTTGATCTGGATCACATACCTGTCGTTCTCTTCTATGAGCCTGTCATCTCCGACCATCCCCGGATTGCCGAAAACATTGCTTATGAGCTGTCTCTGCAGAAAGTCCGGATCGTTCACGGATGTGATGACGGTCCCCATGGATTCATCCACGACCACCATGCTTATATTGTAGGTGTCGCTGATCCTCTGCACGGTGAGCGAGACTTCATCGGTATCCGCATCCTCTTTTATGAGCGAATTGACCGTCTGATATGCCTTACGCAGCACACCTACTTTATTTCTGACATAATAATCTTCAAGGAAAGTGGAATTGACCAATATGCAGGTTGCGACCACCAGGACAATCAGTCCCAGACATGTCAGCGTGATCTGCATATTGATAGAAAACTTAGGCTTAGAGTTTGATTGATTCATGTGACATCCTGACTCTGTGAGAGCTGATCAGTCCGGCCTTCTCGAGTGCATCAAGAGCAGCCTCCTGCTCGCTCGTCATACTGTCAACATATATCTGATTCTCATAATCAACGATAACGCACTTAAGCTGCGCCGCCAGATATAACAGCGGGCTCACATCCTTAGGTATCCTGGAGAGTATGTCATGTTCGTTACTTAATGACACGAGAGTCTGCAGATGCCCGAGGCTTGAATCGAATATATTGCCATCCGTCCTGATGACTACCGGACAGTAATCCGACATTTCAGGAGAATAGTATTTGATAAAGCTATCAGCCAGCATATCTTATATATCCAGAGAAAGCTGCACTTCCTCTTCCGCCTGCTGCTTGAACTCCTCAACGACCAGAGTGTCGGGATGAGGAAGTTCATCCACGCTTCTTACGCCGAAGCTCTTTAAGAACTGCTCGGTGGTTCCGAACAGGATGGGTTTGCCTGGAGCATCGAGCCTTCCGAGCTCGCAGATTAAGTCAAGTTCGAGCAGTCTGTTGATCGCATGGTCGCAGTTTACGCCTCTGATCCTCTCGATCTCCGCTCTGGTCACGGGCTGCTTGTAAGCCACGATCGACAGAGTCTCGATCACGGAATCCGTGAGTGAATATCTCTTGGGCGCAGTAGCTATCTTGATCAGATCATCATAGAATTCCGGCTTGGTACACAGCTGAACCGCATTGTCATACCATGCGAGCATGATACCGCCGTTTCCCTTATTGTATTTCTCGGTCATCTCTTCGAGATACTTTCTGGTGGTCTCGACATCCTCTTCGATCACGGATGCAAGACGCGATATGTCCACGGAATCTCCCATGGCAAAAAGTATCGCTTCGAGAGTAGCTGTTGCTTTCTTCTTATTCATATCTAATCTATCCTATCTGAGCAACATCTATGCGCTCATTGTTATCGTCGTTATTCGTAATGATTATATCAGAGAAGTTTTCCTTCTGCTCGATGGTGACCTTGCCTATACGGATCATCTCGAGCACCACGAGGAATGTCACTATGAGCTCAGCCTTCGAACCCTGCTTCTCGAGCAGCGACCTGAAAGAGAATCTCTTGTGCTCTCTCGTGTAGGCCTCTATATATGTGGCCTTCAGTGATATATCGATCTCTTCTTTCTCTATGTTGCCGAAGGAACTTCTGACGGGGTCGATCTTGTCTTCCTGACGCTTTAAGATCTGCTGGAAAATATCATTAAGCGCAGCCAAGTTCAAGTCTCCGATCAGAGCATCATAATCGATGGGTTCTTCGTGCCTGGCAACTTCCGGCGGGATGTTCTTCTTATGATAAAGATTGTATCCCGACTCAAGCTGTCTGTCCTTGAGCTCCACCGAAAGAAAACGGACCATCTTGTACTCTAGTAGTTTCTGTACGAGTTCGTCTCTGGGATCTTCCTCCTCGCCCTCTTCGTTAACCTCTTTGGGCAGGAGCATGCGGCATTTGATATCGATCAGAGTAGCCGCCATTACGAGGAACTCGCTCATGATGTTCATGTCGCGGTCCTCCATGGCCTTGATATATGCCATGTACTGGTCGGTGATCGTCACGATCGGGATGTCGTATATATCTACTTTGTTCTTTTCAATAAGGTAAAGGAGCAGGTCGAGCGGCCCCTCAAATACCTCAAGTGTTACGGGTATAGCCATTATTCTTCAGGATCTTTCTTTATATCTATGACGCTGAGTTCGGCGGGGTTAAAGACTCTCACATGGATCGTATGCGTGCCCATGCCGCAGCTGACTATCATCTTGCGTCCGTTATCGTCATACTCCCCGCCCGAATATCTGGGAAAAGAGAAAAGCCTCGGTGCTATGAGTCCCCCGACAAGGGGAAGCCTGATGATGCCTCCGTGGATATGTCCGGATACGGTAAGATCGGCTCCCCAACCGGTGTAATTCTTAAAGTACTCGGGGTTATGCGCGATCAGTATCTGAAAGACGTCTTCCGATGCCTTGCCCACATATCCTTCGATAACTTCGTCCGACATCACGGTCTGCGCGATCCGCTTGTAATAGTATTTCTCGAGAGAGACGCCTGCGATATCTATGCCGGCATCCTCGATCCTCTCCCGCTCGTTATCCAGGATGTGGACATTATCAACCGAAATGCGCGGGAGATATTCCTCCCACATGGTGCCGTATTCTTCGGGATAGATCTTTAATCTGTATTCGTGATTCCCAAGTCCGTAGTATATCGGATAGTCTTTTGCAAGGTCTGTGATCAGTCTGACCGCTGTCTCGAAGCTGTGCCCCGCAAGCCCATCCAGGATATCTCCCGCGACCAGGATCGCATCGGGATGCTCTGCTTCTATCGCATCGAGGATCTTACGGTTATGATCGCCGTAATCCTTGTTATGCAGGTCGGCTAAGAGTACGAATCTCGTATCGCGCTTTACCTTGTGAGAGCGGATCTCATATCTTCGCACCACGAATCTGTGGGTATCGATGATGCACGAAACCAGACATATCAGGCCGAATATGATGATTATGCAAAAAAGGATCTTCATATATTAATATCACGTCATACAGTAAAACCCTTCCGCCTAAACGGAAGGGTCTTATTATCAGTTGTATTTCCGCTTTCTAGCAGCTTCTGACTTTTTCTTACGTCTTAC
This sequence comes from Lachnospiraceae bacterium, assembly GCA_017620155.1. GTDB lineage: Bacteria > Bacillota > Clostridia > Lachnospirales > Lachnospiraceae > XBB2008. Next base: position 23,653 of record JAFZQY010000050.1, on the reverse strand, counting down.
ACTGGGCTTCTCATAATGCTCACGCTTACGGATCTCCTGCTGGATGCCCGCTTTAGCACAACTGCGCTTGAAACGTCTGAGTGCGCTGTCAAGACTCTCATTCTCTTTTACGATAATATTGCTCATTTCATTTCCCTCCCTTCAGACCCGTACAGACCTGATCGGGTTATTCGGTCTCGCGTAAATTAGTCTAAATCGCGAGTCCATTGGCTATTATACCATATCAAGCCTGTTCGTCAAGGGAAAAAGCTATTCTCTGCGATACTTATCACGTTTCAGCCGCATTTCATACATCTTGTAGTCCGCAATCTCGATATATTCATCAAAATTCAGCAGATCATCGCTGACGGGTTGGAAGATCCAGCCGTAACTGACACCAACTTCATAAGGATTATCATGGGAGCTGTTATAATCCGCCAGTCCACGGTCGATCTTATCTCCCATTTCATCCGATTCCCGACTGTCCTTATCCACGGCAGCAAACATCAAAAACTCATCTCCGCCGGTCCGGACGATCCTGGTCCCTTTCGGAGAAGCCTTGAGCAGTTCCGATGAAACCACGGCTATGGCTTCATCTCCCGCTGCATGTCCGTATGTGTCATTCAGATGCTTTAAGCCGTTCAGATCGGCAACGCAAACAAAGAGATATTTCCCTGTTTTCTTCGCCTCATCTATGACAATGTCAGAATAGTACTTCATTCCTTTCCGGTTATAACAACCGGTCTGAAAATCGATCATGTTCTCTTCAAAGAGAGCATCATATTTATCCTGCAGACTTTTTAACACCTTCCGTTCTTCAGTTTCCCGGCGTATCTGGCGCATTTTCCGGGAGTGTATGTCCCGTATCAGAAAAAGCGCTGCGTTTCCGGCAGCACTGTCTTCCTCAGTCGTATTGCAGTATGTGATCTCGGACCAGTAATACTTTCTGTCTGCATGCCTGATCCGACACTCCATGGAAACATAAACATGCTTTTTAAGGCGCTCTACATAAACCTCGCGGTCCGTAAACTTCGCAAACTCCTCCCTGTCCTCGGGATGAATATTACGGTCAAATCCCCTTAGAAAAGTATCATAATCGAATGACTTTTTCTCTGACAGGACTTCAGGTGCGATGTTAGACAGTTCAATGTTGTGATCAATCATAGTGCACTTATATGTATCGTCATCGATCGAAACTATCATCTGAAACATGCTTCTTATGGCATTATCAACTTTGTGTGATCCCATATTCCTGAATCAAACCACCTTTCTTACAGTCTCAAAATGCCCCAAATCCCATCGGGCGTCTCTTGGGTTCGTCGGTGCCTGTTGCGTCAGTTTTCTCTGCGGAAGTAGTGAAGTCGGTGGCCTTCAGTTTCAGCCTGCCGGTATCATCGAATTCATTGCGAAGAGCCGCGTTACCCCATGTGTTCTCGTACAGGTTGCGCACGAATCGTCCGTTTGCAAAGGTCTTATCCTCTATCACCTCATCCTCAAGGCCATCAAAGTATTTATGTACGGCTTTCTTGAATGCATCATCATAGTAGAATGAATCTCCGACCATGCCCATGAATATCTGTTCAAGTTCGCTGCGCGAATAGTTCGGGAATTCGATGATCGAACGTATCCTGCTCTTCAGACCGGGATTGCTCTCCAGGAGGTTCTTCATCTCGTCTGTGTAACCGGCCATGATCACGCACATGTCGTCGCGGTGATTCTCCATCTCGGCTATGAGGGCGGTGATCGCTTCACGACCGTAATCCTTGGAATCGTTGGCGGATCTGAAGAGTTCGTATGCCTCATCTATGAAGAGCACCGAGCCGTATGCCGCGCGACAGTATCCGCTGGTCTTCGGTGTAGTCTCGCCGATATATGCGCCGCACAGATCCCTGCCCTTGATCTCATAGAAGTTACCTTTGCTGAGGATTCCTTCTTCTTTCATCTTCTTGGCTATGATCCGCGCGATCGTTGTCTTGCCGGTACCGGGGCTTCCGGTGAAGCACATGTGGATGGTAGGTCTATCCAGCGACTTGCCGTTTTCGGCCATCTTCTGCTGGACCTTGATCTGATTGATCAGTGTGTTAACCTGCTCTATGATAGGCTCCACTCCGATCATTCCGGCTATCAGTTCCTCGGACGATCTGTCATCGACGGACACATTCAGGTACCGCTTCAGTTCCTCCAAAGTGATCTCTTTATTCGCTGCTTTTTCTTCGGACTCCGCCTCTTCGCTTATCCTGTCGTAGAGGATGGACTCGACCATCTTCGCGACGCTTCTGTATCCGTAGAAGCTGCCGTCGTTTTTCTCGGCGACTATGCCCTGTTCTAGGAGATCATCGCAATCTTCTGCAAAAGAATATCCGTACCGCGCCGCTTTGATCCGGATGTACTTGAGCATGTGCTCGCTGTCAGCCGGCGGCACGATCAGGGGCCGAACCTTGATTATGTCGGATATGGAATTGTTGATATCATGTACTATCCGGTACTCCATGTACGGAACACGGAAAATGAACAGCACATGAGGATTGGCATCATTGATGCTGATCAGGTAGTCCTTGATCCTCGAAGTATTCAGTTCCGCAGTCCATCTGGATATATCTATGTCTATGATTCGCTGGAGTTTGTTATCATCATCGGAATATCTGGTAATCTTCTCGACGGCTTCTACGAGCACATCCCAATCATGATATCTGTCATCACGGCCTCCGGTGTCCCCGATCTTCATCTTCATGATCAGTTCTTCGCCTTTCGGATAGGCCAGGCCCGACTCCACGTAGATGCGAGAAAGCGCTTTCAGAAATGTCGACAGTCCGTTGCCGTCGTCGATTGATATGAGTAAGGACTGGGACCAGAGAAGTTTCTCATTGCCCCCTGCCTTGAATGCCGGGATGATCTTCTTAAGATTATCAAGGTATCCCGCAAGCACATCGGAATATATCTCTATAGACTTTTCAGCCGTTTTATCTTCATCATGCCGTGTAAAAAACTCCGGCATCTTAAGCCCCTTCGGCTCTGCCGGCTCGTCATCAGTTTGGGATCCGGATGCTTTTTCAGGCTCTCTGTTAGCGAATATCGAATCAATGGTCTTGGAATATGCCACTATATCCGCAAGTTTGCTGCCCTGTTTAAATACAGCGAGCTCATCTTCCGGAATGGTATCCAGAGCATCCGTGATCAGTTTGGATACTTGGACCGAATCATCATATCCCATCAGGATCATGCCATAATCCGCAATGATCACCGCATCACCGGCACGCTTGGTCATGACTATCTGAAGGCCGTTCTTCAACAGATTCATATCGAGCTCTTTGTCGGTAAGAAGTTCTTTTGCAGCGATCAGATCTTTTGCGACTTTCTCCGCATCCTCGACTTCGCCCTTTTTCAGGTATTCGGTCAGAGCATCCTCGCTCATGGATATCATCTTGATATATCCATACAAAATACCTTCCGGAACTGTGTTCGGAAGGTTTTTGCATAGTTGCCGCGCCAGTTTGATTATTTTGTTATTGTCTGCTACACCCATATCTTATGCCCACAATGCCTTCATGATCTTCGGATATGCATCATCCACAATGCCTGCAGTACGCGCCATCAGCTCGTACATCTCCTGAGCGCAGCTGTCGAGCTGCAATACCGCATCAACGCGGCAGCACAGATCCTGAGCTTCCTCATCCCATACGAACTTGACCCATCTGTATGAATCATTAAGCGAGTTGCATATCTTATAGACTTTTTCTACCTGATCCTTGGGAATCTGAGCGAATTCTCTGCCCTCGATATGAGCTGAAGTGTCGTCCGGATCAAACTGGAAATATACAACAAGCTGCGTATTCTCAAGTCCGAGTCCTGCTCTGAGGAGGTTATGCTCCTCATCGATCAAGTGTATCTTCATGTCCTGTGATTCCATATAAGCCATGAATAATTCTGCTGCCTGACTTGCCATAAGTAATTACCTCTCTTTCGTTTTACCCCCGTCCGGTTAGCCGGACACTGTATCTTATATTTTATCATATATTCCTTCAATGAGGCTGTATATCTTATTATATTGGGAAAAATGGGAAATAAAAATATACTGCCGGTTTAGTTTATGCTATTCTATTCTGCGGAGGGCAAAAACATGGCAAAGATCAATGATAATTATCTACGGCTGCAGGGCAGCTATCTTTTTTCCACGATAGGCAAAAAGGTGCGTGAATATACTGAGCAGCATCCCGAGGCAGACATCATAAGGCTTGGCATCGGAGATGTGACGCGCCCCATCGCTCCCACCGTCATCGAGGCACTTCACAAGGCGGTCGATGAGATGGGACATGAAGAATCGTTCAGAGGCTATGCGCCCGACTTAGGCTACGACTTCCTGCGTAATGTGATCTCCGAGAAGGATTTCAAGGCGCGCGGATGCGACATTGAACCTGACGAGATCTTCGTATCGGACGGAGCCAAGTGCGACTGCGCGAACATCCAGGAACTCTTCAGTACAGACAATACGATAGCGGTATGCGATCCCGTATATCCCGTATATGTGGACTCCAATGTCATGGCAGGCAGAACCGGCATCTATGATCCGGCCAGCGAACGTTACGGCAAGGTGATCTACATGCCCTGTACGAAGGACAACGACTTCGTTCCGGACATCCCTAAGGAAGTGCCGGATATGATCTACCTGTGCTACCCCAACAACCCGAGCGGCGCCGTCATCACCAGGAAGCGTCTGCAGGAATGGGTAGATTACGCCAACGAACACGACTCCGTGATACTCTATGATGCAGCTTACGAAGCATATATCTCCGATCCTTCGATCCCGCACAGCATATATGAATGTGAAGGAGCAAGGGATTGTGCGATAGAGTTCCGTTCTTTCTCCAAGACCGCCGGATTCACGGGATTAAGGCTCGGTTTCACAGTCATCCCCAAGGATCTCACCACGGGCGGTGAGAAGCTCTGGCCGCTCTGGGCAAGACGCCACGGAACCAAATACAACGGCGCTCCCTACATCGTTCAGAGAGCCGGCGAAGCGGTATACTCCGAGGCAGGAAGACGCGAGATCGAAGAACAGATCGCTTATTATATGGGAAATGCGAAGATCATATACGAAGGTCTGAAAAATGCCGGATATGAAGTATACGGCGGCGAAAATGCTCCGTATATCTGGCTTAGAACGCCTGGAAATATGACAAGCTGGGAATTCTTTGATCAGCTGCTCACTCAGTCGGGCATCGTAGGAACGCCCGGATCGGGATTCGGTCCCAGCGGTGAGCATTATTTCAGATTGACCGCATTCGGAAGCCGCGAGAATACGACAAGAGCGGTTGAGAGGATTGTCTCCGGAGCGTAAGCGGTGAGCACTCCGACCCATGCCGGATGCGCGCGATGTGGTCTCCCGGCAGGACTTAACCCATATGTGCGTTACGTAAGGTGACATACATGCTCTCACCTTCCATATATGTATCAAATACGCCGGTCACGGTTATCAGATCATAATCCTCGGGATAGTCATCCGGATAACTGTAATCGTCGGTAAGTTCAAATTCTATACCCTGGGCACAGCAGGCCGTCGCATCCTGAATGATGCAGGCAAAATAATGCTTGTCCAGGGTTTCGTCATAGAATGAAGAGAAAGTCCCGCTCATCCTTATGGTCTTTCCTATATAGGCCTCCGGATTGAGCATCATATCATATACTTCTGAATAGACCATGGTGCTTGAAAGCATCGTAAGGTCGATATCTATTCCTTCCGTAGAACTGAGAAGCGCATCCTTCGCTGCCTCTTCCGGATCAGGTGCTCCGGCGCTTATACCGGTCTGCCTGTCAAAAGAATAGCCTTGGTCATCTGTTTGATCATCAGCGTTATCCGGATCAGCCGGCTCATCCTCCGCATCTGTATTATAAGAGTCGGGAGTTGCTACAACCTTCCTCTCGGTATCCTGCGAATCGGCTTCGGCCATGCCCTGCTGAAGCACATCTTCGACCGAGGAAGTGCCGCCCGAAGTTCTGCTCGATGCATCCGGCGTATCACTGCTTCCGCATCCGGTAAGCGATAACCCTAAGGTAAGTACCAGGGCCGCAGCTATTATGTTCTTTCTTACTATAGATCTTGTCATAAAACAATCAACCGCGTTCTGCAAGTTTGCCTATCAGACAGCATATCGCAAATCCGACCACATCCACAGCAACTATCGTGGAACCTACCGGCGTTCCCGCCATGATGGATATGATCATCCCGCCCAAAGCGCATACGATCGATATGCATGCCGAGCAGATGATGACGCTCTTGAAATTCTTGAACAGGCGCATCGCCGAAAGTGCCGGGAAGATGACCAGCGCCGATATGAGGAGCGACCCTACGAGATTCATCGCCAGCACGATGATTAGTGCTATTATGATAGCTATTATCAGATTGTATATGTCGGCCTTTACTCCGATGGCTCTCGAAAATGTCTCGTCAAAAGTAACCGCAAATATCTTGTTATAGAACAATATAAACGCGAGTATCACGACCAGTGAAAGTATGACGCACAGCCACACTTCCCACTTGGTCAGGGTCAGTATGGATGTCGAACCGAACAGTGTGCTGCACACATCTCCGGAGATATTGGCGGATGTCGAGAACACATTCATGATCAGGTAACCGAACGCCAGAGCCCCCACCGATATCATGGCGATAGCGGCATCTCCTCTGATACGCGTATTCTGTCCGCTCTTAAGAAGCAGCACTGCGCAGATGACGGTGATCGGCAGGATGAGCAGCATGTTGTTCGTAAGCTTTAAGACCGTAGCCACGGCCATGGCCCCAAAAGCCACATGCGAAAGACCGTCTCCGATAAACGAAAACCTTTTTAATACCAGCGTCACGCCGAGCAGTGATGCGCACAGCGCTATGAGCACGCCTACGATCAGGGCATACCTCACAAACGGATATCCAAGATACATGAAAAACTTATCCATTTGAATCCCCCTGTCCGAACAGACTTAAGAAATCATCACCTATGCCGCTCGCAATATACTCATCTCTGGTCCCGAAAAAGCATCTGCTCCCGATATGAAGGATATGACTTGCATATTTCACGGCAGCGGCGATATCGTGAGAGATCATGATGATCGTCACTCCGTCCTTGTTGAGTCTCTCTATCAGTTCATACATCTCCAGAGTCACTTTAGGGTCCAGTCCCGAAACCGGCTCATCCAGAAGCAGGAGTTTCTCGGTCGCGCATAGTGCACGGGCAAGCAATACTCTCTGCTGCTGACCTCCGGACAGTTCGCGATAGCAGCTGCTCTTAAGATCTGCTATCTGAAGCCTCTCCATGTTGACCAGTGCGGCTTTTTTCTCGGAAGCCGTGTAAAAAGGCCTGAGTCCGGCCTTTTTCTGGAAGCCGGACAGGACTATCTCCATCACGGATGCCGGAAAATCCTTCTGGACCATAGTCTGCTGAGGGAGATACCCGATGCCGTTTCTGGTAAGACCGTCCCCTGTTACTATCTCTCCGCTTAACGGTTCATTAAGCCCGAGAAGCGTCTTCATGAGCGTAGTCTTACCGGAGCCGTTCTCACCTACGATGCACAGATAATCTCCGACATCAACCTTGAAGTCAATATTTTCTTCCACCGCAACTCCCTCATAACCTATGGAGAGCTGCTTTACAGTTATCAGACTCATATACTCTTATTTCCTGATTATGCGTTCAGGGTATTGCTTTCTGAATCGGTTGCTTTTCTGCTAATCACTTTTAGTTTAACGCTTCATGTAACACTTCGAGGTTGCTGCTCATTATGGAAATGTAAGAAGCCCCCGCTGCTATGTCTTTGGATGTAGTTCCCTGCATGGAATCAAGCGTAAGTATATTCTGATCCTTACCTGCCGTATTGTCACGGATCGTTTCGGCGATCTTGCCATCACTGTTCTCGATCGTCATGATCGAACCAAGCTTCAGTTCATCGGTCTTATCCGCAAGGAAGACTATGGTCTCGAAGCTGGCTTCCGTCTCTGCCGAGCATCCCACGAATGCCGCATAATATGACAGTCCGTAATCATCCGTCATGTATCTGAAAGGAAAACGGTCTCCGAACAGAAGCGTCTTAACAGAAGCTTCATCCACGGTCTTCTGATATTGAGCGTCAAGATCCTTCAGCTGAGCGGCATATGAATCAGCGTTTGCTTTATAAGTATCTGCGTTACCGGGATCTGCTTCGGATAAGCCGTCGGCTATCACACCGCACAGAGTCTCGGCATTACGAAGAGACAGCCATACATGCTCGTCATACTCGATCTCTTCCTCTTCTTCACCCTCAGCATCTTCGCCATCTTCACTTTCGCTGCTCTCTGCACCTTCACCGGCTTCATCATCCTCTTCTTCGGCCTGCATTCCCTCTACTATTTCTTCTGCTTTCACAGAATCCCCGAGGGATTCCAGCAGGTTGATCACTACCTGGTCTTTGTTTACAGCCTCTGCAAGTGCATCATCCACCCACTCGTCAGACTCGCCGCCGACATATATGAACACATCACAGTTCGAAATCTTCATGATATCATCCGCGGTAGGCTGGAAGCTGTGGAGATCCACACCGTTATCAAGAAGCAGAGTGATATCGGCTTCACCGGCCCTATCTCCCATGACATTCTTTACCCAGTCATATTCCGGGAAGATCGTTGTTACTATGCTCAGTTTTCCATCGGTGCCGGATATGCCCGTCCCATCAGCGTTTCCGGCCTGAATTGCTCCGTCGGTTTGAGCTTCGTTTCCTGACGCAGTCGTTCCCGAGCCGCAAGCCGTAAGGCTTCCCACGAGCAGCACAGATGCCGCCATGATAGAAATGAATCGTTTCGTAACAGATCTTTTCGTGATGAATCTTTTCATAATAACCTCTTTCGCCATGACTTCTTTCACAATTGAGCTATTCACTTCAGTTCTCCTGCACACTCCTCACACACACCGTAATATACAGTCCTGACGGGATCTATCAGGAAATGATGCTCTTTCAGCATATGCTCCTGAAGCTCTACTATCTCTTCACACTGCAGGTGGATCAGCTTTCCGCACTTCTCGCACTTGCAATGGAAGCATACAGCAGCCTCGCCGTGGCCATCATGCCCGATGTATTCAAAGCAGGCCGAACTGTTCTTGTCGATCGTATACTTATTGATCATGCCCTCATCCACAAGACGCTCAAGCTGTCTGTAAACCGTGGACTGGCCTATGGTCGTGCCGTTCTCTCGGAAGTGATTACACACATCCGCCGCGGTGATATGCACCCCCTGCACTCCCTGCAGATACTTAAGTATGCGCTCTCTCTGTTTGGTGTTGTATGTGCCCTTATCAGCCATGGTATTCTCCTCGAATTTGAAAACCATTCTCAATTATAATCCCCGGCTCCCAAAAGTCAATATGGAATTGAAAATCATTTTCAATTTTAAGCCCAAAAAAATAAGGGCCATCGGCCCTTACTCAAAAACCTGCTATTGTGCGGCGAAATAGTTGTCGATTCCGTTCGCGATGCCCTTTACTATCTTCCATTGATAGTCATCGGTAGCCATCAGGGTATCTTCCGCGGCATTGCTCATATATCCCATCTCGACTATGGTGACCGGTGTCTGGCACCAGTTGATGCCTGTCATCGTGTCGGTCTCCCACACTTTCTCGCGCTTTGCTCCGGTCGAAGCGACCATCGCATCCAGCACGCAGGAAGACAGACGGTAACTCGCATCATGAAGCGACCCGTTATACGGATTAGATGAAGTCTGGCATATGGTCATCATACCATTGGCAGAAGAATTCTCCGAGCCGTTGGCATGTATGCGGACGAACACATCCGCGCCCGCGTTATTGGCCACGGTCGCACGCTCTGCATTCGATATGTTGACATCATTGGTCTCACGGATCATCAGGACATCATAGCCTCTGGCCTTCAGTTCGTCTCGAAGTTTAAGTGAGACCTGAAGATTCAGTTCGTATTCATATAATCCGGTCGATACGCCTCTGGTTCCGCTCGAGACCTTGGCCTTCATCTCGGTCGACCCCGGGCCCAGTGGCTCCTTCTCACTGTTTCCGCGCGACTGATGGCCAGCATCTATGGCTACCAGGCGGCCCGAATGTGAAGCCGTGTCCGTCCCGCTTCCCGCCGAGTCCGAACCCGAACCGGCCGAATCCGAACCGGCCGTGTCAGACGCAGAACCCGCAGAGTCTGCGGCAGTGTCAGCCGAAGCGGCATCCGCAGAATCACCGGACTTACCGGCAGCATCCGCATCCGTGTCCGCAGTATCTTTTGTCGCATCCGAAGATGCGCCGTCCTCAGAATCGGCAGTCTTGGTATCAGTATTGTCCGAAGTTTTGATTTCTCCTGAATCTTCGTCATCCTGAAGATCGCTGTCCTTCTTCGAAGTATCTGATGCATCTTCCTCGGCCGTTTTGTTCTCTAATAAATCTTTGTCATCCGCTTCGTCTATCGCTTCGACAACTCTCTGAACTTCCGGTACATCAACTTCCGCCGCATCGGCTTCAGTCCCTTCAGTCTCATTCAGCGCCTGAACCTCCTGCACTTCCTGCACAGACAGTTCTGCCTGCTCTCCCTTACCGGAAGAACAGGCACTCATCATTATCATGCATATCATGGCCAGCGCCGTCACAGCGCTTTTGATCACATATCTTTTTTTCATGGAATTACATCCGTCCCTGCCTGTGCTGATACATGTCTTCGCAGGCTCTCTTGAAAGTATGTCTGTATTCGGAATCCATGCCCGGACGGTATACCGCGGCACCTTTGGATACCGACAGTTTGATATCATCCAGCTGTCTGATATAGTCTTCGATGTCATCATAGATGACCTTCGATATCTCTTCTATCTTGCTGAAAGTCATGCTCTCGGTGATAGCCGCAAAAGTATCATCGCCTATCCTGTAGAGCTTCTCGGTTCCGAATGACTTCTTAAGTATGCCGGCTATGCCGACTACGACCTTGTCGCCCTGCTCTTCGCCATGCTCGAACACTATGTTCTTGTGGTTGTTGATATCGGTGACGTATACGGCATATTCTGCCTCGCCGGCAGCTATGCTCGCATTGATCTCTTCGATGGCGTTGTTATAGGTAGTGATGTTGCCCACTCCCGTAAGCGGATCCACATAAGCCTGCTTATGGATCATCGCCAGATACTTATGCATCTGATCGTGGGTGGACTTAAGTTTATCCGAAAGAGCACCCATTGCGTCTTTGGACAGGTCGGTCTGTACCCTGACAGGCGCCTTGCCTTCTTCGTCCGTTTCATCGCCGAGACTTTCTACGAGACCCTGATAATCCGGATTATCGGCTATATCTTTGTTGAGGTTCTCGATATCTTCCGTAAGTTCGGAGAGTTCATCATACAGTCCGCGGAATCTGTCGGCTACCCTTCTGGTTATGAGCAGCACTATGATGGCACCTACGATGACAGCGCCTATGCTGATCAGAAGGATCGCCATGTTATGCTTCTTGACCTGGTCTTCAAGCCACTTTGCATCGAAGTCCGCTCCGACCATGCCGGCCACCTTGCCGTTTGAATCAAAAACGGGACTGTAGGCACTATAGAATCTTCCCCAGCTGTCGGTAAAAGGCTCTTCATCCACGGCCGACGTTCCCGAAGCAGCCTTGATCAGAGCATCTGTAGTAACTACTTCCTCGCCGAAGTCGCCGGGAGAAATGGGATCGGGATCGATTATGAAACCGAATGTATCATTCCCCATATCCTGGATAGTGTAGATATACATCAGATCGGAGTTTTCCTGGAAAAGCCTCAGATTCTCAACGATCATATTGTAATCATCGCTTCCCTTGTCAGCGGCGGTGATGCTCTTCAGCTTATCTCCGTCGATGGATGCCGCAGCAGTATTGGAGATGTCCAGCATTCTTTCGTTGATCAGTGTGAGCATCGCTCTTTTGGACTGATTAACGAGCACGAGTCCGGTCACCAGATTGACCGCCAGCAGCACTGAGCACATGATGATCATGTATCTGGTCGTAAAGTTCATTTTCTTTTTCACGGATTCTGGTCCCCCTCTATTTCTTCCAGTTTATCCTTGATCCTGTTCTTTACAAGTTCACACAGCTCCTGCTTATTTAAGTCTTTATACTCTTCAGGTCTGATAGGTGCCAGGAAATGAACCTGAGTGGTAACACGTGCAAATATATTATTGCCGTTCATGGCTTTGTATGAATCATAGATCGCGACAGGCACAATCGTAGTCTGCGTCTTCAGGCTGCATGCGAAACATCCCGCCTGGAATTCCCCGAGGGCATTGCCTTTCTCGGGATCAGTCTTTCCTTCGGGGAAGATCAGCATGTTGCTGCCGGTCTTGATCATCGCGATGGCATCAATGATGCCCTGCGCCTTGCCTTTCATGGTCTCTAAGTCGATCAGCACCGCATTTACGAGAAAGCTCATCTCATGGGCGATCATGAAATCCGCCTTTTTCTTCTCCCAAAGCACGCTTGAAGGTATGTTCTCCATCGATGCAAGGATTCCGAGCGCATCGAATTTGCCCTGATGGTTAGAGTAGAATACGATCGTCTCGTCCTTAGGTACGAGTTCGCGGCCGTGAACATCGATGGTAACTCTTGCACGGCGTCTTATCTTCTCTATGACCTTCATTCCGAAATCATATCGATCCTGTATGGAATACCTGTCGACATGTTTCTCCATATACCGGCTTTTGGGCCTGGAATAGGTGAACACCCACGGAAGCAGGCTGCCTACCGGTACGCTAAATCTAAGATCCTTCATGTCTGATTATATCATTCCGTCGAGCGCGGAAACAGCCTCCTTCAGAGCATCTTCTATTCCGGACGGGTTCTTGCCGCCGGCCTGAGCCATATTCGGTCTTCCGCCACCGCCGCCGCCTACTTTCGGCGCGATCGCCTTGATCAGATTACCTGCATGAGCACCCTTTGCTATGGCTCCGTCCGTTGCCATCGTCACGAGATTTACTTTTCCGTCGGAGTCTGAAGCAAGAACTACAACGCCCTCGCCGAGCTTTTCTTTTAACTGGTCGCCCAGATCGCGAAGTCCGTTCATGTCCACGCCGCTAACCTTTGTGGCCAGTAGCTTTACTCCCTTGACCTCGCAAACCTGATCCATTACGTCTCCGAGGGCATCTTTTGCAGCCTTGGACTTAAGGGATTCAAGTTCGGAATTAAGCTCCTTGATCTGCTTCTGCATGGCCTCGATCTTCTTGACCAGATCAGCCGGATTGGTCTTGGCTGCTTCTGCGGCCTCGGCAACTTTTTTCTCAAGATCCTCATAATATGCCGTAACATTATCGCCGGTTATGGCTTCGATACGTCTTACGCCTGCTGCCACGCCGCTCTCTGATATGATCTTGAAGTTACGTATCTCACCGGTATGAGCCACATGCGTACCGCCGCAGAGTTCCTTGGAGAAATCGCCCATGGAAACCACGCGGACCGTATCGCCGTACTTCTCACCGAAAAGTGCCATCGCGCCGGACTTCTTGGCCTCATCTACGCTCATCACATCTGTGTTTACGGCCAGGTCGTCAGCGATCTTCGCATTGACAATAGTCTGAACCTTCGATATCTGATCGGCGCTCATGGCCTCGCCGAAGCTGAAGTCGAATCTGGTCCTGTCGGGATCCTGATATGAACCCTGCTGATGTACATCTTTTCCGAGCACTTCCTGAAGTGCTGCCTGAAGAAGATGCGTAGCGGAGTGATTTCTGCATGTCGCCGCCCTCGTATTACTGTCGACTTTGAGAGTAGCGGTATCACCCATCTTTACGGTTCCGCTTACAACTTTTCCGACATGACCCACTCTTCCCTTGGGAAGCTTGACTGTGTCGAACACTTCGAATTCGGCGGCTCCTACGATGATCACGCCGACATCGCCCTTCTGACCGCCCATGGTGGCATAGAAAGGAGTCTTATCCGTAACGATCGTACCTTCCGAGCCTTCAGGCAGACTGTCTGCCAGGTTATCGCTGTCTGCTAAGCCAACGATCTTTCCGGTATCCTCCGTCTTCTCATATCCCGTAAACTCGCTCGTGATATCATCAGGAAGCGAATCGAAGACAGAGCTTTCTGCTGCCTTCTGCGAGAAGTTCGCATTCTCTCTGGCAAGTTTCTTCTGTGCGTCCATGGCCTCCTTAAAGCCGGCCTCATTTACACTTAAGCCTTCTTCTTCGGCCATCTCGAGCGTCAGCTCATAAGGGAATCCGAATGTATCATAAAGATAGAAAGCAGACTTTCCGTCGATCTCTTTGGATCCCGAAGCTTTCTTCTCATCCGCGATCTTTCTGTATTCCTTCATGCCGTTTTCAAGAGTAGCTTCAAAACGGACGATCTCTTTCTTAAGCTCGTTAAGTATGAACCCCTTATTCTTCGTAAGGAGCGGATAGCTGTCCGAATATACATCGTCGATATATACGCTTGCTACATCGAGCATGTCCTCGAGAGACAGATTAAGGGACTGACCGTGTCTTACGGCGCGTCTTAAAAGTCTCCTCAAGACATATCCGGGGCCGCCGTTTGACGGAAGAAGCTTAGCCTCGTCGCCGATGAGCATTACGCCTGTCCTTAAGTGATCTGCGATGATCCTCATGGACCTGGTGCTCTTCTCATCCGATCCGTATTTGATGCCCGACTTTTCTTCGATGCGTGCGATAACTCCCGTGAAAAGGTCGGTAAGATATACATCGTCAACGCCGTTTAAGAAAGCAAGGTTTCTCTCAAGTCCCCATCCGGTGTCCACGTTTTTCTTGGCGAGCGGAAGAAGCTTTCCGTCTTTCTGCTTGTCGTACTGCATGAACACGTCATTACCGATCTCGGTATACTTGCCGCAGTGACATCCGGGTCTGCAGTCAGGTCCGCAGGGCTCCGCATCCGAAACATAGAACATCTCTGAGTCGGGTCCGCAGGGGCCGTACTCAAGACCCCACCAGTTGTCCTCAGCAGGCAGGAAGAATACATTCTCGGGCTTGAAGCCTGATTCGATCCTGTACTTGGCGCCTTCCTCATCTCTGGGTGCATTCTCGTCGCCCTCAAATACGGTAGCCGCAAGATGATCTCTGTCGAATTTGAAGACCTCGGTCAGAAGCTCGTAGCTCCACTGGCATCTTTCTTTTTTGAAATAGTCTCCGAGGCTCCATGAACCCATCATCTCGAAAAACGTAAGATGGCTCTTGTCGCCCACGCCGTCGATATCGTTGGTACGAACGCAGCCCTGAACATTGCAGAGCCTGGTTCCGAGAGGATGAGTCTTACCGAGAAGGTAAGGCATGATGGGCTGCATGCCGGCTACATTGAACATTGCGCCGGTCGATCCGTCCGAAACGAGCGAAACGGCACCGACATCCACATGCCCCCTTTTCTCATAAAACTCTATCCAGCTTTTCCTAAGTTCCTTTGATGTAAACTGATTCATAATTACTCCTGAAATATACGGTTAGAATGTAAACTTGTCTTCAAAGAACGCATCCAGCTCTTCGATGGCCACGCGCTCCTGCTCCATGGAATCACGGAACCTCACCGTAACCTTATGATCCTCTTCCGAATCGAAGTCATAAGTTACGCAGAAAGGCGTTCCGATCTCATCCTGACGGCGATATCTCTTACCGATGTTTCCGCGGTCATCAAACTCGCAGTTGTATTTCTTGGAAAGCTGAGCATATATCTTCTCAGCGCCCTCATTAAGCTTCTTGGAAAGAGGCAGCACGCCGATCTTAACCGGCGCGATAGCGGGATGGAAACGAAGTACGGTACGCATGTCGGGCGCTTCCTCGGTTCCTAAGTTCTCCTCGTCATATGCCTCACAAAGGAAGGCTAAAGTCACGCGGTCTGCACCGAGCGAAGGCTCAACAACATAAGGGATGTACTTCTCATTAGTCTCATCATCGAAGTATTCCATGGACTGCTTGGATGTCTCCTGATGTCTGGTCAGGTCATAATCGGTCCTGGATGCGATACCCCAGAGCTCGCCCCAGTCGGTGAAGGGGAATGCATACTCGATATCGGTCGTATGATCCGAGTAGAATGAGAGCTCCTCGGGATCGTGATCACGCAGTCTTAAATTCTCTGCTTTGATGCCGAGTTTAAGCAGCCACTCATAGCAGAACTTACGCCAGTATTCAAACCACTCTGTCTGTGTGCCGGGTTTGCAGAAGAACTCCAGTTCCATCTGCTCGAACTCTCTGGTACGGAAAGTGAAGTTACCGGGAGTGATCTCGTTACGGAAGCTCTTACCTACCTGGCAGATACCGAAAGGCACCTTCTTACGTGAGGTTCTCTGTACATTCTTGAAGTTAACGAAGATACCCTGAGCGGTCTCGGGACGCAGGTATACGACATCCTTCGCATCCTCGGTAACGCCCTGGAATGTCTTGAACATCAGGTTGAACTCTCTGATCGGAGTGAAATCATGCATGCCGCATGAAGGGCAGGGCACGTTATTGTCCTTGATGAATTTCTCCATCTCCTCATGTGACCATCCGTCCACTGAAGTCTCAAGGGTTATGCCTTTTTCTGCCGCAAAATCTTCTATGATCTTGTCGGCTCTGAATCTCTCGTGGCACTGCTTACAATCCATCAGAGGATCTGAGAATCCGCCGAGATGTCCGGATGCCACCCATGTCTGGGGGTTCATCAGTATCGCACAGTCTACGCCGACATTATAAGGGCTTTCCTGCACGAACTTCTGCCACCATGCCTTTTTTACATTATTCTTAAGCTCGACGCCGAGATTGCCGTAATCCCATGTGTTCGCCAGACCTCCGTAGATCTCGGAACCGGGATATACGAATCCTCTGGTCTTGGCCAGGGTTACTATCTTGTCCATTGTCTTTTCCATAAAAATCTCCTCCAGTTTTTTATTTCAGATTTATTTGATCTCGTAAATGATATATGCCAGTCCGTCCATGTCCTCTAAGACATTTACGGTCTTCTTATCCAGAACTTCCACTCCGTCCGATATGTATCTTACTTTTCCGGGAAAAATGACATATCCCGGCTCATCGGTTATCAGAACGGATAACTTGTTGCCGTCGGTCACGGTATGAAGATCGGTCTGAGCCAGATCCTTGACGGACTTGACAGATATCTTGACCAGATCGGAAGCCATCGCCGTCGCAAAATCCTCTATCATGAACCGCCTGGTGTTAAACTCGGCGTAATCTTCATCCGATGAAAAGTTCATGACGCAGGTTAAGACTCCGTCGGTGCAGCTCACATCTCCGGGCGAGATCTTGTCTCCCGCGTGGTC
The DNA here is from genome assembly GCA_017620155.1 of Lachnospiraceae bacterium. Lineage (GTDB taxonomy): Bacteria > Bacillota > Clostridia > Lachnospirales > Lachnospiraceae > XBB2008. Next base: position 6,441 of record JAFZQY010000050.1, on the reverse strand, counting down.
GAAGTTGTAACCGGACACCTCTTCGTCGATCATGGCCTTTAAGTCCGCTACGCTGTAATATGTTTCGTCAAAAGGTGTGACGATGACAGCCTCTACGCTTCCGTCCTTATGTATCTCCCTGCCGGACTTACCTTCCGTCGGATCAGATCCGCATCCGAAGAGAGTAAGCGACAGTGCGGCGAGCACCGCAGCGGCTATTATTCTTTTTGTTTTTATCTTATGCAAAAATGTCATTGTTTCTCCAACCTTGTTTTTCATGATTATGAAGGACGGATCAGGCTCATGATGGTCTCGATCTCCGCCCCGTTATCAGGCGCCTCCTCAATCTTCGTATGCGTACCGTCTTCAGTCACGGATGCTACATAAGCGGGGGCGTCTTTTCCGCCTTTCTCGATCATGTAATACCCGGTCTCGCCAGCGTGCTCGGCTATATATATCCGCACGGCCGAGCCTTCCTGCGTATATGTCTCGGGAAGATCGATTCGCGTGATCAGCATATCCTCATCTATCTGAAGGCACATGACTGATATGTCATCATCAGAGTAAGGCACCTTGATATTCGGAGGATACACTTTTCTGTAAGCATCCAGGATGTATTTTTCTTTTCCGAGTTTGATGTCGGATAAGACCTTCTTGGGATCTGCAAATAGGGCCTTCGGAAGTTCCTCCCTGCTCATCTTTACATGGGCGATCGCATGGATCTGCTGCTCGGTAAGTTTGACGCTCTGAGCGCGCTGTCCGACCACTCCGGCCTTGATGCGCTTGTCTACCAGATCCACCAGTTTATCCGTCAGAATGATGGATTTGGAAAAAGGATTGACGATGATCTCGCTGACCTTGTCCTCATTCTTCTTGAGCAGATCGATGACCGCGCTGAAAGGCAGATTCACGATCACGGGCGGTTTCCTGTCAGCAGGTATCTGCTGAGCTGAAGTGAATACGGGGAAAAGCAATCCGCCGTCCTTTTTCGGCATGAGCAGAACCTGAGGCGGATTCTTTAAGTCGATCGGTATCGGCTTGCCGCTTTTGGCTGCCTCCATGGTCTCCTCGCTCACATTCTCGGGAGCCTTGGCAGGGACCATGACCAGACTGTTCTCCAGCTCCATCATGAATTCGTTAAAAACATTATTATCTTTGGTCTCCGCAAATTTATCTGCGAGTACATCAAGATGTGATCTGTTCATTTTTTCCTCCGGGCAGCTATCACGTCGGTCATCTGTGCGAGGATGATAGCCACGAACATGAGCGCGCAACCTAATAGTTCACGGCCGGTCATGATCTGGTGAAGGATCACGGCGCCGGAGATCACGCTGACCACGCTCTCAAGGCTCATGATGAGGCTCGCCATGGTCGGTTCGACATCCCTCTGCCCAAGTATCTGTAATGTATATGCAACTCCGCAGCTGCCGACTCCCGCATAGAGCAGGGCGCCCATGCATTCGTTTATAAGTTCCCATGTGGGCGTTTCGCAAAAGAGCATCACTACGGCCGACATCAGCGAACATACGCCGAATTCAATGGCCGCCATCGCTATGCCGTTCGCATCCGGCACGTACTTATCAACGACCAGTATCTGTATCGCAAAAAAGAGCGCGCACGCAAGTAGCAGCAGGTCCTCGGACCCAAGTGTAAATCCGTCCTTGATGCACAGCAGGTACAGCCCGACTGTGGCCAGTCCCACGCTTATCCAGACATTGAATCCTATCTTCTTATGAAGAAAGATCCCGAGGATCGGCACCAAGATGATATACATCGCGGTGATGAATCCGCCTTTGCCGGCTGACGCGGTCTTAAGCGCTATGGTCTGGAGATTGGATGCTATGAAAAGCAATATCCCGCTTAATATCCCGCCGATCACGGTGCTTCTGCCGAAGATGCGTTCAAACTGGGCGAGCGTAGCGCTTTTCCCCTGATGGGTTATTGCGATCTTCTTCGCTATCAGGATCACGGGGATCAGCACCAGGGTTCCCATCGCACACCGGATCGCGCTGAAAGTGAACGGACCGATATACTCCATGCTCGCACACTGGGATACGAACGAGATGCCCCAGACGGTCGCGCATACAAAGAGGAGAAACTCGTTCATGTTACTTGAGGCCCTCTTTGAAGAACTCCTTAAACTCGGTATAACCCTGCGCCGTCAGCTGTTCTTTCTGGAACTTGCGGTTCTTGTTCATGCGGACAACGAGTATCTGTCTGCCTTTTTCGCGCTCCGACGCCGCTTCCTTAAACACCGATACAAGTGTTTCGCTGTCCACGCCTTTTTCTACCAGATAGGCGGTCCTGGAAGCTGAGCCCGGAACCTTGAATCCGCTCTCCATGAGGAGCATGATGATGCGCTCGAATCCTATGGAAAAACCGCAGGCCGGTACGCTCTGTCCGGTAAACATCGAAACCATCCTGTCATATCTGCCGCCGCCACCGCAGCTTCCGCCGAACTCGGGCATCGCAACTTCAAAAATGGTTCCTGTATAGTAACTCATCCCTCTTACGAGAGTGGGGTCAAAAACAAGCTTATAATGATCACCGCCTGCCGCTTTGACAGATGAGATGATCTCCTTGAACGAATCGGCAACGCCCTCTTCCAAGGTGTCGCCCAGATAATCAAGGCAATAGGCTACGGGATCGTCGGCTTCCTGCATTCCCGAATAACGGCCGATGTAGGAATCCACCTTGTCTGCATCGAAGCCTGCTTCGATGAGTTCCGCCCTTACACCGTCAGTGCCGATCTTGTCCATCTTGTCTAAGATAATGAAGATCTCGTCAAGCTTTTCCTCGGGGAATCCGCAGTTAAGCGCGAGCGCCCTGAGGATCCGTCTGTCGTTGATCCTGATCTCGAAATTCTTAAATCCGATACGGCCTAAGGTCGTGGTCGTAGCCAGGATCAGCTCGATCTCCGCCAGGTTCGAAGCATCGCCGAGGATGTCGATATCGCACTGCATGAACTGTCTGTATCTGCCGCGCTGAGGTCTGTCGGCGCGCCATACATTGCCCATCTGAAGTGCCTTGAAAGGATTCGGCAGCTCCGCGGAATGATTGGAATAATAACGAACGAGCGGAACGGTCAGGTCGTATCTTAAGCCGCCGTCTGCGAGGTCGTTCTCTTCTTTGGCTTCGGCGATCTTGAGTTTCTCGCCGCGCTTCATGATCTTGAAGATCAGCTTTTCGTTCTCTCCACCGGCTTTGCAGTTTAAGTTATCGAGGCTCTCTATGCAGGGAGTCTCTATCTGTGTGAACCCGAATTCAGCATAAGTAGACCTGATGATATCCATCACGTATTCACGGATGACCATCTCCTCGGGAAGTATATCTTTCATGCCTGTTACAGGCTTTTTGTTGAGTGCCATTACATACCTCTTTCCGGAATTGTGTACCGTCATACCGGGCGCACTTTTGCGTGTTTACCGACACAACATACCAAAGTACTATTTTAGTTGAAATCTTGGGATTTTTCAAGCAAGATCAGAAAAAGAAGAACAAACTTTGAGTGCGCTTTTGACTGCGAAATCGGTATATACGCCTTCGGGCATGCATACCGACCAGATGTGATCGTGTAAGTCCTCGGAATACAGATGTGCCGGAACCTCTAAACTGTCAAAACCGGTCAGGATGCGCTGAAGTCCCTCGCCGGTATATTTCACATACGCTTCTTTGCGTGTCCAGATATGATAAAACCTGCGCGGATCGATGCATATCCCGGCCGCATTGGGCAGGGCGGATACAGTCTCGAGGCTCTCAGGATCGGTCGCTTCGGTCACGCCGGGGGATTGCATGCAGAGAGACAGTTCACGGTCGGTCAGAGCCTTTCTGGCCACGCTATACAGGCTCATTCTGTTCTTAATGTGCTCTATGTCACATCCTATGCTGCTTCCTGATATCGCACACATGGCCGCGCCCTTGGTATGCGACATTGAGAAATGGATATCCCTGCGGCCTTTAAAGTAGGGCTTTCCATGCGTCCTGAGCGAGAAGTCAAGTTTATCCCACTCATCCTTATCAGAAACATCGATGCCCATCTCCTTAAGTCCCAGGGCCAGTAATGCAAAAACCGTCATGGACTGCTTCCGCACTTCCTCGTTCCTGAGAGAATCCACTTTCTTCATGCGAAACTCAGGGAGCGACTGGTATATCCGCTCATATTCTTCGGAGTCGTTTATGAACTTGGTGTCGGATATGTAGATCCGCAGGTAGTCGGGTGTGATCATATCTGTATAAAGTGGCCTGGTTCGGTTTCTATATCATAATAATATCATCGACATGAGGGGCAGCGTAACAACAGATAGCACGGTTGTGAGCGCTACTCCCCTGGCCGCGAGCTCATAGTTGCTGCCGTGGGTCTGCGCGATCATCGCCGTCATGCTTCCGATAGGTGTCCCCAGCATCACCAGGCACACTCCCACGAACAGCGGATCTGCGCCGGTCAGTCTGATCAGCGTAACTCCCACCAGGGGAATGAGCAAAAGCTTAACGGCAGAGAATATCAAAAGCCTCACATCCGTAAACATCTCCTTAAACTTCATGTTCGCGATCGATGAACCTATAACGATCATCGAGAGCGGTGCTGTGAGATGGCTTAAGTGTGTGACTGTGGACTCTATATATTCGGGGATATGAATCTGTGACAGATATATTATGATGGTCACGATGCTCGAGATCGTGCCGATATTGATGATCTTGCGGAGCGTTGCCGCAGAGCGGGCGCCTGATGATTTCTCTTTATCCTCAGCTGCGATCTCGCAGCCTACTGCCTCGAGGTCACTGTCCATCATGAAATATGCGTATGTATAGATCAGCACATTATACGGGATCACGAAAAGAGACGCATACAGCATCGCATCACTTCCGAACATCGCGCTCACGAGCGGGAATCCCATGAATCCTATATTAGAGAATACGGTCATATTCTGATATGTGCCGCGCTGCCCGATCGGAACGCGGAGCACTCTGGTTATGACCCAGGCAAGTATCACAAGTATGATGTAGACGACAACGATCAGCCCAAATGTCTTGAGCAGCTTAATCCCCTGAATGGTGCTTTCCTTGTTGATCGAAGCCGCAAGGACCATGGCCGGATTAGCCGCATTCACAACAACAGCGGAGATAGTCTTTTCACCCGCCTTGTTAAGCAGTCCGGTCTTGTTAAGAACGAATCCCACTATCATCAGCAGGAACAGTATGATCATTTGCTGTAAGAGTAACATATGGATCTCCGAAAAAGGGATCAGCAGTTGCCGGTATAGACATATTTGAGTCTCTCGCGCGCAATGTCCGCCAGCCTGTAAATAAGCGCCACATCCGTAGCATCACGGTCGGTCATATGGAATCGTGGGAAAAATCTTGATATGTGATACGGAATGTTTTCTCCGCATATATTACCATATCCGTCGGTGAGTGAGGAGACCCACTCGACCATTTCACGCATCTCATCCTCGGAATCATTTTTTCCGGGAACTATCAGCGTGGTCAGCTCGACATGACAGATCTTAACCGCCTGCTCAATGAACTCCATGACCATCTGCCTGCTGCCACGAAGATCATCCCTGTAATACTCGTCCGAGAAACCCTTAAGGTCTATGTTCATCGCATCGATATACGGCCCGATCTCATCAAGGACCCCTAACGAAGCACAGCCGTTTGATACGAGTACATTTTTCATCCCACGCTCATGAACGAGCTTAGCCGTATCGCGCACGAACTCATAGCCGATCAGCGGTTCATTATATGTGAATGCAACTCCGATATTTCCGGACCCTCTATATGATTCTGCTATATCAGCAAGTTCCTCCGGCGTGATATACCGGGCACGGTCCGGCCAGACGCTCACCATATCTCCCCATGATATGTCATCATTCTGGCAAAAAGGGCAGCGCAGGTTGCATCCATAGCTTCCTACGGACACTATCATGCTTCCCGGGAAAAATCTGTTAAGCGGCTTTTTTTCTATCGGATCAAGCGCTATGGAAGTTACACGGCCGTAGTTCGCCGCGCGCACCACGCCGCCCGCGCATATCCTCCCGCCGCAGAATCCGGGACTTCCTTCAGCTATATCACATTGTCTGAAACATACATCACATTTTGCCATGGTTTTTGAAAAAAATGGCCCGGGAGCAAATCCCGGGCCGTTCACTCGCTATATAATTATACAACACCCTGAGCCTTCATGGCTTCAGCTACTTTAAGAAATCCTGCGATGTTTGCGCCTGCAACATAGTCGCCTTCCTTGCCGTACTGCTTAGCAGCGTTATCAAGGTTATGGAAGATGTCAACCATGATGCGCTGAAGCTTCTGATCAACTTCCTCGAATGTCCATGAAAGTCTCTCGGAGTTCTGGCTCATCTCAAGTGCGCTTGTTGCAACACCGCCGGCATTTGAAGCCTTGCCGGGGCAGAACAGAACGCCGTTCTTCTGGAAGTACTCGGTAGCTTCCATAGTTGTAGGCAT